>CALJVC010000021.1 GCA_937974845.1 uncultured Pseudogracilibacillus sp. | reverse complement strand
AGTTTTGTCCCAGCCTCTTTTTGATTTAAGTCGATTGGAAGTATAAACAAATATTACAATTGTTCATTCGTTTAATAGGGATATCCATATCGTATATATCCTGTAATGCTTCGGTATTAATAATTTCATCCGTATTTCCATCGCGAATAATCTCACCATCTTTTAAGGCTACGATCCGATCGGAATAAACGGAAGCAAAGTTAATATCGTGTAATACAATAATAACTGTCTTTCCTAAATCGTCTACTAGACGACGGAGGGTTTTCATAATTTGTACCGAATGCTTCATATCTAAGTTATTTAATGGTTCGTCAAGTAAAATATAATCCGTATCTTGAGCAATGACCATCGCAATGAAGGCCCTTTGTCTTTGTCCTCCCGATAGTTCATCTAGGAAACTATCTTTAATATCTGTTAAATTCATATATTCTAAAGCCTGGGCTACATGCTCCTTATCCTCTTCCGTTAAGTGACCCCGGGAATAAGGAAAACGACCAAAGGAGACTAATTCTTCTATTGTTAAACGTACATTCATAAAATTCGACTGTTTCAAAATTGATACTTTTTTTGCAAAATCGTTCGACTTCATATGAGCGATATTTTTTTGGTCTAAGAAAACTTCACCAGTATCCGCGTCGATTAAACGGCTGACCATCGACAGTAAAGTAGACTTCCCTGCCCCGTTCGGACCGATAAAAGAAGTAATTTTACGTGGATGAATCTTTAAACTAACATCTTTAATAACCGTCTTTTTACCAAATCGCTTGGTCAAATTACGAACTTTAATCATATCGCTTTACTCTCCTTTAGTAAGAGGTAAATAAAATAAATACCTCCGATAAAATTGATAATAACACTAAGCGTCGTTGAAAACGTAAAAATCCTTTCAACAATCCACTGGCCACCTACTAAGGCAATAATACTAAAGAGGGTCGCACCGGTAATAAGGATTGTATGTTTATAGGTTGAGAAAAATTGGTACGATAAATTCGCTACGATTAAACCGAAGAAAGTAATCGGTCCTACTAAGGCGGTAGATACGGCAATCAAGACAGCGGAAAGAACCAACATTTTCCGTACTAAAAGATCGTACTCTACCCCTAAGTTAATGGCGGTATCCCGACCGAGGGATACGACGTCCAGTTCCTTCATATAACGGAAACCGTAGAGAATAATGGCGATAACAATCAATAAGGCAAGCCATACAAGATCCTTATTAATATTGTTAAAACTCGCAAACATTCGATCTTGGACCCGTAAGAACTCGTTCGGGTCGATTAACACTTGAAAGAATAGGCTAATACTAGAAAAGAACGTACCTAAAATAATCCCAATTAATAATAAGAAATAAATCGACCGGCCGTTTGACTTAAAGAGCAAACGGTATAATAAAAAGGCAAAGAGTATCATTGCAACGACAGATAATAAAAAGTTTATCTTTTGATTGACGACCGTAATATGGGTCGAACCTAGGAAAAAGATAAATAAAGTTTGTAACAAAAGATAAAGGGAATCTAATCCCATAATACTCGGTGTTAAAATGCGGTTATGGGTAATCGTTTGGAAAATAACGGTAGCATAAGCAATCGCCGTTCCCGTCAATACCATCGCTAATACCTTGATTCCCCTTCGCGGCAAGGCGTAGTCAAAGCTTCCTTTTAAATCATGGAAGAGATACAAACAAATAGCGATAATCGACAGCGCGATAAGCGGGAGCATTTTAAGAATGTTTTTACGCATAGCTACGCCCCCTGAACAAGAGAAGTAAGAAAATACCGCTTCCGAGAACCCCTACCATGAGACTGATTGAAATTTCATAAGGATAAATGATCAATCGGCCTAGTATATCCGCAATGAGTAAAAAGGCGGCACCGAGTAAGGCCGTGTACGGCAAGGTTTTTTGCAAATGGTCTCCTTTAAAAATCGATACGATATTCGGAATAATTAAGCCGAGAAACGGAATCATACCGACGGTAAGAACGACCGTGACCGTAATTACTGCTACTAAAATTAAACCGATATTAACAATTTGCTTATAAGCAATTCCTAAGTTCTTAGCAAAGTCTTCTCCCATACCTGCTACTGTAAAACGGTTAGCATAAATATAGGCTAAGATAATTACAGGAATGCTAATATACAATAGCTCGTAGCGCCCTTTCATAATCATCGAGAAGTCACCTTGTAACCAGGCGCTCATGTTTTGGATAATATTCGTACGATAGGCGAAAAAGGTCGTAATCGAAGACAAAATATTACCAAACATCAATCCAACGAGCGGGATAAAGATCGCATCTTTAAATTTAATACGGTCTAAAATTTGCATAAATAAAATTGTCCCGGTAAACGCAAAGACGAAGGCAACGAGCATTTTTTGTAAGGTCGTCGCATTCGTAAAAATAAGCATCGACACTAAAATACCGAGTCGTGTAGCGTCTAAAGTACCGGCTGTGGTAGGGGATACAAATTTGTTCCGGCTTAATTGTTGCATTATTAACCCGGCAATACTCATCCCTGCTCCAGCAAGCACGATGGCTAAAAGCCTCGGAACACGACTAAGGAGCAAAATTTCCATCTGTTCCTTATCGCCTTTTAGCAAGTCGATTGCTGATATACTACTAACTCCTACAAAAAGGGAGATAATTGATAGAATAATGACGGCTAATATTAAATAACTTTTTCGCAAGGCTGCTTCTCCTGTAAAGTAATATTGTAAAATAGATTCCCATTATATTAAAATAGAAAATAGGGTCGGTACATTGCTAAAAAATAATAATGAGAATCATTTTCAATTGGTATAATTATACTATATATGAAGGAAGACATACTGTCAATTAAGTCACCATAAGATTTCTTGAATAAATTTTAACAAAAGTGATATCAATAGCCAGTAAAAATGAAATACTGCATAATAGAAGGCATAATCTTAAAAAGAAGGTATAAGTTGTACAAAGATATAGAACAAAAGAACACAATGGAGGCAATGGTATGGAATGGAAAAATGTGTACCGCGGATTTTTTATGGGAATCAGTGATATCGTACCAGGAGTAAGTGGCGGAACGATCGCCGTCCTCCTCGGAATTTACGATCGTTTAATCGAAGCGATTAACGGACTCTTTTCGAAGGATTGGAAAAAACATTTACAGTTTCTCCTTCCGCTCATCATCGGTGCTGGAGTGGCGATTTTTAGTTTAAGTCACGTCATGGACTGGCTCTTAACTAATTATAACCGCCCGACCTTTTACTTTTTTATGGGCTTAATTTTAGGTTCTTTACCTTATCTATTTCGTGAAGCAAATTTTGAAAAACACATAGAAAATAAAAAGAATATCGTATTTTTATTGCTCGGCATCATCCTATTAAATTTACTCCCCCTAGATCCGACCGGAGGGGCAGCAATTACCGAACGTAGTTTTGGAATGTATGTACTGCTTTTTTTATCGGGTATTTTAGCTAGTGCTGCGATGATTTTACCAGGGATTAGTGGTTCCTTCGTACTTTTAGTAATCGGCATGTATCATACGATCATTTATGCCTTAACGATTGTGGAAATCCCTGTCATTCTCGTCGTTGCTGCTGGAATTGCAATTGGAATTTTAACGATGAGTAAAATCATCCATTATTTCCTAACGAATTACTGGGTCGAAACCTACACCTTTATTATTGGACTTGTCATTGGCTCGGTGATTTTAATCGGTCGTAAAGCAGGCTATGCAAACAGTTTAGGAGAGTTTATCCTAAGTTTATTTATTCTATTCTTAGGTTTGTTTATCGCCCTATTTTTAGCCGCAGCAAAAGTGACGGATTAGAAAAACGTACAAGAGGAGTTGAAAGCCTTGCAAGAGCTTATGCAAAAATGGGGAATTGCCATCATTAGTATTTTTCTCTGTGTTATAGGCATTATCGGTAATCTCATCGTCAACCCGAACCTACCTTTTATTTTAGGTATTCTCACTGGGATGGTTGCCATCGTTCTATTGAATATTCTTTATGTCCGTTACATACAAAAAAAGCACGACTAATATTCGACTAAGCTTTCACAATAGAGGTGGAAAAAATGATTGGTTGTTTAATTATTCATGGTTTTACCGGGGGTCCCCATGAAGTCGAACCGTTACGGCAATATCTCGAAACCCATACAGATTGGAAAATTGAAGTACCTCTTCTTTCAGGTCATGGGGAAACCTTGGCCCTCGAAGAAGTTTCCTATGAAACTTGGTTAGAAGAAATGGCCGAACACCTCCAAGCCCTAAGAAAAGATTGTGAGGAAGTCTATGTCATTGGATTTTCTATGGGTGGGATGATTGCCAGTTATTTAGCCGCCCATTACGAGGTCGATAAACTCGTCCTATTAGCGACTGCCCGTAAATACCTTTCCTTTAAATATTTAAGCCGTTATGTGGCTGAGGTAATTAGCGATGGATTTAAGGGACAATTAGAAGAGAATAAAATCTACACCCACTATAAAAGTAAACTGGAAACCGTTCCTTTCCGGGCTAATGTCGAATTTATGAAACTCGTTAATAAAACGAAGCAATATTTAGAAGATATTCGTTCTCCCGTATTTATCGCCCAAGGCCAACGCGATAGTTTAGTACCGTACAAAACTGCCTATACTTTAGAAAAAGAGATCGGTTCTGAAGAGAAAGAAGTTGTTATTTTCGAACAGGCGAACCATATGATTTGTTTAGGAGAAGACCGGGAGATTTTAAATAAAATGATCCTTGATTTTTTAAACGAAGACAATGGAGAGCATAAATCCAGAAAGTAAAAGAACGTTGTCGAAGCGACATCGTTCCTTTTTTATTATCTTCTAACTTCACCTTGAAAAGAGGAAAAAAAGATAGGCAGAAGCCCCTTTCCTAACGAAGAATAAAGTTGATAAATTATAACAAATTCAAACAAATGTTATAGTTTTGTCACAAAAATTACTAAAACTTATCATTTTTTAGCCCTTTTGAGTCATAAACAATTGTAAAATTTATGTTAGGTTATATATGCAACATCTTTACTTTTGATAAAGGAGGATCGTCCATACGTGGAAACATACAAAACTTTTACCATCTATCTAAGTACCCTATTTTGTATCCTCGCCCTCAGTCCTTTAATCGTTTCAGCTGAGCCGGCATCTTTACAAAAGATGATCGACGAAGCCGAGGACGGCGATGTCATTACAATACCTGCAGGAACATATACAGAAGCAATTACCATTGACAAAGCTATTACCCTAGTAGGAGATGAGGATGTTCTCTTTCAAGTAGAAGGTAGTGAACCAGCCATCACTATCGCAGCTAATGAAGTTACCCTAAAAAACCTTCATCTCTACTATCGCAACATGGAAAAAGATAAGGCAGCAATCTTCGTTACTAGTGACAAGAACAAGATTGAAAATGTAACAATTGATACAGATAGTTACGGTATCCAATTGATAGATGCGCATCACAACACCATTCAAAAGGTAACCATTACAGGAGAAGCCCATGTGCCGATCCCCCAGCGAAACCATGGGATTGACTTGTTCGAAGCTGACCATAATGAAATTACAGAAGCGAACATATCCCATGTTGAAGATGGTATCTATGTAGAAAGTAGTAAAGAAAATATTATCCACCACAATCACGCTAGCCATCTACGCTACGGTTACCATCTAATGTTCACTAGGAGAACAGAAATTTTTGCCAACGAATCCTATGAAAATATTAGTGGCATGATGATCATGGGAACAAAAGGCACTAAGGCATATCATAACATTTTAAAGTATAACCAAAAAAATGTACAATCCTTAGGATTACTTTTATATGATGTAAGTGATGCAATCATCAAAGAAAACGATATTGCCCATAACCGGGTAGGTATCTTCGTTGAAGAAGCCCATGAAAATGAAATTACAGAAAATAATGTTCAAAATAACTTTGTCGGGTTGCAGTTTAAAAATGCTGAACATAACGTCATCTATCACAATGCCTTTCTAGCTAACGCCGTACAAGGTCAAGCCGAAGGTAGCTCAGATAATGAAACGAACCGAAATTATTGGAGTAACCATAGAGGGTTGGATTTATCAGGAGACGGTTTTAGCGATTTAATTTATACAATCGATCCCTTTTATTTGCATATCACAAATGAATATCCTCCTTATCGTCTTTTATTCCAATCACCGGGAATGATATTTTTAGAAAAGATGTTGCACACACCGGTTGAACAGCAATTAAAAGACGTTCAACCCTTATTAGATAATCCGTTAGAGGAAGAAGACTCGACGGAAGCAAGCAGTAAAGGCTTATTTTTATCAAGCATATTTCTATTACTTATTAGTGGAACAATAATATTTATGGGGGTTACAAAAAGATGAAAAAGAAATTATCACTTTTATTCGTCCTGTTACTTGCAGCTGTTCTAGTCGTTGCCTGCGGTAACACAGAAGATGAAGCAACGACAGAAGACGCAGAAGGAACAGAAACTGCTGAAACAGAAGATTTAGGCTATGAACCTGAAGACGTATCCGAAAACGATGTCTGTGACGTCTGTGCTATGGCTGTACCGAACGACCAGCACGCAACACAAATTGTATTAACTAACGATCGTTCCCTTAAGTTTGACGACATCGGTTGCTTACACACTTGGATTGATGAAAATGGAACCGATGATATTGGTGCAGCCTTCGTACGTGACTATAATACAGAAGAATGGATCGATATCGAAGGTGCTACCTTCGTTTATGAAGAAACAATCGAAACTCCAATGGCTTATGGTGTAATTTCTTTCAAAGATAGTGAAGATGCAGAGGCCTTTATCGATGACTTCGGTAAAGGAACAATCATGACTAGAGATGAACTTTATGATCATGAGTGGAAGATGAACAAAGAAATGATGGACCATGGCGACCACGATGATCACGATGATCACGACGACCATGGTGACGAAGAAGACGAAGAGTAAGAAGAAGTATAGAAAAATCGTACATGTATAGGTGAAAGAATTAATTGATGCTCGCTTTCACCTATACATCTTTTCATATAGATAAAGGAATGATAATCGAGGTGACAGCACGTTGTTCACAGTAATGAAACGCGAAATTAAATTAGGTTTTCGAAATGCATGGACCTACTCTTTTTTAATTTTATTTACCCTATTTACTACGACTCTCTTATTATTGCAAGCTAGCACCCGAAATATCGAAGGATATACGGATATGACCGGTACAATGATGAACATGACTCTTTACTTACTCCCCTTAATCACATTGTTACTGGGAAGCTTTTCGATAACTTCAGAAAAAGAAGATGGACATTGGGGCCTTCTCGTCACATACCCTATCTCATCTTTCTCTTTTTTAATTGGTAAATGGTTAGGATTAGCTGTAATTTTACTGACGATTGTCTTTTTTAGCTTTGGCTTTTCTGGAGTTATAATCACTATATTTAATCAAGACCTAAACGGAAAAACCTTCGGACTTCTGTTAGTGTTCGCTTTATTGTTAGCCCTAGCTTTTTTAAGTATATCGATCCTCATCGGTGCGATAGCCAAAAACCGTTGGCATGCCCTTATTTGGACGATTGCGATCTGGTTTATCTTTATCATTAGCTGGCCTTTATTAATGATCAGTTTATTAAGCCTATTGCCTTCCTATCAGATGATTCAACCTACCTTGCAGTTTCTTACGATTTTAAACCCTGCTGAGTTAATACGCGTATTTACGATGATGCGCCTCGGGGCAGGTTCGGCCTTTGGGGCAGACTATGACCAGTGGATTACTTGGGCCACGAGCGATGGTGGTCTATTCATTTTTATTTTAGTCTTCCTAGCTATCATCGTCGTAACCTTATTTGTAAGTAGTTTAATTTGGAAACGAGGCGATCAATATGGTACACAGTAAGGAAACCCTAATTCAAATCGAAAACATCTCTAAAAAAGTCAATAAACTAGACATTGTTGCTCCTTTTTCCCATAGTTTAGAAAAAGGAAAGATCCTCGCCCTTTGCGGTGGCAATGGAGCTGGAAAAAGCACCTTGATTCGGATGATAACCGGTCTAATTAAACCGACGGAGGGTTCTATTTGGATCGATGGACACCATTTTAGAAAAGATCGAAAAAATTACATGCAAACCTTCGGCTACATGCCCGACGACTTTAACTTTCAGCCGTCGATTAGCGCACGAGAAACGATTCATTTTTATGCTAAATTAAAAAAAATCGCCCCGGAACGGACGGAAGAAGTGATCGAAGCTGTCGGTCTGAGCCCTCATATGAATAAAAAAGTGAAGGCTTTTTCTAAAGGAATGAAGCAACGTTTGCTCTTAGCCCAAGCCTTGCTCAACAAACCGCCGGTCATTATTTTAGACGAACCGACCAACGGTTTAGACCCTTACTGGATCAAGCAATTTAGTGAGCTCATGCTCCAAGCGAAGGAAAGTGGGCAATCGGTCCTTTTTTCTACGCACGATTTAGTCGTAGCCGAAGAAATTGCTGACGAAGTCGTGTTTTTAAGCGACGGAAAAGTAATCAGCAAAGGACCGATTGAAGAATATAAGGAAGATGGACTGTACAATACCTTCCAAGAATTATATTTTTCACAATTTACTTAGGTCGGACGATTCCTTTTTCATAGGCGTATTTCGCCAACTGTACACGATTGCTCAGATGTAATTTTTGGAATAAATTTTTTAAATGATTTTTTACCGTATATTCCGATATACCTAATTGGATGGAGATTTCCCTATTCGTCAATCCCTTGGCTACCCAGGTTAAAATTTCATACTCTCGATTCGAGAGTTTTGGATCGAGTATAGGTGTATCGGACTTCTTTTCGGTGAACTCCCGTAAAAGTTGTTCGGCTAAAAATTCATCGATAGGCATCTCATCATCCATGATTGCTTTTAAATAAGGAATCCAGGAATCATGCTCGACATGCTTAATCAAGTAACCTTGGGCACCGTATTTGATCGATTCGAAAAGGTCGACGACATCGTCCGATACGGTGACCATCACAATTTTCACATAAGGGAATAAAGTTTTAATTCTCTTCGTCACTTCAATGCCACTGATATCTGGTAAACGAATATCCATTAAAATTAAATCAGGCATATGTTTTTCGGTAAACAGAAGAGCTTCCTTTCCATTTTTCGCCTCAGCGATTACTTGGAACGTAGCATCTTCCTGTAAAATTTCCTTCATCGCTTCTCGAGCCATCGGATGGTCGTCGACAATGAGTACATTGATGTTGTCCATGTCCTTATTGCTCCTCTCCTTTTCCTACAAATTGTAGAATCGTTTCCCCTTCCATCCGTTCGACGGTAAAAGTCCAATCAATACGTTCACAACGTTCTTGCATCATCCGAAGGCCGAAATGGGTAACCAGAGGCTTATCGATTTGAAAGCCAATGCCATCATCTCTAATTTCTATCTCCCTTTGGGAAGAGGTGATTTCAGCTTTTACCCTTACCCTATTGGCCTGTGCATGCTTTTGGACGTTAATCAGAGATTCTTTCACACAAAACATTAATTCCCTTTTTTCCTTCGTCGTAAGATAAGCTTCGTCAATATGTAAGCTAGCGTCGACCTTTACACCTGTTTCCTCTTGAAATTGTTTTAATTCTTCCTCTATCGCCCTTGGAAAATCAATTTCTTCAACGGTCGGTTGACGCAAATTCTCTATCCCGCTACGTACATATTCATGTATATCGAGGACGCTCGCCTGAATTTCTTCAAACTTCTTTCGATCTTCTTCTTTAACATCGAGCTGATGGAGTTGTTTAATCTTAACCGATAATAAGAAGAGGGATTGAGCCATGCCGTCATGAAGTTCTCGAGCAATTCTCTCCCTCTCCTCTAGGGCAGCCTTTTCGGTACGTTCCTTTTGCAATTGTTCTTGCATCCGTTCAATTTTAGCAAAAAGTCGCGTTAAAAGAGTGAAGGTAACAAATAAAACGATAACGGGAGTAAGCCAATTTCCAAGATCCATTGAAATATACGGAAGCAGGTATTCGTGGCGAACGTATTCCCATATGCCTACCGTAATCGTAGGAATTAATAAAATCAACCATTTTAATTGTGTATACGTCATTGAAACACCCCGTGAAATGTAAGCTATATCTATTATTTAACCATACGTAGGGCGATGCGTTCACGTTCTAAATCTACATCCTCCACCCATACTGTTACGATATCGCCTACAGCAACGATATCCATAGGGTGACGAACGAAATGGTTAGCCATTTTAGAAATATGGACAAGGCCATCTTGTCCAACACCGATATCGACAAAGGCTCCAAAATCCACGACATTACGAACAGTTCCTTCTAATTCCATTCCTACTTCTAAGTCTTCTAAAGTTAAAACTTTCGTCTTTAAGATTGGTTGAGGAAATTCATCCCGCATATCCCGGTTCGGTTGCTGTAACGCTTGAACAATATCCGTTAATGTCGGGAGACCTACTTCTAGCTCCTCTGAAAGCTTGGCTAAATCGACATCCTCCAATCGCTTACGAAGTTCTTCGCTACCGATTGAATCTAAGGAGATGCCTATACGTTCAAGTAAGGCCATAGCTACAGAATAGCTCTCCGGATGGATTGGGGTTTGATCTAACGGATGGTCACCGTCGATAATACGTAAAAAACCGATGCTCTGTTCATACGTTTTCGGCCCTAATCTTGGCACCTCTTTCAATTGTGCCCGATTCGTAAACTTACCGATTGTATGCCGGTAGGCTACAATATTCTCTGCCGTTGCCTTCGTTAAGCCAGCTACCCGTTCTAAGAGCGGTTTCGATGCAGTGTTGACATTTACACCTACTTGGTTTACTGCGGTTTCGACGACAAAGTGCAAGGATTCCGTCAGCTCTTTTTGCGATACATCATACTGGTACTGGCCGACACCAATTGACTTCGGATCAATTTTTACTAATTCTGCAAGGGGATCTTGGACACGGCGAGCAATCGACACCGCGCTTCTTTCTTCTACTTCTAAATCTGGAAACTCTTCCCTAGCTAATTCTGACGCAGAATAGACACTAGCTCCAGCCTCATTCACAATGATATATGGAATCGTTAAGGCGTTGGCTTCAATTACTTGCGAAACGAACTGTTCCGTCTCCCGTGATGCAGTTCCATTACCGATTGCTATTAACTGTATCGGATAGCTCGAAAGTAATCGTAACACCGTTTCTTCCGATCCTTTATAATCCTTTGTCGGTGGTGTAGGATAGATGACACCAACCTCCTGCATCTTCCCCGTCTCATCAACCACAGCAAACTTACATCCAGTCCGATAGGCCGGGTCGATACTTAAAATCGTCCGTCCTTTTAGTGGAGGCTGTAAAAGAAGTTGTCGTAAGTTTTTAGAAAACACTTCGATTGCCTGGGCCTCAGCCTCTTCTGTTAAACGGTTGCGCACATCCCTTTCTACTGCTGGTTGAATCAATCGCTTATAACTGTCCTCTAGAGCCCCTTGTATAATATTTGCTAAAGAGGCATCCTTCGTCGGGGAAAGTAATTGTTTTTCTAAATAGCGAATTATCTCCTCTTCCGGAGCAAGAATAGCTACCCGTAAGACTCCTTCCTTTTCCCCTCGGTTAATCGCCAATACTCGGTGGGAGACAAGTTGACGAACCGGCTGAGAAAATTCATAATACATTTCATACGTTCTAGCTGTATCTTCCTCTGCTTCTTTCAAACTCGTTTCTAAGACTCCTTTTTTCCAAGTGAGGCGGCGGATTTCTTTCCGAAATTCTGCATCGTCGGAAATCCATTCAGCGATAATATCGTTCACTCCAGCTAGAACATCGTCCTTCGTATAAAGTTCCTTATCCTCATCAATATATTGGGCCACTTCGGTATCAAGGGAGAGCTCGTCTTCCTCCCATACGAGGCGGGCTAAAGGTTCTAATCCTTTTTCTTTAGCAATGGTTGCCCGGGTACGACGCTTTTTCCGGTAAGGACGGTATAAATCTTCCACCCGTTGCAACTGGTCTGCCTCTTCGATTTCTTGACGCAAGGCCTCCGTCAACTTTCCCTGTTCATCAATAAGACGGAGGACTTCCTCTTTTCGTTCATGCAAGTGAACGGCATAGGTCCATTGATCTTCAATCGCCTTTATTTCTGTTTCATCCAAACCACCGGTCGCTTCTTTTCGATAACGGGCGATAAAGGGAACGGTGTTTCCTTCCTCTAACAAATCGATTACTTTTTTTACAGTATGTTTACTCTGTTTTACTTCTTTGGCAACGATAGCTAATAACTTTTCCACAATATAACTCCTTTCCTTCCTTTAACAATATTCAGATTTAATGTCGAGACCATCGGTATACGTCAAGGCTTTGCGTAGCTTCGATAACGCCTTACGTTGGATTCGGGACACTTGCATTTGCGATACGCCTAAAATTTTTCCAACTTCATCCTGGGTACGGTGGTCATAGAATAAATAGGTTAGTACTTCTTGTTCCCTCGTTTCTAAAGTTGAAAAGACACTTTCTAATAACAGTTTTCGTTCAACATGGTCGTAATAGGTTTCCTGCACTTCAATGATATCGAGGAGAATGACTAATTGCTCATCGGATTTTTTTTGATATTTAAAGTCAACGGATAAAGTATGATAGTTTTTCATCATCGCTAACAGTTCGGACAGTTCCTTTTCCTCTAACGATAGATGATTAGCCAACTCCGCTAAAGTCGGCATCCGTTCAAGGTGAATAAAGAGCTGGTCGACCGCCCGTTGGATTCGAGGACCCAACTCCTTTACTCGACGTGGTACACTAATACTCCAAGTTTTATCCCGTAAATAACGTTTAATTTCACCTTTTATAGTAGGAATTGCATAGGCTTCAAAGGGACGGCCATAGGATAGATCAAAGCGTTTCGCTGCATAAATAAGGCCTATCATTCCTACTTGATACAAATCTTCAAAATTAGCCTGGTCGAAGGCATATTTTCGCGCGAGAGAACGCACCAAGTCCTCATATTGTATCACAAGTTTCTCTTGTACTTCACGATCCTCCGGACATGCCTGTATCTTTTGAATTATGTCATACACGTTGCTGTTAGGTAAGGTTGTCTTTTTCATCGACATCTTCCATCACCTCAATCTTAGCCTCCTTCCATTATCCAAACGGAAGGACAGATTAATTAAATTATATTTCTTTTCTTCCAGGCGAAAATCCTTCTTCGAGAGGAAAAAACTTATAAAAAACATCTTAGTCGTCCTAAAAGAACCGTCTAAGATGTAAGAAAGGGTCTCTTATTTAATTATTCTAAAGATAAATGGAAAACGATAATATTCTCCTTGATAGCTTTTTACTGCACCTAAAATAATAAAAACGATAAAAGTAATAGAAACTAGAGGTACTAAAATTGCCCCAATTAAAATAATGACTGAAAGAGCAGCGATGATTTCATAAACGAAAAAGGAAATTACTAAATTAAAATATTCTTTTCCGTGGTAGTCAATGAATTCTGACTCATTTCTCTTCAATAGCCAAATGATTAAAGGGCCGATAATGGCAGTAAAAAAACTGAGTATATAAATTAATAAACTAAAAGTCTTTTCCTCATTTGAAGGCGGGACATGGATCTCCGGTAAATCGATAATTTCTTGTTTTTGATGGTCGTTCGTCATTTTTTCTTCCTCCTTACCTCAAGTTACGGTACACTTCATTATACCATGTTATTCCATTTGTTACTATATGTGATAAAAAAATAACACTTCACCTTAAGGTAACTAAGGTGAAGTGGTTTTCCCTACGTTCCTTTTCTTTCCAGTGGACCTTCCCAACCGAGCATACCGTCGATGACGTTCGTTGCCTGTATACCGTGTGCTTCGAGGTAGCGGCAGGCTAGTTCACTTCTTCTACCCGAACGACAAATGAGGACATAACGCTTGCTCTTTTCTACAGGAAAGTTTCCTAAAAGTAAGTGTTGAAGGGGGATATGAAGGGCTTCGGGAATCTTTCCCTCGGCAACTTCAAAATCTTCCCTTACATCGATAAGTTGAATCGCTTCGCCCTTATGTAGCAACGTGATTAATTCCGATGCGGTTATTTCTTCCAATCGGCCTTCTTCCTTTCTCCTTCCTTTGTAACACGAAGGGTATCATACCCTATAGGAAGTCGAGAGTCAACCGAATTTAGCGACTTTTGACGAACAAGTCCACCGCTTCTTTTAATAATTCCTCTTTTTCCTCGGTCTCCGTTCCGTCCTGCATACAACTGATTAAGTTCGTACTGACGACAACGCCGATCGTTCGGTCGATAGCGGAGCGAGCTGCGGAAAGTTGAGTAACTATATCTTTACAGTCTTTCCCTTCTTCCATCATCCGTAAAACCCCTTTAATTTGTCCTTCTACACGACGTAAACGGTTTTTTACCTTTTGATCGTACAGCAACTTTCTTTACTCCTCTCTTTGCTTGTCTACCTTCATTCTATACCCTTGAAGGTATGATGTCAAAATAAGCATTTTAGCCTAGTGGCTTAGCAAGCCTAGGAGATTTTAGAGGATAAAATCCGTTTAAAAGTTGATATAGCCCTTTTTTATAGGACTAGTTAACCAAGGCGCTTGCGACGGGAACGTTCATAGTAAATTTTTCCATCTCTCCGTTTTGGAATAATCCGCCCGAGATGAACGAGACGGTCCGTATGACCAATAATTTCACTCATCACAAGGGGGAAAATCTTCTCATATCGTTCCTTATAAATCTCCTTTGCTAAGTCAGCCGCTGTCTTCGGTTGGTAAAGTAATTGCAAAATCAAATCGCCCTTTTGGCGGATTCGCGCAAGCTTTTTATCGAGAATTTCGGGTAAATTTGTTATGGTTTCCCCATGTCCTGAATAGACAAGCTTTGTCGGAATATCGTACATTCTTTGTAAAGACTTTTCATACGTAATTAACGATTTCAAACGCTTGCCATCGAGAGTCATATCGATAAGGGCATTGCTAGACATATGTTTAATTACATGATCCCCGATAAGTAAGGTTTCTGTTTCTTTATGGTAAAAGGCAAGATGATCCGGTGCATGACCCGGTACTTCTAATACATCAAAGCCGAAAATCTGATCGCCCTCTTCTAACGTATGGAGACGGTCTGTCCGTATTTTTCTTTCATTATTCTCCCCATACCAGTGCAAACGAGCCTCTTCCATTTCTACAAGGGAGCCCTCTACTCCCATCGACGTATAAAGCTCTTTAAAAAAATCAATCCGACGGCTAAAATAATCGGGATCCCTCTTAGCACGGACAATTCCCTTAGGATGGAGATAAACAGGGATATCGTGATGCTCTGTAATTTTATTCACTAAGCCCATATGGTCAAAGTGCGTATGAGTTAAAAGGATCGCATCGAGATCTTTCAAGGCAAAATGATTATCCGATAGCGTTTTCATTAAATGCTTCCAAGAAAGTTCTTCGTCAAAACCAGCATCGACTAAAAATAGTTTTTCTTCATGGTTTACGAGGTAAAAGTTCACCGAGCGTAGGTTTTCTACCTCTGTGTCAATCATTACTGGATAAATTTCCGGTGCTTTTACTTTTGTCATCATGATCGTTCTCTACCTCTTTCATTTCTCTTTAATCATCTGCGATAAGGACGCATATATTTTTTCCTTTCACACAAGCTAGACCTATACTAAGGCTTGCGGAGGATGTAAGGAATGACTAATTTATTTCCGATGTTTTATGAAACATTATTTGGTATTACTGCTCTTTTTATTTTAACGAAATTGTTAGGTAGAACGCAAATATCTCAACTAACTGCCTTTGACTTTATCGCCGCTATCGTCCTAGGTGAACTCGTCGGGAATGCCCTTTTCGATAAGGAAGCAGGTATTAAAGAAATCGGGTTTGTAATTTTAATCTGGGGAATCATTTTATACGGTATTGAAATGATTACGCAAAAATTTAAAGGTTCACGTTTTTTATTAGAAGGAAAACCAGCCTTCATTATCCATCAAGGAAGGCTAATTTATGAAGAAATGAGAAAAAATAAAATCGATATTAACGAGGTGCAACAATTACTACGCGAAAAGGACGTTTTTTCTCTTCAAGAAGTTGAGTATGCAATATTGGAAACAAATGGGGAAATCTCTGTACTGAAAAAATCCCAATTTGACTCACCGACAAGGGAAGACATGAAGCTTGTTCCACCCAAGGCAACTATCGCCTTTACCTTAATTAACGACGGGGAAATTTTACATGATAATTTAGCGGAAATTAATAAGACGAAGACTTGGCTCCAAGGAGAATTACGAAAACAACAAATTGATAAGATAGAGGATGTGTTCTATGCGGAATATATAGAAGGAAAACCGCTCTTTATTCAGACCTATACGAAAATCAAACATAAGGATTATATGAAGAAAAAGCAATAAAATAAAACGTGTTCATCCCATCACCATGACGAAGATGAACACGTTCATCGCTTATACTTGGACATTAATCTTTTCTCCCTTTCCTTCCACTTGTCCCTTATCTAAAGAAAATCTTTCTTTCCTTTTGCCCTTAGATTCGGCCTTTGATCGACGGGCCTGTTCATAAAGTAGACGATTTTTCGGTTTGTCATCCCCCTTTACTCTAGGGAACTGAATCCGATAGGCCTTTTCAATATGGTAAGGGCTTTTCCCTGGATCTTCTACCCGCCGCCGATACTGTTGACCGGTATAATCCGTTATTGGTAAATAGTAACCCATCGCCCAAACACCTCCTTTACTAAACTTTTCCTATATTCCCTTTCTTTTATTATACTATATCTTCAAAATAAGTACATAATGCTTTTTACTTTACCTAGTTAAATGCCTACACGTACGCACCCGTGTGCACATAGTCTATTATCGACTATACGATAGTCCAAGGAAATGAAAAGAAAGGGGAAATATATAATGGGTTGCGGAACGTGCGGAAAAGATTACGGTGCAGGAAACTGTGTGTGCAATATTTTACGGGATATCGCTCGGGCTCAAAAAGATATTACCGAGATGGATTGCCAAACGAGTTGTGAAAGATCTATCAGCGACTTACTCGGAGAAACGGAGGTTCCGAATCATTTAGATACGATTCCTTTCATCCTCTACTGCAAGGATTCTTGCAAACCCTTTAAAGGCTACGGAGCCTATGCCCGGGATGTTGGAAAAATGATTGCGAGCTTCTATTTCCGAGTAAAAAGTGTCAGCGATGATGGCTGTGCTGTTGTAGAGTTGCTACGAGATCCTAATTGCGGAAACGTCAATCCACACAATCCAATGGATCAGCACACAAAAAATTTACGCGCTACCGGCATTTGCATGACCATCGACTGCAAGTGCTTCTGCCACATCACCTGCTTACCGGCCATTAGCGCCTTTTAAAAGTTAGGTAAAAAGCGGGCTAGAGACCATCTCCAGCCCGCTTACATATTAACTTTCAACTATAAACTAAGTAAACGAATCTCCTGAATATCTTCCACCGGAATCGTTTGTCGTCGGTTTCCGGAGAGCTTCATTTCTATCCTGTCGTCACGCTTCGCCTCAATATTCCCACGGTAGGATTTCGTCGCTGTGATTACTTGACAACGCAACTGAAAGTAATCCCGTGGAACGTCCAACAAGTAGTCAATTTTTTCCTCGATGGAACTTTCGTGGAAGGATTTCAGTTCCTCCCGACGTCGTTCCGATGATAAGTTCGAAGGTAAAGTCGTATATACCGATTGCATCGGACGCTTCGGTAACGGAAGGTCCGGCTGGGCAATATATAATAAAGGCCCCTCTCCATGCATTCTTTCTTTCATTCCTCTCACCTCAAGCTTTGCAAATTCACTTCTAGTATATGAGCCTAGGTGATTTTTGTGCAGAGGAGACTCTGAGAAATAAAGCGTAAACCTTTATAGCAACATGGAAATAAAGGCTGTCGCCAAGCCGAAATAAATAAGTACCGAAGTAATATCGTTTACCGTCGTAATAAAAGGGCCCGAAGCTACTGCTGGGTCAATGTTCAGTCGTTCCATCAATAAAGGAATAATCGCTCCAGATAAGGTAGCCACTGTCAAGGTCGCAAGCAGAGCAATTCCGACTAAAATACCTAAGAATAAATTTCCCTTCCAAAAGTAAATTAACGGTATCACAATCAAGGCTGTCGAACCTCCGACGAGAAGTCCGGTTAAAATTTCACGTAAAATTAATTTAAAACGATTTTCCTTACCATAGTCTCCAACTGCTAAACCTCGAACAGCTACCGCTAATGATTGGGTACCAGCATTACCAGCCATTCCTGCAATGAGTGGAATAAAAATAGCGACAATAGGCACTTCTTCTAACGTTTCCTCAAAACCACTAATTAAACTTGCCGTAATCATCCCTAAAAAGAGCAGGATAATCAACCAAGGTAGACGTTTTTTCGCCGATTGAAAAGGATTTGAGTCACGGGAGTCAACATCGGAAATCGCTGCGAACTTCGAATAATCATCGCTTGCTTCTTCATCCATGACGTCTAAAATATCATCGACGGTAATAATTCCAAGCAAGTGGTTTTGAAAATCGACAACTGGTAAGGCCAATAGATCATAATCCCGCATCATTTGGGCTACTTCTTCCTGATCCCTACCAACGGAGACCGACACGACATTCTCGCTCATAATATCTTTAATAATATCGTCCTCATCGGAAATAATAAGGTCCCGTAAAGATAACACACCGACCAAACGCTTTTCCCGATCTAAAACATAGGTATAATAAATCGTCTCAGCATCCGGTGCAATTTCCTTCATTAATCGTAGGGTTTCTTTTACAGTTTGACTTTCTAATACCGATACATACTCGGTCGTCATAATACTACCGGCTGTTTTTTCTTCATAATGTAGCAAGCCCTTAATTTCCTTCGCTACGTCCTGATCCATTAACGCGAGGAAACTAGCGACTTCATCGATCGATAACTCCTTCAAAATATCGACGGCATCGTCGGCTGCCATTTCCGTAAAAACTAAGGTAGCAAAATGTGGATCCATTTCTGTAATAAACTTTTCCGTATGTTCAAGGTCGATATTTTCCATCACTTCGGACATTTCTCTAGGTGATAAATATGTGTAAATGCTTAGTCGTTCTGGTTTTCGTAGGGTAAGAAAAAATGTCGCTTGGTCATACGGATGCAATTCAAGGAACCTACCACGGAATTCCTCGAATTTCTTCTCCTTTAATAATCTTTCTAAAGCGACAGTTTCGTCTTTGTTTGCCTCATTTTGTTCTGCCATGTTCATCACCTACTTCACTTTTTCTCTATTACAAAAATTTATTTTAACAAGGAAGGAATCCTTCGTAAAATAAAACTATATCGAACTATAAAAGTTGATTCCAGGAAGCGGGAGCTTTCGCATAAAAGCTCAGCGGTTGTCCTGTATAAGGGTGGGGAAATTTTAAGCTATGGCAATGGAGAGCATGGTGAGCTAATACCCCTTCCCTTGCACCATACAATGTATCACCAACCACTGGATGTCCTAACGAAGAAAAGTGCACCCGAATTTGATGGGTCCTTCCCGTTTCTAAACGAAGCTGGACGTGGGTATAGTGACGATAGCGTCGGACTACATTAAAATACGTGATTGCTTCTTGACCTCCTGGTCCAACTTCCCGTTCAATTATCGAAGATTGCTTCCTACGAATTGGCCGATCGATTTTCCCCCGATTTCTTTCTACCCTTCCCTCTACGAGCGCCTCATAATACCGTTCGATCCTTCCTTGTCTTTGGGCTTGGGAAAGACGGGAGTGACTTAAATGGTGCTTCGCTACTAGCATCAAGCCGGACGTACCTTTATCTAAACGAGTGACGATATGTACAGTATAAGGCAGCTCCTTCGCTTGATAATAACCTAACAAGGCATTCGCTATCGTTCCCCTTGGATGTTCTCGGGAAGGAATCGACGGAATCCCTGCATCCTTATAAAGTACGAGCAACCAATCATCTTCGTAAACAACATCCAAAGGTAAATCTTCTGCTAGTAATGATTCACTCCGTGTCTCTTCTGGAAACTTTAAACAAAATCGATCCCCTGCCTGCAATCGATAGCGTACAGTCACTGGTCTACCATTAATCAATAAAAATCGTTTTTCCTGAGTTAACTTTTTAATGTAACGGGAAGAAAGCTGCAGCCTATCTTTCAAAAATTGCCGTAGTACTGTCCCCTCATCGGCCTGGGTAATTTCTACTTCTAACATCGTTACCGTTCTTTCGGTTTCACTTCCGTTACGAAGGAGTCTCGAACACGATTCCAAAAAGGAAACGGACGATAGCGTACGAACCGAACCCTTTCCTTTGCTACCCGGCACTGGATAGATTTGACGTCCGAATAAGTATTAATAATATGGTCAATTGCAATGATAAATTCATTCGAACGCAACGGCCGTAACAAACACGTATGGTGCTTCGGTAAAATTAAAGGCGACCCAATCGTACGGAAAACGCGGTTGTTAATCGAGGCAATCTCTGTCATTTGAATAGCTTCTAAAGAAGGATGAATGATGCCTCCTCCAAGGGCTTTGTTATAAGCAGTACTGCCGGAAGGGGTCGAAATACATAGGCCATCGCCACGGAAGGTTTCAAAATGTTCCCCACGGATTTGTACATCAAAGACGACCGATTCACCTAGCGTTTTAATCGTCGTTTCATTTAAAGCTAAGGAACGTAGAGGCTTCTCTTCCTTATTGAAACGTATGATGACTTCAAGAAGTGGATATTCTACAACTTGGAATGGGGTTTTAGCAATTTCGATTACGAGCTTTTCTAATTCGTCGACCGTCCAGTCAGTATAGAAACCAAGATGACCCGTATGTACACCGAGAAAGGCTGTTTTATCTAAACGATTGACATAGCGGCGAAAAGCTTCGAGGAAGGTACCATCTCCTCCAATGGAGATGACAAGTTCCGGTTCTTCTTCATTATAGACGAGATCAAAATCGATTAAATATTGTTTCATTTTCGCTTTAACTTTATTCGAGCGTTCGTCTCCTCGAGAAACTATTGCAAAATTCACGTTCAAGCTCCTCCTTCTCTTTTCCTTTAACCAAAGAGTCGATATCTATTGTCATTAGTTACTAATAGTTTAGCACACAAACGGTCACATAACTATTAAATTAAGTTGACGAATCCTTGTCTAAGAAGAGCGATTTCATTTGCAAGTCCTTTTATTTTTGCGATAATAAGTAGCAAATGCACTACTGGAGGTCACAATGGAAGAACAAATAGAGATTGAACATAAAGCGATGTTGACAGAGGAAGCCTTCGAACGTTTACGAAAAGATCTCCCCTTCCAAACTCCCCCCATTCAGCAAATAAACTATTACTTTGAAACCGAGGATCTAGCCCTACGTGCCCAAGGTGCGGCCTTACGTATACGAAAAAAAGCTGGACACTATACCTTAACCTTAAAACAACCGAAGGGAGAGGGACTTTTGGAAACGAAGGAGTCCTTGAGCGAAGGCGAAGCAACACAATGGATTGAAAACAAACCAACCTTTACTAAAGGAGTCGGGGAACAATTAAAGAAAATGGGTATTCTTATTGAGGACTTACGTTATCTAGGCTCCCTGAAAACAGAACGCTACCTCCATCAGGACGGAGACCTTTTCTATATGTTAGATAAGAGCTACTACTTCGATACGATCGATTATGAATTAGAAATTGAAGCCCCTTCCCTTCGGCTAGCAAAGGAAGCGATGGCTAAACTATTAGATCAATACGGTATACAAGAACGTCCCGCACTGCCGAAGATTGCACGTTTTTACATGGAAAAGGAACAACAATAAGAAAAGGAGAAGGAAGCATGTCGAAAGAAGTAGGTACGATTTATGAAGCAATCGGAGGACAAGAAGCTGTAGACCGCATCGTCGAATCCCTATATACCCATATCGGTCAACATCCTCTATTGACGCCTATTTTCCCTGAGGACTTGACTGAAACGAAATGGAAGCAACGCTTATTTTTAACCCAATTTTTTGGTGGCCCTCCTCTATATTTACAGGAAAGAGGCCATCCGATGTTGCGTAGAAGGCACCTACCCTTTCCAATTACACCAGAACGGGGGAAAGCCTGGCTCGATTGTATGGATATCGCCCTAGATGAAGCGGAAATCGAAGAACCTTATCGAACAGCTATTTTCGAACGGATTACGACTGTTGCGGCTCAAATGGTCAATAAATTGGAATAAAAAAGACATAAGGAATGATATTTTTCCCAGCCCTCCCATACCCTATAGTAGATGGTAACTTATGGGGAGGGAGGCTAGATGGGAATCCGACTATTACGTTTTTTCCTAGTGCTTAGCACCTTAATAGTAAGCTATTTGAACTTACTAGCCCTTATGCGACTTCTTTCACCCTTCATTACCTTACCCTTGCTCTTTCTTTGTTTATACGTAACTGTCTATAGCTTTAGCCAGCGTCGAACCTTTAGCTACCGGAGGCGGAGAGGTCCTTTGTAAATCCTTAAACGAACTAATCTCTTAAAAAATTCCCTTCTATCAAGGGGAAACTCACTTAATCAAATAAGGAATGTATAGACAGGTTTTCCAAGACCTATAGAAAAATAAATAAACGATTATAGAAATAAAAAATTCCGGAAACAAACGAGAGGCTTGTTTCCGGAATTTTAAGCTTAGCTAGGATAAGTAGGTTCCTCTCCTAGCGGAAATCTCGGGTTTCTTCAAACATACGTGAGAGAACGGCGTAGCCTAATAAAGACGCAAAGGCGATCAACAATACTTTCATAAACTGTTTCACTAACTTCTACCCCTCTCCAAGATTTTTGGCTAACTTCGTTCCTACTAAAATGGACGGACTTTTCCTTTTTTCAAGAGTACATTAAACCCACCTAATAAGAGTAAGGAACGGTTATCGACAACCTTTTTCATCGCTGCAGCAGCTTTTCCAGTAAGCTTCTTCCCATTTAAAACGTTACCGATACCATCGGTTACACCTAAAGAGGCCACTGTGCCTCGGTCGTTTAAAACAAATCTTTCTAACGATTCATTATGTAACAAGGCCTTAATGTTTCGGGCACAGGTTTCCCCATGTTGTAAAGCCGCTTGTGCTGTCGGCGGATACGGTCGATCTCCCTCAGGGTCCATTACCCAAGCGCAATCACCGATAACGAAAATGTTTTCTTCCTCCGGTGCACGTAAGTAAGGATCCACCGTCACTCGACCACGATCAAGGGTAAAGTCGGATTTACCTAATACAGAGCTTCCAGTAACTCCTCCAGTCCACACAACCGTGCCGGCTTTAATTTCTTCATTTTCTTCACCGACGATAAAACCCTCCGCCGTACATTCGTTAATCTTTGTGTTTAGACGGAATTCTACACCACGGTCTTCTAAAGACTTTCTAGCGTAAGCAACGAGATCCTTTTCGAACATCGGTAAAATAGAAGGCATCGCTTCAACGTTAATAATACGTGCCTTATTTCGGTCTATATCATATTTACGGCACAATTGTGGTACCCGTTCAGCTAATTCTCCAACAAATTCAATTCCCGTAAAGCCTGCTCCACCGACAAGAATCGTTAGGGCTGATTCATCGGTTAATTCCCCGGCAGCGTAGCGGGCGAATTGAAGCTCGATATGCTCGCGAATAAGCCGACTGGAGTTAATGTCTTCAATAAAGAAGGCATGCTCCTCCATTCCCTTAATTCCAAAAGTATTCGTTTCAAAACCTGTAGCTACAACTAAATAGTCGTAGGTAATTTCACCATTTTCTAAAATCACACGTTTTTCGTTCTTGTCTACTTTTTCAACCGTATCATAAATTAAACGGACGCGATTCGGATCGACAGCATCGCTAATCATATAACGGGCTTGGTTTGGATTGATGGTTCCTGCTGCTACTTCGTGTAACCAAGTCGTCTCATAATGGTAATTATGTTTGTTAACTAGGACGATATCCGCTTCTTCCGCTTGTAGTAATTTCGTTAAATCTTTTGCTGTTTTAAGGCCAGCATAACCCGCACCTAAAATAACTATTTTCGGCTTATGATACATGGAACTAAACACTCCTTTAAATAAATCTTTCATCGGTACATGACTAACCATCGTAAAGCAAGAAACCTATCTTCGTGATTTAGTGAGCAAACAATTTTTGATTTTTTACTTTTTATTTAACCATCACCTATTCATTGATCCTTTTCACTGGCCTTAGCCTATTCTCCCTACGCTTCAAAATTCTGTCACAGGCGTCAGAGAACATAAATTAATCATAACAAAAGTTACAAGCTAATGCTAATCTTTTTTTAAAAGTATACAGAAAAATTTTCCCAAATAAAAGCTTCTTTTAGAGTGTACCACCTTTTCAAGGAATTATTACATTTCGATCGTTAGTTTTCGAGAGAAAAAGTATAGGTAAGCTGCCTTGATTGGCTTTTGTAAGATATTTTCCAACGCTTCTTTATATAAGCTAATTTGAATTCGATAACGTTCTTTCAATCTTTCTCTGATTTCATCGTTAATGTCTTCCTCTGGAATGTGGTCCGTCTTGTAATCGAGGAGAACTATTCCATCGTCAGTATATACAATACAATCGATTACTCCTTGTAAAAGCACTCGCTCATTTTCATCGCCCGTCCAGTCCTTATAAAGCTCTTTAGCAGGTTTCGTATAGGAAAAAGGTACTTCCTTTTCTACCTTCGCCTTTTGAACTTGACGACCGATCTTCGTATCGAAAAATTCTACAATCGCTTCGATATCGATATGTTCGGCCTCTTGCTCGGTTAATTTTTCTTCTTCAACAAGACGGTAAACAAAGGCTTGAAGCGAAGCTTGATCCCACTTGCGTTCAAAGGGAAGATGTTGCATAACCGTATGCATAGCCGTACCTATCTGGGCACTAGTCAGCGAACTTGTCTTTTGTAAAAAGTTCGGACGTAAACTAGAAATTGAACTGTGCGTCGGAATAAAACGGGTGCCACTATAATCATCGGCCTCTTCTAAACGACGCTTGATTTCGGTCACACTTTGCTTCGCCCGACTCGAAGCCGCTTCAGCATAGGGATAAGTAAAAGTCAAACGTTCTTCAACCAAGGCGTGGCTTGTCGTATCCCGGCCTAAAGGAGTCCAGTCTTGAATTGACTTTTGCAAGGCTTCTTCTGTTACCTTTTCTTCTTCCTCTTCAAGCTGTAAATCCGCTTCTGTCGCAATCGTTACCGTCCATTTCGACGGATCTTCTTTAATAGCATCCGGTATGGATGGGGCTACTTGTTCTTCTTTCCGCAAGACCGCTATGTCAGGATGACGAATTAAGGAGAGTCCGACCCAATCAAGGTATGAGCTAGCCTGCTTTCTTATTTGGTTCGGTAAAACGATTTGGCTATAACTTTCCACTCCTTGCCACTTTTCTAAAGTTTTTCCTAATTCTTTGACATGACCCACGAGAACGAGTTTTTCCTTAGCCCGTGTTAAGGCAACGTACAGCACACGAATCTCTTCCGATAAAAGTTCCCGTTTTTCTACTTCTGAAACCGCCTGGTGAAAGAGAGTAGAATAGTGAATTCTTTTTTCTAAATCGATATACTTTGTCGCTAAACCATAATATTTATTTGTAATATAGTCACCTCGTGAGTCCCTGAGATTAAATTCCTTATTCATTTCACCGACAATAACGACCGGGAATTCTAACCCTTTACTCTTATGAATAGTCATGATACGAACGACATCCTCTTGTTCGCTTAAGGCACGGGCTTCCCCCAGGTCCTTATCCCGCTCCTCCATCCTTTCGATAAAACGTAAAAAGCGGAACAGTCCTCGGAAGCTCGTTTCTTCATAACTTCTAGCTCGATCATACAAGGCTCGTAAATTCGCCTGCCGTTGTCTACCACCCGGTATACCTCCAACAAAATCATAATAACCAGTCTCTTGAAAGATAGTCCAAATCAACTCCGAAAGGGACTCTTCCCGGGCAATCGTACGGTAACGGGTTAACGCCTTTAAAAATTTCTTCACTTGTTCAGCTAACTGACCCTTTCCCTTACTCGTTTCTAACAAGGCTTCAAAAAACGTTGCCCCTTTTTGAGCCAAACGGATTTGGGCTAGCTCTTCCTCATTTAAACCAACGATTGGTGACCGTAGGACAGAAGCAAGGGGGATATCCTGATATGGGTTATCGATCACCTTTAACATATTAATCATCACTTGGATTTCAATCGCTTGGAAATAGCCAGTGCGTAATTCTGAATAAACCGGTATACCTTGTTTTTTCAATTCCTCGACGATAGTCGGAGCATTGCTCATAGAGCGAAGTAAAATAACGATATCTTTATAAGTGATCGGACGCATACGACCGAGGTCTTTATCGTAAACTTCCATCGGCTTTTCCCCATCGTGACCGAGCCAAGCTTTAATTTTCTTTGCATAGGCACGGGCTTCTAACTGCGCGTTCGTTAGCTCCTCAAAACTATCCATTCCCTCCGTACGAGTATCCTTATCTGAATGAAGTAAAAGAAGCTCTGTTTTTTCTTGGGGGAAGGGAAATTGATCATAGCCCGTATTACCATAAACTAGGGAGGCCTTTTCATCGTAATCGATATCTCCTAAACTCGGATCGAACACTTGCTTAAAGATAAAATTCGCACTATCTAAAATGTTTTTACGACTACGGAAGTTTTTCGCAAGATCAATCCTTTTTCCGTCAGAAGGGTTGGCCTTATACCCTTCATACTTCTCGATGAAAAGACTCGGCTCTGCATGTCGGAAGCGATAGATACTTTGCTTTACATCCCCGACCATAAATACATTACCCGGACCATCTTTCCTGGCAATAGCCTGGATGATTGTTTCTTGAACTAGGTTAATATCTTGGTACTCATCGACGAGAATTTCTTTAAATTGATTTTCATAAAAGCCGGCGATTTCTGAAGTTTGTATCTCTTCTTCAGAAGAAGACTCGATCAAAATTTGTAAAGAAAAATGTTCCAAGTCATTAAAGTCTACGAGGGCCCGTTTGCGCTTTTCAGCCATAAATCGTACTTCAAACTCTTTTACTAATTCGGTCAAAGTGTCGATTACGGGATAAAGCTTTTTCATATCTTTTAAGTGATTTTCTAAACTACGCTTAAACCATTTCTTCTCCATCGCCTGTAATTCTTGTCGAAATTGCTGGCGTAAATCTTTAACCCGTTCCCTCTTTTCAATATCACACTCGACTCGTTTACGGGATAAATTTTTTAACGAGCTTGTCGTAATGGTCTCCCGTAAAGCCTGCCAATCTTCCGTTTCAGCTAAAACCTTATCAACGAGAGCCAAATCACTTAACAAGGCCTCTTCATAATGGTAAGGACCATCCGCACTTTTCGTTAAGGATAGGGCTTCATTTAATATTTCTTTAAAGCCGAGAAACCTATCCTTTATCTCTTCTTTTAACACGGTTAACCAAGGTAAGGAGGCCTCGGGTGTTGACTCGCTTACACGATAGTTCTCTTTCACTTGATCTAACCAATCGTTCGGCCAAGGATGTTGCTTGGCAAAGGTATGTAAACGTAAGATTAACTCTTCAACCTTCACGTCGCTTCGATCAGTGGAGAACATATCGACAACAGCAAAGAAACGTTCGAGCTCCTCTCCTTCACTACTATATTTATCCTCAAACAAATCGTCGAGAACTTCATGCTTTAATAAATCGATCTCCATTTCATCGGCAATTCGGAAGGCCGGATCTAAGTCAATCTTATAGCTATATTGCCGAACGACATCGAGGCAAAAGGAGTGAATAGTAGAAATCGATGCCTTCTGTAATAGTGACAATTGCTTTTTTAAATGATAGGACGTTGGATCTTCTTGTAAAGCCTGATCTAAAGCTTCCCCAATCCGTTGGCGCATCTCTTCAGCAGCTGCATTTGTAAAAGTTACTACTAAAAGCTCATCAATATTGACAGGGTCCTTTTCATCAAGAATCCTTTCGATAATACGTTCGACGAGTACGGCCGTTTTTCCAGAGCCCGCTGCCGCTGCTACAAGAATATTTTTATTTTTTTCATAAATTGCTTCTTCTTGTTCTGGAGTCCACTGTACCATCTTGCATCACTCCTTTTTCCTTACTTCTAGTGTTTCTTGCATCCGTTCGATTGCTTCCTTATCCTTTAAAGGAGGTAGGCGACGAAAATCATTCTCTTCTAAGACAGGGTCAAATTGACAAATGGAGCGGTATGAGCAAAAACGACATGCGTTGCCTTTTTTTGTTTCAAAGGGATTAAGTTCTACCTGGCCACTCGTCATATAAATTCCAGCCTGTCTTAAGAGCTGGTGGACATAGGAACGTAAGGTCATGAACGTCGCCTCATCCTGCACTTTTGAATAGGCATCAAAATCACCGTCTTTTTTAAGGTTGGCAGGTATAATAGGGCTTCGTCTCGACGTAATATGTTCATCCATTAGAACGGCAATCTCCGGATCTTTTAAAATTAAGCCTTGCATTCTGTATTGCTTCATCAATTCCTGGGCCAACTTATCATCACTAAGGTTCTCATCATTGTTAACCATCGCATCGTGAACATGGAAATACAATACTCCGGCTGGAGAAGCTTTGCTACCTAACCAAGATTCTGCCTGTAACAATACGACATGTAAATAAGTTAAAATCTGTAAGGCAAGACCGTAATAGACGTCTTCTAAGTCTAACGACTGCTTACTTGACTTATAATCGATAATGCGTAGATAGAGATGTTCATCTCGTTTTCCTTTATCTACTCGGTCGATTCGACCTCGTAACAATAGTTCCCGGCCATTCGGTAGGGGAATTCGGACGGGATCCAAGCCCGAACGATAACCAAAGGCCAGTTCGATTCCTACTGGAGAAAAACCACTAGCCCGGGCCTGTTCACTAAGAATATAGGTCGCTTGAGCAATGACTTGTTCTAGCTTTTTCGTAATATAACGGTAACGGTTAGAACTCATCAATACATGATGTTCTAGGACATTAGAGAGGTCTTCTAAAGAACCCTTCGCATACTCCGATGCCTCTTCCTTCGTTACGTCTTTAAAATCCCTTCCTTCTTCTTGTAAACGTTCAGTAATAACTTTTAAGGCTTCATGGAAAAGCTCGCCAATATCCGGTGCTTCAAGGGTGTAGGTACGACGTTCCTTAAGCGACAAGGTATAGTGCAAGAAATGCTGGTAAGAACAACGATACAACATTTCGACACGGGAAACACTAGCCTTTACCTTTCTTGGTACAAGACGTTCGACTGTTTCCTTATTTAAATCACGGGGTCGATTCCGATAGAATAAACTTTGTAATGCACGGTAACTAGGTCCGTCCTTCGGTTCATTCCTAATATACCAATCGACTACTTCCCACCATATTTCCTCAATCGGATAACCCCGTAAATATCTAGCGAGCTGAACCGTTAAAGGACCTCGGGTTTGGCTAGGTGTAGTAATAAACCATTCCGCTTCCTGTAACTCTTCGGGATCTGTTAATAGACGGCGTTGATCCTTCATAGCCGGAAAAAGTTCCTCTAAGCGAAAGACCATCTGCGAAGGAATCTTCGCTTCTCCTTCGTGGCCACTTAGGACATAACTTACCCACAAATAGTCCGTAGGTAAAGTAAAGGCATTATACATATAAAAATAATCATCCAATAATACCCGACGATTGCTCGCTGCTAACTGCAAACCAAAATGCTCCAAAAATTCCCGTTCTTTTTCATTAATCATGCTGTCGGCTTTCGGAGCCATCGGCCAGACTCCTTCGTTCACACCGAGAAGGAAGACACATTTTTTCTTCTGAATTCGAGAATGATCGATAGTCCCAACAATCACATGATCCATGCTCGGCGGTACATGGGAAAACTCTAATGCTTCTAAACCTGCTTCCACAATAGCCCGATAATCAGCTAAGGAAAGCCTTTCTTCACCAATCATCTCAACCAACTCATCAAAAAGACCGACGATTGCCTTCCATACCTGCTCTTCTTCCCTCGCCCTTTCTAAAAGTCCCTCCGACTCTAGCTCACGACGTTTTGCCTCTAGTTGTCTAGGGATATTTAGTTTTTCTAAAAATAAATATAGCTGTTCCGTCCGCTCTCGCACACTAGTTGCCTGACGAAACGCTTCGTCAAAGGGTTGAAGGAGGGAGACGACTTGCTGGCGATAACGGTTAATTTTCCTCTCCATTTCAACTTCCGCATCGGTTTGTGCCCTCTCCTGAAAGCCTCTGAAACGTTCATAAATCCAATCCTTCTCTTGAGTCCAATGTTGTTTATAACGGATGCCGTATTGTAGGACATAATTTTCTAGTTGGTCGATCGCATCTAAGGTTAACGGATATTTAGCATCCGTCGGCTCGATAAAATTCGTTTTTAAAAAACGAAAGATAGCATCGTAACGCCAATTAGATTCAAGAATATCAAAAAGGGAGCGAATCGCCTCAATTAGAGGATGGTTTAACATCGTTCTTTTCTCATCGATAAAGATAGGAATACCGTAATCGTGGAATAAGGTTTGTAGTAGGTCATAATAGGTCTCTGTTTCCCGTAGAAAAATAGCAAAATCTCGATAACGATAGCCTTCTTCACGAACGAGACGTAAAATTTCTTGAATGACTCCTTCAATCTCTGCCCGGGGATGCACGGCTTCTGCTAAAACGAGCGATCCTTCTACCTCTCCAGTAAAGCTTGGTGTCGGTCGAGTATCAAAATGTTCCTGTAAATGATTCAAGAAGGATTCTTTTTTCCCTGAAGCCGAAAGAATCACCGGCTTTTCAAGAACAATTCCTTCATCTTCAACCTGTTGGCATAAACTCTGGTAGGTTTCTTTCGTTTGGTAAAACAAATCTAACTCATCAAGGGGCTTGTCCCGCTCTTCGCCAGGTAAAATTAAAGCAATTTGTACCTTATTAGCTACGTGAAAAAGCTCCTTTACAATCGACTGTTCTAATGGAGTAAAGCGGTGGAAACCATTAATAATAATCCTTGATCCTTGGAGAAAGGGTACGTCCCTTATGTGTTGAAGCAATAGTTGAAGCTGGTCCTCACCATCGATATAATGCCCCTCCATCGCTTCTTCTAATTTACTATATAAATATAGTAAATCGGTCAATTTATGATGTAAGGCAGGGTTGGCATCGGTATATGTAATGTACGCTTCTAACACTTCCGGAGTTACTTCATGTCGTTTAAACTCGGTAATTACTTGATCAACTTCTTCTAAAAAGCCAATTTTATCCGAAGCTTTTTCGAAGGCTTCGAAGGGTTCGGTTCTTTGTTCGATAATTTTACGAAGCATCATTTGAGTTCCCGTAGCACTAATAAATTGCTTCGTACTCCCGCCTACTTCCTGGAGCACTCGCCATGCTAAACGAGAAAAACTTACTACTTGAGCCCGAATACTCCCCTTAATCGCCTCATCCTGAAATAAATCATACTCCTGTTGGAAGGTCATCTGTTCTGGTACAATATAAAAAATTGGCAAACCTTCCTTATCTTCTACTAACTCCGCTTTAATGCTATCTAATATGTATTCATTCAATTCGGTAGAATCTTTACCTAAGACAAATTGTAAAGCCATGCTATCCCTCTTTTCCCAATAAAGATTCAAGCTGCGATGTTTGTATTCCTAGTGTAACACGATTAATCGCTAGAAGTAAAAATTATTTTGTAACACCTAAGCCCTCATTTGACAAGGAATCTATGAATTTTTTTAGAAAATTTATGCGTAGGAACCCTTAGTACTTAAGAAAAGGGGTGAAAGGTTGGTAATGCTTGCTGGCGCTTTGGTACATTTTTCTCAATCGTTCTTCTAGATAGAAGCGAAATTGCGCCGTTCGTTGCAATTGGTTTTGCATCGACCCGTAGGAAACGTCTAGAACGATGGACGTACCGTTGTAAAAACTAATCTTTGTCTGGTCTTGGCCTACGGAATCTAAATGATTAACATGGGAATGGTTGATCCAAGAGCAATTACGATTTTTGGGGGATGTAGTAGGAAAAAAGAACATTCCTGATGAAGGATCGATCGCAATCGGAGCTTTATGGGTGTAATTGCTAATCTCTTTCGTACCTTCTAGCCTGCCTTCTAGCGTGCTACCAAAATAACGGCAAGCTAAATCGATAATATATGTGGGGCTAAAGGGGACGGTATGCTCCCCGAACATTTCTAAAATTAAGGTCCTCTGCTTTCCCGTACGGTCTTCCTTAGGAATCACCGCCATCGTCAAAGGACTTAATTCAAGGGATTGAAACGGTTCACTAAACACTTCCTAATTCCTCCTTTTACACTTTGCCAAAATGAGGGATTAGGTGGTCAGTTACTAATTTATCAAAAATAAGGAAAAAAGTGAACCGAAACGGTCAAGCCTTTCCGTTTCGGTTCCTTGCTTCTTCTATCATTTTTTACTAATAAATTAGGCCAATAAACTCTTCCTTCGTAATTTTACCTAAGTAATGTTCAATATCGAAGCCTTCGAGGGCCTTTTCCACCGCTTCTCTCTGGTGACGAATGCCGATTAATTTTTCTTCTAAATCCTTAATTTCACCAATTCCAAAAAAGTCACCGTAGATTTTACAGTTTTCGATGATACCGTTTTTCACATCTAAGCGTACGTCTAGTAACCCTGATGGGAACTTATGAGAAGCTTGGACGTTATATGCAGGCGATTTTCCAAAGTTCCACTCCCATTTCTGATAACGATTGCGGGAAATTTCATGGACCTTATCCCAATCTTCTTCCGTCAGTTCATAGGTCGGTACGTCTTCTAATCGTTCGACATCGAAAATCGATAATAAAATATGTTTCTTAAACTCTTCCATCGTCATTTCTTCTTTTAAATATTCCGCGATATTTGCTACCCGACTACGGATGGACTTAATTCCCTTAGATTTAATCTTTTCTTCGCTAACGTTTAAAGCTTCAACGACGTGTTCAATCTGGGAATTGAACATTAACGTCCCGTGGCTAAACATTCTCCCTTGGGTAAAAAACTGTGCGTTACCGGAAATTTTCCGACCTTCAACTTGTAAATCGTTTCGTCCGACTAATTCCGCCGGTACTCCTAACTCATTTAAGGCCTTAACAACCGGTTCAGTGAATTTAGCAAAGTTATGGAAACTATCCCCATCGTCCCGGGTAATAAAACTAAAGTTTAAATTACCTTCGTCGTGGTAAACTGCTCCACCACCGGATAAACGTCGAACGACTTTAATATTGTTTTCTTCTACGTAATCTCGGTTAATCTCTTCGATAGAGTTTTGGTTTCGACCAATAATAATCGACGGCCTATTTATATAAAAGAGTAAAAAGGTATCCTTTTCACCAAAATTACGTAAAATATACTCTTCTAAAGCTAAGTTAATCGCTGGATCGGTTATCCCTTTATTATCGATAAACTTCATTTTATCACTCCTAAATATATATAATTTATTTTTGTATAGCTTGCCAAGTAAGGCCAGCTTTTGCTAGCTGAATTTTTCCGGAAAACTGTTGCCCAGCTTCTTCTACCAATTGTTGGTGGTCACCATAGTGGGGAAGGTGGGTTAAAATAAGCTCCTTCACCTTCGCTTCTGAAGCGATTTTCCCTACCTCACGACTCGTCATATGCCCGGCCTCCTGACCATCTTGGTCTGCATAAAAGTTCGTATCCGCTAGAAGCAAGTCAGCATCCTTCGAAAATTTAATCCATTCATCTTGGTAGGCTGAGTCAGCCGTATAGACAACCGTACTTCCTCCATCGGTAATCCTCATGCCGTAGCAGGGAACCGAATGCTTTGTTTTAATAAACCGAAGGAAAAAGGGTCCTACCTTCAAGACTTCTTCCGGGCGATAATAATGAACCCGGATATAGTCATCGGTAAAATCAAAGCCGTGGAAGGGCTGTTCTCGATGCGTATACAGATCAACTAACTTTTCTGTCCCTTGTAACAGATTTTCTACATAAAGGGCGTGTTTTAGTACACCGATATCCGCGATATGGTCTGCATGATAATGGGAAAGGATAATCGCATCGAGATCTGTCGCTCGTTTAAACTCTTGTAACTTCGATAAGGCCCCACTTCCAAAGTCTAACATAAGATGAAAGCCGTCCTTTTCAAGTAAATAGGCCGAAGAAGCGCCATTTTTCCCTGGATATCCTCCCCAATGACCGATAATCGTTAGCTTCATCCTTCTACCTCCCGAGAGATGTTATAACACAGTTTACAAATTTTTTTATAAAAATTTAAATTTTGTTGTAAAACAGCCTTGACTTTTTATTATGTGTTATAGTACAATGCTAATAACAGTTTGTTAAACAGTTTTAAATTTAACTAAAAAATCCTTGTGAGGAGGAAATTGACATGATAAACGTCCTTGAGTTTTTTAGAAACTTACCTAAAAAACATTGCCAACAATGTGGTGTCGAAATGGTTGAACAAGCTGATTGTTATGGTAACCTATGCCATGAATGCAATCACCCTGCTAAATAACGATCAGGTTCAACTCATTTTCACATATAGTCTATTCTATAATAAGACTTCCTTTCCGGATGAAGCAACTAGACTCCTAGTTGCTTATTTTTTTGTCTTTTCTTCTCTCTTTTATTATAGCTAACTTTGAAACAAAAAAGAAAATTAACGGATTTCCTAACGAATCCATACAAAAAGCTCCCCACAGTGCTAACTATGAGGAGCTTAGTGATTTAAGGTAAAGAAACCTCGTTCGAACGTTCCCCTTCTGCCTCCGTCAATGGATTGAAAGGTACAACATAATAGTTCCGTTGTTTAAAGAGCATAAATTCATCGATGACAAAGTTATCTTCTCCAGTTACTTCTCCGATTTGTTTTACATCATCACCATGTCGTTCAAATATTTTATAAACAACTCGATGATCGGGTGAGGCAGTCCACTCTAATTTTCCCTTTAATAGTTTAAAACCACCGAAAGTATACGAACCTTGAAGGTCGGTAATAACCGGTAGTTCGATAGGTTCGGATAAGGCTTGGACACCTTCCGGCCGGGTGAAAGCTTGGACGACCTCCCTTTCTTTAGCCAATTCTGTATAAATTGCTTTCGTTAGTTGAGTCGGATAACTACTACCTCCCGTTAGATAATGGTCTTCATCGGAACGATCGTAACCGATCCATGAAGCACTCACATATTCTGGAGTAAAACCGACAAACCACGCATCCTTTGATGCCCCTTCGACAACAGGATGTTGGGTTGTTCCCGTTTTTCCTGCGAGTTCATAAGGATAATGACCACTTTGGCCGGTACCACGGATAACGACATCCTTTAATATCTCTGTCATCTCCCAGGCTACTTGGTCAGAAAAAACCTTTTCCTCTTCTATTTCAGGCGTTGCAATCCGTTTATTTTTATTATCGTAAATTTCTAGTATCGCATAAGGTGTAACGACTTTACCACTGTGTACGAAGCTTCGATAGGCCTTAACTAAATCTAAGGGGGTTACCCCTTCCTTCAACCCTCCTAAGGCAATCGAAAGGCCGTTATCCTCAATAGAAATATCCATTTTCTCTAAAAACTTCTTGGCATAAGGGATACCAATTTCATTTAATAGCCAATAAGTAGAACTGTTCTTTGACTGTACTAAAGCATTGTATAAGGATACGGAACCTTCGTAGCGATTATCATGATTTCGCACTTGATGACCATCCCATTCCCGTAATTCGTCGGGTAACATCGAATAGGCGGAAAACTTCCCTGACTCTAAAGCCGGAGCAAAAACAGCAATCGGCTTAAAGGTGGAACCTGGTTGGCGTTTTTCAACTACCCGGTTCAAATTACCACGTACGTACTTACGGCCTCCTTGGGCTGCAACAATTTGTCCTGTTTTTTGATCGATCATGACAAAAGCCCCTTCGACCGCATCTTTTTTATTACCTGGAAAATAACTGTCGTACTGGAACTGTTTATAGACAATATCCTGAATCGTTTTGTCTAAAGATGTCACGATGCGATAACGTTTAGCCTTTAATTCCTCTAAGCTCAGTCCATATACTTCTTCCGCTTCTTTTATGACGAGGTCAACAATCGTATGATGGGCATCGTTCATTTTACGGACCGATTCATTCAGGACGAGGGCTTTCCCCTGGGCTGTTTTCTTTTCTTTCGTTGTGATATAACCTTCCTGTTCCATCGCCTCTAAAACGACATTCCGCCGTTGTAAAGCCTTCTCCGGATGCTCGATTGGGGAATATCCATTCGGTGCTTTAATCATCCCAGCTAAGAGGGCTCCTTCTTCTAAACTCAATTCAGAAGCTGATTTGTGAAAGTAACGATTTGCAGCCGCTTCAATTCCATATTGACCTTGTCCAAAATAAATGACATTGAGATACATTTCCAGCAATTGATCCTTCGTATACTCACGCTCTAGATAAAGGGCGATCATCGCCTCTTTAATCTTTCGCCACCAAGACTTATCGTTCGTTAAAAACAAATTCTTAGCTAATTGCTGGGTGATAGTGCTTGCACCTTCTTTTTTGTCTCGGGCGATAATATCTACGACGACGGCCCGAGCAATAGAGCGCAAATCTACTCCTGTATGTTGGTAAAAGCGCCGATCCTCAATTGCGATAAACGCTTCCTGGACATGGTCTGGAATATCTTCTAACTTTACCGGTAACCGAAACTCATCGTATAAATACCATATTACATCTCCATCGGTCGTCTCAATTGTCGTCGGAGGTGATATGATTAGCTTGTCTTTATCAACGATTAAGCGCCCTCCAAATAAAATAGTCGTATAAGCGACGAGGGCTAAGATAAAGGCTGCGCCAAAAATTGCGACAATTCGAACCCAACGGATTTGTAAAAGGTTTCTAGCTTCAGCTACCCCTTCTCGAAGTTCTTCTTCCGACCTTTCCTGCTCCGATAACTTTCTCTCTTGGCGACGTCGAAAGCTCGAAGATTCCTCTGGCTCTGTCGAATTCTTTTTCTTATTTATATGAAAAAAGCGAACCGTTCGTTTCCAATTTTCGCTGTCGAACAATGTTTTTCGCTCTTGCTGTTCCTTCTTTTTTGCCGAACGACTCGCTGTTCTTTTTCCTACTTTTCTTCTTTGATCCATCATTCAACTTCCTCTCGCTGTCTGCTTCTATTATATATGATTTTTCCATTCCCGTTAACTTAATACCGAATACTAGGAGGAGAGTTAACAATATACTATAATAAAAACAAATCATCTTGGAAAAAAGCTAAAGGAGAATATATATGTGGGCATCTTTTACGACAGGAACCTATCCCTTTTTGTCCCAATTAGCTAAACGCCATAAAAAAGAAAGCTTTTATTTTATGCAAGATGGGCATCGTACCTTGCTTTATTATGAACATCGACGACGAAAAAGTATCTTCGTCTCTGGACATACCTATAAAATTGTCGAACAAGATGGTCAATTCATCAAAAAAGGTTACGTCACGATGCATCATCTTCCTATAGCCGAAAATGGTAGTAAGCTTTTTGAAGACCAAGTAAAACAACGTTTTCCACAGCTCACACAGCGTACCGGCGTCTTAGCAATGCGTTTACTTAAACATCGGCGAAAAACGGAATATATCTTGCTCACCCTTTGGGAAAGCAAGCGGGATGAAGAACGTTGGAAAGAGTCCCCCTTTTACGAGGAAGAAAACGTCCAACGCTTCGCTCCTCTATCGGCCTATTTTTTAGAGCGTCCTTTTACAAAGGCTTATAGCATGATTGATGACGATGAGGATGAGGCAGATCTTTTATAATCATTAACAAATAATAAAAGGCTGGGGTAGATAAATCCCTAACCCCAGCCTTTATTGCTTTACTTTACTACATGTGTTGTAAAGAACTCATAAAATTCTTCTTCTTCATTTTCACCGACAATCCTAGCGACTTCTTCTCCATCTTCATAGTGGATAATCGTCGGTGTACCTTCGACATCGTAATATTCCATAAGGTCGAACTCTAAGAGGTTCATCTTTTTCAAGTCGATATCTAATTCCTCTGCCATCGGTACGATAATCGGTGTGGTCCGTTGACAATAAACGCAAGTCGGACTGTAATAATAAACCGTGACGTCTTCCCCTTTTTCTAACTTTTCATCTAGTTCTTCCGGTAAAATAATATTATCGTAAAGTGGATCGTCTAATTGATCGATCGTTTCTTGATGCAACTCTTCCTTACCATAAGGATTGTTCTCTGAAAGTACTTTTTTATTTTTCATATTATTCAATACAATAAGCCCGGCAAAGAGAATAAGTACAGCGGCTAAAATTATGATCATTTTATTTTTCATTTAGGTTCCCCCTAGGTTTACTTCTCTTTCTGTAACAAAATTGAACAAATAAAAATAACGGTAAAAGCTACCCCCGCAAGAAAGGGTATCGTAATAAAACCAAAATAGTTCACGTATTGTAAATTACAAGGAACGTTCGTACAAAAACCACTTCCGTCCCCAAAAAACGAAAACTTCTGTAAACTATAGTGATAAAGAGAGAAGGCTAGTCCTATTCCACTCAAATAACTACTCGCATAAGTAATCATCTTATCTTTCTTTATAAGGGCTATCGTAGAAATTAGTAAGATCGGATACATAAAAATCCGCTGATACCAACATAAATCGCACGGTATATAGCCTAATATTTCTGAAAAATAAAGACTACCTAAAGTTGCTAATAACGATTGTGTCCATAGTATTATCAGCAATCGTTCTTCCCGCTTAGACAATGGTTTCACGACTTCCCTTCTCGGTAAAAATCTTTCCTTACATTATACAACGATATACTAGCTAGGACAAACATTCCTTACAACGAAACTTTTTTACGAAAAGAAAACGTTAGTGCAAAAGGGCGCGCAATTCCCTTTAACACTAACGTTTTTTATTTAATTACTTAACCTTCCATTTCTCAAAAGGTAGTGCTTTTTGAAGCTGGGCCATACCTTCTTCGGATAAAGGTGCGAGAGGAAGGCGGACATTGCCAACCGGCACACCTATTTCGTTTAAAGCTGCTTTTAAAGGGGAAGGGCTCGGTTCTATAAACATCGTTTGGAAAATTGGTAACAATTGTTGATGCTGTTCGCTCGCTTCCTTCACCTTACCTGCTTTAAAAGCTTCAATCATCGCTTTCATTTCTTTACCGACGATATGACCAGCTACCGAAACGATTCCTTTACCCCCGATTGAAAGAACCGGTAAAGTTAGGCTATCGTCACCGCTATATAAAACAAAGTCATCATCGGTGCGGGCGATAATTTCCGTCATAGCCTCTAAATTACCGCTTGCTTCTTTAACGCTGAACACATTGTCAATTTTAGATAGGCGGACAATCGTATCAACATCGATATTTACTGACGTACGACCAGGAATGTTGTAAATCATTACAGGTAGGCTCGTCGCTTCGGCAATCGCTTTAAAATGTTTATACAATCCTTCTTGGGAGGGACGGTTATAATAAGGAGCGACGAGCATAATTCCGTCAACCTTAAGCGCCTCAGCTTCCTTCGTTAATGCAATAGATGAGGCAGTATCATTTGAACCAGTACCAGCAATAACCGGGATTCGACCATCGACGACCTTCACAACGTGTTCGAATAAAGATAGCTTCTCCTCTGTCGATAAAGTTGGACTCTCCCCTGTCGTTCCAGCAACGACAACGGAGTCGGTACCGTTTTCGATTAGATGATTGATTAAATTTGTCGTCGCTTCATAATCAATTTCTCCCTTCTCATTAAAAGGGGTCACCATCGCGGTAATTAGTTCACCAAAGTTCATATTTACACGTCCTTTATAGTTATTTCCTACAACGCTATAGATCGATAAAAAATAAAATGCAACAACGAAGGGTCGCTGTTGCATGAAAGTTATAACGTAACTCTAAGTGCAATAGCCCTCCATATAGCATCACTATATGACAGTTCTGTATTTATTCAATACAGCCCCAACTTTAAGCTTGCGGGAAAACCTTAAAGTTTCGGCAAATTCCCCTTTCAATAACCTTCCTCGAAGTCCCACACTTCTCCAACTATCTACTCTTGGTCTTTGCGCCTCAATCACTTTCAACCACTCGTATTCAATTTAACTGTAATATATCAAAAATGACCTCGAGGTTCAAGGGATATTACTTCCTATCATATAGGGCAATGCGTCACTTTTCAACCCTTTCTCCATTTGCAATTCCCCTTCCCCCTAGCTAAAATAACGGTTAAGACATTGTTGAAACTTTCAATCAAAGGAGCCTTACCATGCTAGAAAAGCTATTTAAAGAAATCGATCAACACTATGAAGAGTTTGTCAAGATTCGGCGTTACTTACACGAACGTCCAGAACTTTCCTTTCAAGAATATCAAACGGCTAATTACATCGCCGATTACTATCGAAAATTAAATATTCCCGTTGAAACAAAGGTCGGTGGTAACGGGGTAATTGCCCGGCTTAAAGGGAAGCAAGCAGGAAAAACAATCGCCTTCCGGGCGGACTTTGACGCTTTACCAATCCAAGACGAAAAAGATGTCAGCTATAAATCAAAGGTTCCAGGAGTCATGCATGCTTGTGGCCACGATGCCCATACCGCAACCCTCCTCGTTCTAGCTAAAATTCTCCAGGCTTATCCAGAAGAATTAAAAGGGGAAATTATCTTCCTCCACCAACATGCCGAAGAATTACCGCCAGGAGGAGCCAAGCCAATCCTTTCATCCGGCGCCTTAGATCATGTAGATTTTATTTTTGGTAACCATTTTTGGTCTACCCTCCCCCTTGGTACGATCGCAAGCCGGGAAGATGTCTTCATGGCCGGCACCGACCGTTTTACTATTAACATACGCGGTAAGGGAGGACATGGTGCATATCCCGAAGAAACAAGGGACGCCATCGTCATCGCTAGCCAGCTTGTCTCGGCCTTACAAACGATCGTAAGCCGGCAGATTTCTGCCTTAGAGTCTGGTGTGTTAACAATTGGTAAATTCTCAGCCGGTAGCGCCTTTAATATTATCGCCGAGGAAGCACAGTTAGAAGGGACGATTCGTTACACTAGTCCGGAGGCGAAGAAAAAAATGAAAGAAGCCCTATATCAAATTACAGAAGGGATTTGCCATAGCCAGAAGGCTAGTTTTTCTATTGATTATGCAGACGGCTATCCACCCTTGGTCAATCACCCCGAGGAAACGACATTACTCTTTAAAGCAGTAAAAGCGATACCCGAAGTAAAAAATATTCAACGCTCGGATATCCAACTAGCCGCTGAAGACTTCGCCTACTACGTACAAGAAAAACGGGGTGCCTTTTTCTTTACGGGAGCGATGAAAAAAGGGAACGAGTATCCTCACCATCATCCCCGTTTCGACATCGATGAACGGGCAATGCCTATTGCTGCCAAGGCTTTTGTCAGTCTTTATGAAACGATACAAACAAACCGAGTATGAAAAAAACCGCCTTTGAAAGAGGCGGTTTTTTCATCTCTATTTTAATCGATGCTTACTGAAACCATAAGCTATGTACAGCTAAGTTAACGATCAGCGCAATTTCTTCTTTATATAAACTTGTTGAAAAAGGACGATAAACAGTATACCTAAACCGAGTAATTGAAAAAAGAGCGTCCAATCTTCACCGAGAAGAAGAACGATGGATAACAGCAACACTTGCACGAAAGATAGTCGAAAAGTAAAAGTTAAAAAGGCCTTCCGCTTCTTTTCTTCCTCTACTGGATATAAATCTAACCAAACATTTGTCCGGTGGTGGTAATACAAGCTTTGCAATTGAAAGCTCGTCATATAGAGAAAGAGTATAGCTAGAGCTAATTTGATTATAGGATTAGGGACAAAAATTAAAACGATCATCCCTAAAATCGTTAAACGAAGATAAAGGGAAAAGTAATCCCCACTCCGCAGGAAGGTGAGACGGTACAAGTAATCATATGTCGCTCGCTTATTAAAAGGTATCGTAGCTTCGACCAACTTGGTCAGTATGCGACGCTTCCGAAGACGGCTTTTTAACTGAGGGACTTCCGCAAACAGACTTACAAAACGATAAAACTTCCCGAGACGGGCTTCGTCATTTTGTATCAAACGCTCCCAATGCATCCGTTTATCCCGAAGGTAAAAAATATATACAGCATGTAGATATAAAATATAGCCGATACCGATAACGAGAAAAAACTCCCTCTCTAATAAGCTGTAGAAAAAAATAATCGTAAACAAAATCCGGAAAACTTTCTCTACCCGCTCAAAAGGGTGGAATTTCGTCTGTAAACTACGCCAGCTAATCGCTAAATGCCAAGCCTTCACTACTAAAACAAGACCTATGAGCATCACATTGAAAAGTGTAGAGGCTTCTGGATAAAAGGTAAAATATAAAGGTCCTAAGCCTGCAATCACAATCAAAACAATATAAAGTTGGACGACATAGTTATAGATTAAACCGTAAAAGAAATATTCCCGCAAAGCCTTTTCCTGAACGATTAAAAACACTTGGTCCGGTCGTTTTAAAAAAAACTGTAAAGGATTGTACAAGACGGCAAAGCTAAGAAAAAGGGCGATAACGAAGCTAGCGGGAAAACTGTCCGATACATTGCTTAGCCACTGTTGATAATAAACGGCGAGCGTCACAATGAGAAAGATAATCGCAATAAGAAAATGACCATTAAAAATATACCGCAAATAACGGTTCAACAATTTGAGATGGGCAACGAGCCGATCTTTAAATAGCTCCTTAACCTTAAGCATGGACGTCATCCTTTGTTAGTTCGATATAAATGTCGTCCAAACTTGCCCCTGGCATATCGAAATCTTTCTGTAATTCTTGAATCGTGCCTTGGGCCCGAATACGTCCCTCATGTAAAATGATAAAGCGATCGCAATACTTCTCGGCCGTAGCTAAAATATGGGTCGACATCAACACCCCTGCTCCTTGATCGCGCATTTTTTGCATCCAATCTAAATAAGCTTGTATACCTAAAGGGTCTAGTCCGACAAAGGGTTCGTCAACGATATACAGGCTCGGTTCGATTAAAAAGGCATTCATAATCATCACCTTTTGGCGCATTCCTTTAGAAAAATGCACCGGAAACCAATCGATATATCTTTCCATCCGAAAAGCCTTCAGCAACCGTTCTAACCTTTCTTGGAATATCGCTTCATCTATTTCATAAGCCATCGCTGTTAGGCGTAAGTGTTCGTATAAGGTAAGCTCTTCATATAAGATTGGCTGTTCAGGGACGAAGGCGATTTGTTTCCGATAATAGGTCATGTCTTCATGAATCGTTCGACCTTTAACCTTTATCTGTCCCTTCCTCTCCTGGAGAAGTCCGATAATGTGCTTGATCGTTGTACTTTTACCCGCACCGTTTAGACCGATTAAACCGACGATTTCTGCTTCATGAATCGAAAATGTAAGATCATGGAGCACATCCCGACGGGCATAGCCCCCCGTCAACGCTTCTACTTCTAATATCGCTTCCATGCGTGTCACCCTCAATTCTATAATTACTATTAGTATATAGTATTTGTTGCCTTAATGTATATATTTTATAATTTTGCTAAGAATAGCAAAGGAAGAAATGATGCGAGCCATTTTATCCTTTTTTACAAATCGATAAAATGAAAATCATGTCGCTACTTTCCAAAAGGAATCGTTCGACCTGTTCCTAGGGTAACTAAAGGTTACTGTGTGATTGGAAACGTAATGTACCGCATCGAGTGATGCATACGAATGTCCCCGAATTCTACACATGATTGTGCTTGCAACATTTCTTCTTAACGCAGACTACGTAATTCGACGCTTACGTAGTCTGTTGTTTATTTTAACTGCATTCATCGAATAAAAGTAGAACTATCTGATCTATAAACAAGCTTTTCTCCTTCAAGTTCCCTTCCTTCATATACTTGTTTTTCATTTTATGTTAAAATGATGATAAACGAGAATATAGTAGGAGTTGGATAAGAATGAAACACGATGATTGTCTCTTTTGTCGCATTGTTGAAGGCTCGATTCCCTCTGCAAAAGTATACGAAGACGAGCATGTCTATGCCTTTTTAGACATTAGCCAAGTTACCGATGGCCATACGCTTGTTATCCCTAAGCAACATGCTAAGGATATTTATGAACTACCGGAGGATGTCGCTGCCGAATTATTCCGTCGGGTACCTAAAATCGCCCGGGCAATCAAAGACGCCTACAAACCTTTAGGGATTAACTTGCTCAACAATAATGAAGTAGCTGCTGGACAATCGGTTTTCCATTTACATATTCACCTCATTCCTCGGTATGAAAAGGATGGATTTGATGCGAAATGGGTAACCCGAGACGGTCAATTTACTTCGGAGGAGTTACAGGCAATGGCAGCGAAAATTGCCGAGGAAATTAAATAATCAACATACAGAAAGGACCGATGCTTGATGTCAAAATCAAAATCCCTATTTCTTGGTCTCTTAATCGGTGGAACGGTAAGTGCTACGATCACCTTACTAGCTACCCCTAAGACCGGTAGAGAGGTAAGGCGGAAAATCGTCGATCAAGTCGTTGCATTAAAACAGACCCTCGACGATATCATTAGAGAGGGCTTATATTTAAAAAATGAAATCGCAAAGACCTCGAAAGAAGGGGTTGCCCTCATTAACGAATTGACGACGGAAATGAAGGCCTCCGTCGACGAATGGAAATCCGCCATTGAGCCTCATCAAGAAAATATTCATGATTATTTAGAACAAATTGAAGCAAGTATTAAAGACCTTGAAGAGAAAATTCAAGCACAAAATAGCCAAAGCCAATCCTAAAGGAACGTAAATGAAGAAGGTTGCTCCGTAACCTTCTTCAATTTCTTATTGTACTGCAATTTATTGGTGATTACGGCTACTTATGCTATTCTGTAAAAGAGTATCTAATGTTTATTTAGAGGAGTGTAAAAATGAAAAAAACATGGCTCACAATCGTTTCAATACTAACGATTCTTACGATTTCCGCTTGTGGTTCCAACGACTCGAAAGTAATCGTTGAAACTAAGGCTGGAAATATTACACAGGAAGAGTTCTACGAGGAACTTAAAAAACAAAACGGTGCGGAAGTATTACAAGCGATGATCACCTTTAAAGTTCTATCCGACAAATACGAAGTCACCGACGACGAAGTAAAGGAAGAGCTTGAACAATTAAAGGAATCCGTCGGAGAGGAATTCGACGAAATCCTTGAAGCCCAAAACATTACCGAGGACGACTTAAAGGCCGATATTCGTAACGGTCTCATCATCGACAAAGCTTATACGGATGGCATCGAGGTTACCGATGAAGAAATTAAAACCTTCTACGAACGAATGAACGTAGAAATCAATGCCCGCCACATTTTAGTCGATGATGAAGAGACAGCCAAAGAAGTAAAGGAAAAACTCGATAAAGGTGAAGATTTCGCTAAGCTTGCGAAAAAATATTCCACCGATAGTTCAAACTCCGATAAAGGTGGCGAACTCGGCTTCTTTACCGTCGGCTCGATGGTTTCTGAATTCGAAGATGTCGCCTTTAATTTAGAAGTTGGCGATATTAGTGATCCTGTAGAAACTGAGTATGGCTACCATATTATCGAACTACTCGAAGTAAAAGAACTCGATGAAGATATCGGAACATTAGAAGAAAACGAAGATGAAATTCGTCAAAGAATTATCGATTCAAAGGTCGACCAAGAAGAAGCAATGGATCGCATCCAAAAGCTTATCGATGACGCAGATGTCAATATCAAACTTAAAGAATTTGAAAATCTTTTTGACGAACCTGAGGCCCTAGGCTAATACGAATGACAATCATCGTCACACCCCTGCTGGAGATATTCTCCTAGAGGGGTGTATTTTTTTAAAAAAACACACAGACAATTCAAAGAATAGTCTGTGTGTTCATTCTGATCTCGCCTGCTCTTTTCGAAGCTTTTCTTGGCGAATCCGTTCCATATATACTTGTCCTTCTCTTTCGATATATTGTTGCTCTAAAAGCTTTTCAGCCCGCATCGCCCGAAAGAACATATAACCACTAAAAATAATAAATGCAATGATGAGGTACGCCCACGAAGGAATCGTAAATCCCATACTTCTCCCTCCTTGTCCTTTGTACCCCATTATATGTTCAGGCTGGCTTTCTTATGACTAAAAAGAGGGACGATAGAAGCTACGTTGATCAAGAGGAAAAAGCTTTTCCGTAAACTCTCCAGGCTTCGTCCGCTCTAGAGCACGGGTTAACATATTAACCCTCGCATCAATAAGGTCGATTAGGTGAAGGATTTCAGCCTCCATCACTTGCGGACGCTTCGGACTTCCCCATTCGGGCAAGCCATGGTGGGAGAGAACGAGATGTTGTAATACGATAACTTCTTCCCCTTCAATTTGCAACTCATCAGCTACTTCTTTAATTTCATTTACCATCAAGGTAATATGCCCCAAAAGGTTCCCCTCAAGGGTATAGGTCGTCGATACTGGTCCGGAAAGTTCGTGGATCTTTCCCAGGTCATGTAAAATAATCCCAGCAAAAAGTAAATCCTTATTTAAACTTGGATAAATATTACATAAGGACGAAGCAATGTCTAACATCGTCACAATATGATGCGCTAAACCTGACACATAAGCATGGTGATTCTTCGAAGCGGCAGGATAGAGAAACAGCTCTTGATCATATCTTTTGAGTAAAGCCCGGACAATCCGCTGAATCTTCGGATTTTCCATATCAAAAAGTCGTTGAGTTATACGGTCCCGTAATACTTCGACTTCAACCGGAGCCTTTTCTAAAAAATCCTCTAGTTTCACTCCTTCATGACTTTGAGCAAGGCGGATGGAGTGAATTCGAAGTTGTAATTGCCCCCGAAACTCTTGAACATCCCCGACGATTCGAACAATCCGTTCTGCAACAAAGGTTTCCTCATCATCCTTTTTCGCATCCCATAACTTCGCTTCAATTTCTCCGGTAGCATCGACAAAAGACAAGCTTAAGAAAGGCTTCCCATTACTCGCAGTCCCTTTTCTTACTTGCTTAATGAGTAAATAACCGTCAAAGCTCTCACCGATCTGGTAATCCCGAATCCCTCGTTTCATTGTCATTCCTCCTAAGTCCTTGATAATTCAATCTTCCGATGGGATATGTCCTGCTCTTGCAAAAGCCGTTTGATTGAACGACGACACGTTAATAATAGAATTTGCTGATCTGTTGCTAAACTTTCTATCAATTGAAGGGCCCGACAAGTTCGATCTTCATCAAAATGGACGAAGGCATCGTCTATAATTAACGGTAGGACAACCTGATCCTTCATTACTTGGCTAATGGCCAAGCGTAAAGCGACATATAACTGATCAATCGTTCCTTTAGACAATTCCTCTACAGTATACCTTATCTTATTTTTTGCTTCTACTTGAAATGATAAAGTCTCTGTAGGAGGGAAGACCCTTATGTAACGTCCCTCCGTTAAAAAGGAAAAATAGTCCGAGGTACGTTCCATCACCTTCGTTAAAAACTTCTTTTGGAAAGACAGCTTCGCCTCTTTTACAAGTTGACTAGCTAGTTTCATCCGCGCCCATTCGGCTACGAAACTTTCTAACTCTCCTTTAGATAGATGGTAACGGTGAACTATTTCAGAATAACGATCTGTAGATTCCATCCGGGAAATGTCCGCCTGGACCGAAGCAAGTTTTTCATGGAGGTGATATAGTTCTTGTTCATGGGCGTCGACGGTTTCCTGCAAGGCTTCTACTTCTGCCTGTAAAGTATTGGTATCGAGGGTTTGCCTATATAAGTCCTCCAAAGCTTCCGTAGGAAAAATAAGTTTTAATTGATTTCTCAAAGCAGTACAAGAACTTTCTAAATCTGCTTTATGCTCTAATTGTTGTGCCTTTTCATAATATGCCTCTTCATCCTCTACTTGAGCAATAGAAAAAAGATGATCCCTTTCCTTAAGTAAGAGAGCTTCCTTTTCCTTTAGTCGATGCCAATCTTCTTCTACCTCTCCTAACCTTCGCTCCTCTTCCTTGATTTGTTCCTTAAGAGCCTCTTGCTCTCGAGCAAGGGAAGGTAAGTCCCTCGCTGTAATCGGCCGGCCATCCTTTCTAAGCTCTTCTAAGAAGGACGTCTCCTTTTCCTTAAAGGCCACTACCTCTGCTTCGATTTCTTCCCCTTGGACTCGAAGTCGTCCAAGTGCATGGGAAAGCTTCTGAACCTTTTCTAATTGATCAAACAGTTCGAGCCAATAGGGAACTTCGATGTTTTCTAAAAAAGGATACAACTTTCGCTCCTCGGTAACCTTTTGCTTCCAAGCCTCCCTTTTCCGCTGGAGATGTTCCTTTTTCTCCTCTAACTGCAAGCGTTCGATTTGCACTTCCTTTAACGCTTGCTCTAAGGCTAAACGCTCGTGGTAAAGTTCTTCTGCTTGTTCTAGCGTTTTTTCAAGTCGTGGAAGTTCCTCATAGTCATCGCGGTAATGCGCTAGCCGGCGAGTTAGAGTTGTAATTTTTTTCTTAACTTGTCGTAAGGAATATCGTTGGAAGAAAAATAAAAGGAAAAAAAGACCTCCCATAACACCGTAAGCAGTAACCCCCGTCAAAACATTAAGGACAAAAAAGAATAAGATAAGTCCCAAGGAAAGCATACTCCAAGTAGCTAATCGCTTCTGCCTTTCCTTCTCCCAGCTAACAATCGTCTTTAAAGAACTTGCTTCTGTGATGAAATGCCGTTTCTCTTGGACTTCCTCTCGAAGTAGGGCTAAACGATCTTTGTCTAAGGAGTTCTTTCCTTTGTTTTGATAGTTGTCCTTTAGTTTTTCATATTTTTTCCGAAGGGATAACGCTTCTTCCTCTAGGTCTTCCTCCTCCTTATCTAGCTGGCCTTTTTCCTCTATGATTTGTTGCCAGGTCGCCTTCGCATAAAAAGGAAGCTGTAGTTGATTCGCATCGATTGGCTCTGAAAAGAAACTAGCAAGTAAACTGTCCTGTTGTGCTTCAAGGGCGCGTATTTCCTCAGCTATAGCTCGCCCTCTAACCTTCTTCTCTTCACAGGACTGCTCTAGCTTTAATAGGTCGTATAACTTCTCTTCCTCTTCCTCTAATAAACGGTTCTGTTTCTTTTCTGCTAATCGCTGACGGTAAGTATCTCTCTGGTCGGTTACGCTTTGTAATGATGCCTTTAAGGGAATGAGCTGTTGCTTGAGGTTTTCATACCTTTCGAGACCTTTTTCTGGAAAAGTAAAATCCTTACTAGCAAGCCTTCGAAGCTCCTCCTCCCTTTCATAAAGGGAACGTATTTGTGGGGTAAATTGAGCGATATTTTCTTTGACACGAAGGTATTCTTTTCCTTCGTTCATTTTCCTTTGTAAACTTTCTATTTCAGCCTTCAATGCATCACTCTTTCCGACATGGTCGCGATAGCTAGCCTGCTCTTTTTGTAAATGGGATACTTTCTTCCCTAACTGGGATACTTCCATTAACTTTCGGTTAACTAAAGGTTTACGGCCGGAAGGTTTAAAAAGTTCATCCAATTTCTTTTCGATATCCTTCTCTACCTTATACACCGAAGAAGAGCCCGTCACACTTACACTAAAAAGTAGGTCGCTTACCTGTTCCCTTTTTAACTTATGTAGTTCAAACAAGTCTAAGGAAGAAAAAGCATAAATGGCTAAGAAAGATTCCTTCGACACTTCCTGTAACAAAGAGGCGAGGTTCTTTTCATCTTCGGTAATTTTTCCATCAGGATAGTAAAGACGAAAATCACCATCCGTTCTTTCAATCGTCACTTCACCGATGTTCGGTACTTCTAGGGTTAAACTCCCCCCAAACCTATTGCTTTCCTTCGGTTTGTAACGATTACGTTCCCTCGGAGGCATGCCGAACAACATGTAAAGGAAAAATTGTTGCAAAGTCGACTTTCCCGCTTCATTTTTTCCATAAAGACAGACAAAAGGGGCACTATCGAAGTGAAGGGTTTGATCAACCCACTTACCGAAACCAAAGATTTGTGCGCGAACGAACTTCAAAGATATCACCTACCTTTCTCACTTAAAGCATCTTGAATATATTCTAAAGCATCGGCAATTAACTCTTGTTCATCGAAGGTATAGTTTACCTTCCGGCCTAGCGGATGGGTATAAAAATCTTCTAGTACATCCTGCAAGGAAATCCGTTGAGCCACCTCTTTTAACTCCTTTACAAATAAAGAATCGACCGGTGAGCGTTTTTTTTCTAGGAGGTGATATCGGTAACGATAAATATACTGCCAAGGTAATTGTCTTAATAAACGTTCATTAATTACTTCGATGAGTTGATCGACATAATCCATTAAACGAAGATTGTCTAATTGTTCTCGGCTTCCTTGAAGCTCAAGGTGCACTAGCTGTTGCTCCCCTTTGATGGCCGATAGATGCTTTTCAATTCGTCCTTCAATCTCACCGATTGACCTACAAGGACGAAGGTCGACCGTCACATCGACAAAGACCACTTCCTGAACAGGTATAAACTCACAAACCGCGCCTTGCTTTGTCAACTCGACATAATAACAACCTTTTTTCCCCGTCTCCTTCCGATGCCTTCCTTGTATATTTCCAGGATAGATAATCGGTGGTTCGTAAGAAAGTTCCTCCCGTTTATGTATGTGACCGAGCGCCCAATAATCAAACGTTTCCTGGAGTAAGTCCTCTAAGCGAAAAGGCGCGTACGGATCGTGGCCTTGGCTACCATAAAGGCTGCCGTGTAAAGTGGCAATATGAAAAGGTACTTCTCTATTTTCGATACGATAGGCCTTCGACTTATTATCTTTCACTTGACCGTTAACATAGCTAAAGCCATAAATGTGAGCCAAGGTTTCGCCCTCTTTATGAAAAGGAAAATAAGTTACCTCTTCTCCGGGAAAAACATGTACATTCGAACCATACTGAATTGGATAGGGGTTACCCTTCAGATAGTCGTGATTACCAAAGGACAAGAACACTTCAATGCCATGGTCTTCAAGTTTTTGAAATTGATCCCTAACATGTAGTTGGGCTTTCAAACTTTGGTTTTCTTCATCGAAAAGATCCCCAACCACTAGGACAAAATCGACCTTCTTTTCAATGGCATAGTCGATCAAACGTTCAAAGGCTTTAAAAGTACTTTCACGAACCTTCGCAAACAAAGGCTCTGGTAAATGGGATATACCTTTGAACGGACTGTCTAAATGAAGATCTGCGGTATGAATAAAGCTAATACGTCGCTTCATTGCTATGTAAACTCCCCTATCTCATAGTAACTAGACTTTGTCTAAAAATTATAACACGTTTTCTAAAAAGCGACCATATGTTTGTGTTTTTTGAAAGAAAACTAGCAACCCCCCCTATTAACATCAAAAAACGTAAGGAATCGGGAAGAGAAATCCCGATTCCTTACGTCTTTTCAAAACTATTCTCTTTTTGATAGTTGGAGCGCCCGATAGAAATCTTTCCAAGTGTGGGAAGAACCGTACATCAGTACCCCGCCTCGATACACTCGAGCAGCCAATATAGAACATAGAATGAGGGTAAGGACCGTTAATCCAATCGAAAGAGCGATTTCCCAAGCCGGTACCTCTAACATCCCGATACGCAAAAACATAATCATCGGTGTGAAAAATGGGATAAAAGAAGTTACCGTAATTAACATGGACTCCGGTTTCACTAAGCCGAACAAGGCGATGAAAAAGGCTAACATGACGAGCAAGGCTAAAGGTAGGGTCAATTGTTGAACGTCTTCTACCCGACTCACTAAAGAACCAAGCATTGCCGCTAACGTAGCATACAATAAATAACCTAGTATAAAAAAGATCAGGGCATAGAGATAGAGCGAAACATGTTGAGCCGTAAAACCAAACTCTTGTAACACTTCCTGCGTGACTTCTGTACTTTTAGAACGAAAGGTCACTAAGCCATAAAAGAAAGCAATACCCATTTGGGTAATCCCAAGCAAACCGATTCCGAAAATTTTTGCAAACATATGGGTTAAAGGCGGAGCACTGGAGATTAAAATTTCCATTACCCGGGAAGACTTTTCAACCGCAACATCCGCAGCAATCATTTGACCATAGATAATTACTGACATATATAATACAAAGAGCATCACATAGACGATTCCCCGAGCCGCCTGTAATTCTTCATCGGTCTTTGCCTTTTGGTCGAGAGGAACCTTTTGAAAGGCAATAGGAGCATAAATATTTGCCAGCGTAGCTTCATCTATTCCTGCCCTTTCGGTTAAGAGGTCTTCTTTTATTTGTTGTAGTTGTCGTTCTAAAACTTGTTCATTGTTGGACGATGTAGCCCGGTTTTCATAAAAAGTTGCTTGGGGCAGTTTTTCATCATCAAAGGATAGAAAGAGCAATCCTTCATATTTCTCCTCTTTAACCTCTTGTTTTCCTTCATCTATAAATCGATTGTAAGCTTTCAAACGAAGGGGCGCTTCCCTTTCTTCGATACGTCTTTTTAGTTCAGAAAACAAATCCGTCTCATCAATCACGATTATCGTTGGCGTCTCTTCCTTAGACATTCGTTCGATAATCGTTTCTACGTTCGCCAGTAAAGTGATAACGAGAAGCATGACAAGCGTCGAAATAATAAATGACTTGGATTTTAACCGACTTATGTAAGTATGGCTAAAAACGACAAAAAACTTATTCATAAGCTTCTCCTACCTTCTCTATGAAAATATCATTCAAGGTCGGTTCTTCGATAGTAAAATGGCGAATCAATCCTTTTCCTGCTAACGCCTTGTACACTTCCTCTGCCTGTTTCTCCTCTTCGACTTGGATATGGCAACCACCGATGACCGACCGATAATCGACTACACCAGGAAAATGCGCTAAAAAACTAAAATCCGCTTCCCCATAAATCTTAATATTTTTCTTTCTATAGGAACGTTTAATCTCAGCTAAATTTCCTTGAACAACCGCCCTTCCCTCTCGTAAAATGCAAATATTTTCACACATTTCCTCGACATGGTCCATCTGATGGGAGGAAAATACGATTGAAGTTCCCTCCTTCGCTAAATCCTTTACCGCTTCTTTTAACATTTCTACATTAATCGGATCCAATCCAGAAAAAGGTTCATCTAAAATTAACAGCTCTGGCCGGTGTATTACTGCTGAAATAAATTGAATTTTTTGTTGGTTTCCCTTCGACAAGGCTTCGACCCGTTTGTTTTCATAGTGGGAGATTTCGAATCGCTCCAACCATCTCTTCAACTCAGTCAAGATTGTAGACCGCTGCATTCCACGTAAGCGTCCTAAATATAACATTTGCTCCCTTACCTTTAACTTGGGATAAAGCCCCCGCTCTTCTGGCAAATAACCGATAAGATGACTTTCATTATATGTAATAGGTTTTGACCGCCAAGTTATTTCTCCTTCGGTTGGATCAAGCAAGCCTAAAATCATTCGAAAGGTCGTCGTTTTTCCGGCGCCATTTCCACCTAAAAAGCCGAATAACCCCTCTCCATCTATGTGCAAATCTAAGTTATCGACGGCAACATGGTTACCAAATTTTTTCGTCACATGATCGATACACAAACTCAAGGAAATCCCCCCTATCAATTACTACAAGACTTCTAATGTTTAAATCATACCATAAGCCTTAAATCATGGAAAGCAAGCCTTTATTTTATAAGGTTAGGATCGTTTTGACGCTTTTTTCATTCCTAGCAAGTTTATTCTTATCCCTACATAAGAATAAAGAACTTTCATCGAAAAATCATCCCCGCCTTTCTTCAAAACAATTCAATTAGTATCTTTTTTTCCAAAAATATGGCATAATAAAAGATAACTATGTAAGCGTATTATATAATCGTCATAATAATGAGGTGAAAAGAATGGCTACCTACGTATTAACAGTGTATGAGAAGAATGGAAAGCTACTTTTAGACGAAGCCTTCGAAGCAAAGGATGACACCGAAGCAAAAGAACTCGGTATGCAACGTCTTTACGAGGAGGGCTATACGGAACATACCTACCGTTGTGTAGCTCCAAATGCCCGTTTAATCTTGTTTCAATCTTAATACGTACGCTAAAGCTACGAGGAATGATTTTTCATTTTCGTAGCTTTTTTATATCTAAACTAAGAGAAAGTAGGGATGAGCTTGCAAGAATTAATGTATATTAACGGAATATTTACTGGTAAAGATTTAGATCAAATAGAAGTCATGAACCCAGCGAACCAAGAAATCATAGGCACTGTACCTTACGGGGGAGAAAAGGAAGCGAAGGAGGCCATCGATGTTGCCTACCAAGCCTTTCAAACGTGGAAAAAGACAAGCGCTTATGAAAGAGCAGGCCTACTAAAACAATTACACCGGTTAATTTTACGGGATAAGGAAACCCTTGCCCAAACGATGACAAAGGAAATGGGAAAGCCAATCGTTGAAGCAAGAGGAGAAGTAGACTATGCTGCTTCCTATGTCGAATGGTACGCCGAAGAAGCTAAGCGAATTTACGGGGAAACAATTCCAGCTCTAACTGCTGATAAAAGGATGCAAGTATGGAAAAAACCCGTCGGTGTCGTCGGTGCAATTACTCCTTGGAACTTCCCCTTAGCTATGATTACACGAAAAATGGCACCGGCCTTAGCGGCAGGCTGTACAGTTCTCATCAAACCTTCACGAGAAAGCCCGTTTACAGCCATCCATTTAATGAAGTTAGTACATGAAGCCGGCTTTCCAAAGGGGGTCGTCAACTTAGTAACCGGTGCTTCTAGTGCCATCGTCGGGGAGATGATGCGGGATTCCCGCGTAAGAAAAGTAAGCTTCACAGGTTCTACAGCTATCGGTAAACAATTAATCAAACAAAGTGCAGAAACTGTAACGAAATTATCCCTAGAACTAGGGGGTCATGCACCTTTTATCATTTTCGACGATGCCAATCTCGATAAGGCCGTTGAGGCCGTTATCGCTTCTAAATTCCGCAATGCTGGACAAACTTGTGTTTGTGCCAACCGCTTATACGTTCAACGGTCGATTTATGACCGCTTCGTCGAACGTTTCGCCGAGAAAGTAGGTCAGATGAGAATCGGTGACGGTTTGGAAGAATCAACCGAAATCGGTCCCCTAATCAATGAAGCAGGACTTGAAAAAGTTGAAGCCCAAGTAAAAGACGCTGTCAAAAAAGGAGCAAAGATCGTCACTGGTGGTGAAAGACTTGAACGAACCGGCCTATTCTTTGCACCGACCGTTCTTCGAGATGTCGACCCCGACATGGAAATTATGCAGGAAGAAACGTTCGGTCCTGTAGCACCTGTTCAGGTCTTTGACGAGGATGAAGAAGCCGTCGAGCTCGCTAACAGTACTCCCTTTGGCCTTGCAGCCTATGTCTTTACCGAAAACCTTTCTCGGGGCATCCAGGCAATCGAGGCTTTAGATTTTGGAATCGTCGGCTGGAACGACGGTCTCCCTTCTGCGGCCCAGGCACCTTTCGGTGGAATGAAGGAAAGTGGCTACGGTCGAGAAGGAGGACGGGAAGGAATCGAAGCCTACCTAGAGACACAATACATTTCAATCGGATTATCTTAAGACTTCTTTTGGTCAAACTTTTATAAAATTTATGGTACACTACAAATACTATATGTTGATTGAAAGGGAGATTTATCGTTGATTACGAGAAAAAGTATGCGGGAAATAGAACAAATGCACGAGGCAGGGAAACTGCTCGTCAAGGCCCATAAAGAGATTGAGAAAATGATTAAACCAGGAATTACAACGATGGAAATCGATGAGTTTATCGAAGATTTCTTACATCAACATGGCGCCACGGCTGAGCAAAAGGGTTTCCAAGGGTACCCTTATGCAACCTGTGCTTCAATTAATGACGAAATTTGTCACGGCTTTCCCCGTAAGGAAAAATTACAAGACGGGGATATCGTAACAATCGACATGGTTGTAAACTTAAAAGGCGGACTAGCTGATTCGGCCTGGACCTATGCCGTCGGTAATGTCGATGAAGCTGGAAAGCGTCTAATGGAAGTAACAAAAAAAGCTTTATATATCGGTATCGAGCAGGCCAAAGTCGGTAACCGAGTCGGCGATATTGGCCATGCCATTCAGACCTATGCTGAGGGTGAAGGCTTTTCTGTCGTTAGGGAGTTCACCGGTCATGGAATCGGACCGACAATCCATGAGCCGCCCCATATTCCTCACTTCGGCGAGCCGGGTAAAGGTCCCCGCTTACGGGAAGGAATGGTTATTACTATCGAACCGATGTTAAACGAAGGGGACTGGCGAAGTAAGATGGATGCCAATAATTGGACAGCCCGTACAATCGACCAAAGCCGTTCAGCCCAATACGAACATACAATCGCTATTTTAAAAGATGGTCCACTTATCTTAACTGACCACGATCAAGATCTCGACTAAAACAGGCTAGGCGTCGGTAGTCCCTCCGGCTATCGACGCCTGCCTTCTTCCTTAATTCGGTGTATTCCAATATAGACTATATGAAAAGGGGGCAACATCATGGAAGAACAAGCTCAAAGTAAACGCGTCAATATACGTCAAGGTCTTCAAGCAAGCCTTCCGATCGCCCTAGGTTATATTCCCGTCGCTATTACCTTTGGCGTCCTAGCTATGCAGTCGGGCCTATCGCTCCTTGAAGTCACCTTGATGAGCATCCTCGTATACGCAGGAGCAAGTCAATTTATGGGGGCGAATATGATTGCCCAGCAGGCTGGAGCCATCGAAATTATCGTCGCTACCTTTGTCCTTAATTTTCGTCATTTTATCATGAGTCTCTCCTTTGCTAATAGCATCCGTGAAACCGTTTCCTTACGAGGGCGTAGTTTACTTTCTTTAGGTTTGACTGATGAAACCTTTGCCGTCGCAACCATTGAGAAGGATAAAGCCTCAGAGAAAAACAGCGGCTATTTTTATGGAACCGTCTTTCTCGTCGCCTATAGTTCCTGGGTTTTAGGAACCTTTATCGGAGGATTAGTCGGAGAAATTATCCCCGAAGCCTTAAGCCAAAGTATGGGGATTGCCCTTTATGCCATGTTTATCGGCCTATTAGTCCCTGCCCTTAAAGTGAACCTTCGCCTTACTTACATAGCAGGAACTGCCATGATTGTTAACTTACTCTGTAGCCAATTTATGGCTTCTGGCTGGGCCATCGTCTGCGGAACAATCATCGGTGGAGCCACCGGTATTTACTTTTTAAAGGAGGAAGAAGTATGACTTTGATTGCAATCATTATCGGGATGGCTATCGTCACCGCCCTTCCCCGCTTCATCCCTGCCGTGCTCGTAGATAAGTTTGTCTTCCGAGATTGGATGAACCGTTGGTTACAGGCCATACCCTACGCTGCCTTAGGCGCCTTAATTTTTCCTGGGATCTTATTTGTAAAAGAAGGTGCTCCTCATATCGGGATCATCGGTGGAATCGTCGCCGTCCTACTAGCTTACGTCGGAGTGAACGTTGTCTTTGTCGTGATTGGTGCCATCGCTACCGTTTATTTATTATTAAACGTTTTTATCTAAGTGACGAAGGGAAACTTCCCTTCGTTTTTTTAGTGCTCAGCTTATAGATAGGGGTATAAAAGCAAAGACCTTGCGTAAAATAATGATACATTTTATGCAAAAGGATGGACGACCATTGACAAAAAACCAAGAACGCTTAGCAATTTTAGCCCTAGCTTCAGTACCTTTAATCATGACTTTAGGAAATTCAATGTTAATCCCTATTTTACCTCTTTTAGAAAAGAAACTATCGATCTCAAAGCTACAATCGAGTTATATTATTACCGTCTATTCTATTGTCACCATCGTCTTTATCCCATTATCTGGTTACTTATCTGACCGCTTCGGAAGGAAAAAAATTATCGTTCCAGCCCTTATCTTAACGGGTGTCGGCGGTTTGATTTCTGGACTAGCAGCCTGGAAAATGGAAAACCCCTTCGCCCTTGTTCTAGTGGGAAGGATTCTTCAAGGAATCGGTGCCTCCGGGGCCATGCCCGTCGTTATTCCCCTCGTTGGCGATATGTTTGAAGAGGAGGAGGAGGCTAGTGCTACATTAGGCGTCATCGAGACGTCTAATACGATTGGAAAGGTCCTTAGTCCAATTTTAGGTTCCGCCTTGACGGCCATCCTATGGTTTTTACCTTTCCTTTCAATTCCGGTCTTAGCTGCCATCTCCTTAGCCTTAATTATTTTTTTTATTCCGCGTAAAAAAGGAAAAATGGAAGCCTTCGATACGAAAAAATATTGGAAGCAAATTAAACATGTCTTTAAAACACACAAGCGCTGGCTCCTTTCTATCTTTGCTATCGGTGCCATCGTTATGTTTATTCTCTTTGGTTTTTTATTTTATGCTTCGACCGTCTTAGAAGACGACCATAACTTTAAAGGTGTTACGAAAGGTTTCTTACTTGCCATACCTTTATTCGCCCTAGCTAGTGCCTCCTTTATCACAGGAAAATTAATAAAGGACAAGATGCAGACGATGAAATGGCTCATCGTCATTGGCTTAGCGATTGCTGGAACATCTACCATCGGTATTCCTTTTGCCAAAAACTATTACTTCCTACTAGCAATATTTTTCCTTTGTGGCGCTGGGATTGGTATGACTCTTCCTTGTCTAGATGCCATCATTACCGAAAATATCGAAAAGGATGTGAGAGGCTCGATTACATCCTTTTACAGTGCCATGCGCTTCGTCGGCGTAGCTACAGGTCCACCAGCGGTTGCTTTTTTGATGAAAAAAGAGCTCGTCTGGATCGTAGCGATATTTATACTTTTAGCTGGCTTCGCCCTTTTTTTAGCCTGGAGAAAAATTTATCCACCTCAAAAAGCAATGTAAGCCCTCGTTCAGGGAACTAATTAACAATTTTTTTCATAAAAAAACCTTATTCGTCCCTTTACAGTAGCAATCAATACAATAACTAGCATATTTTTGCTACAATAGTAGAGGTATGAATTATGATCAGTCCATAGGAGGAAATAAAATGGATTACAGAATTGAACATGATACACTTGGTGAAGTCAAAGTTCCAAAAGACAAGTTTTGGGGAGCCCAAACGCAACGAAGCAAGCAAAATTTCCCAATCGGTGGAGAAAAAATGCCGATGGAAATTATCCACGGATTTGCAATTACTAAAAAGGCAGCAGCCAAAGTAAACCATGAACTCGGTCTATTAGAAAAGGAAAAAGCGGAAGCGATCGCCTATGCCGCTGACCAAATCCTTGATAATAAATTAAACGATCACTTCCCCCTTGTCGTCTGGCAAACTGGTAGTGGTACCCAATCTAATATGAACGTTAACGAAGTGATTGCCTATGTAGGTAACCAATGGCTTAAAGAACAAAATAGCGACCTCACCCTACATCCAAACGACGATGTGAACAAGTCGCAAAGTTCTAACGACACGTTCCCAACAGCCCTCCACATTGCAACAGTAATTAAAATGGAGGACGAAGTATTACCGGCCTTACGAGTATTAAAGGATTCTATTAAAGAAAAATCCGAAGAATTTATGGATATAGTTAAGATCGGTCGTACCCACTTACAGGATGCAACGCCAATTACCTTAGGGCAAGAATTTAGTGGATGGCACCGTATGTTAGAAAAAACAGAAAAAATGATTATCGAAAGTGCCGAACACTTAAAAGACTTAGGTATCGGTGGAACAGCCGTTGGTACAGGCTTAAACGCCCATCCAGATTATGCAGAAAAAGTATGTGAAGAGATTAGCAAATTTACAAATAAAAATTTCCGTTCTGAACCGGTAAAATTCCACTCCTTAACGAGCTATGACGAGGTTGTCTATGCCCATGGTGCTCTAACTGCCTTAGCAACAGACCTTATGAAGATTGCAAACGATGTCCGTTGGTTAGCTAGTGGACCGCGTTCTGGAATCGGTGAAATTACCATTCCTGCTAATGAACCAGGTAGCTCGATTATGCCAGGAAAAGTAAACCCTACCCAGAGCGAAGCGATGACGATGGTTGTTACCCAAGTAGTTGGAAACAATGCGACAATCAACTTCGCTAATAGCCAAGGAAACTTTGAGTTAAACGTGTTCAAACCTGTTATTGCTTATAACTTCTTACAATCCGGTCAATTACTCGCCGATAGCATGCGTTCCTTTGAAAAACGTGTCGTTCGCGGTATTAAACCAAACAATGAGAAAATCGAACAATTCCTAAACGATTCACTCATGCTCGTTACGGCTTTAAACCCACATATCGGTTATGAAAATGCAGCAAAAATTGCTAACAAAGCTTACGAAGAAAATACGAGCTTGAAGGAAGCGGCTGTCGCCTTAGGTCTACTAACAGAAGAGGAATTCGACCGTTACGTCGTACCGAAAGAAATGACTAAAAACCTTTAATTTAAACAACCTCCCCCTCCGCCCTATAAGCGGAGGGGATTTTATTTTAAGAATAAAGGTAAATCGACTTACATTTTCTCCCACTTTTCACAAAGATGTAAATAATAAGTCCTAAATCTTTTCTCTTATCCGCCGATATTAGTCTTAACAACATTAAGGAGGTATAAAGTGATGGCAAGAAAAATCACCACGAGTCTTTTACTCTTTCTACTTTTCATGCTTCCGACGCAAGTCTCAGAAGCTAGTCCAATCGATGGACAACTCGACAAAGGATTAGATGAAGTTGAAAAGACGGTAGAAGAAGTCAACGAGATCGATCTAGCCGTCCAACAATCTAACCAACGAATTTCCTCAGTGTTAAAGGAAAAAGCCTTCCAAGCGGTATACGATCGTAGCCAACTCTTACAAAACGTAACGAAAACAAAAAAAGAATTACAAGAGGCTAAACAGACGAGCCTTGCCCTTCAAAAAGAAGTAAAAAGAATTAGGGCTGACCAAGACCTCGAAATCAATGAAGAAGACTTGGCCAAATTAATCAAGCAAACAGCAAATACCGTTCGCGTCATCAAAGAAAGTGATTATACCCTTGGAACATCAACTAGCGAATTCGTTGGGCTCCTTCAAGAAGTTAAAAGTAGCAACGTACTAGGGGCAAAAGCTCAATTAGATGCCCTCGTACAAAGCAGTAACGAAAGGGTTGCCAGTTTAGAAAAGATAAACGAAGAGCTAACAAGCTTGCTTCAAATTTTACAGGCAATCGAATAGAAAGTAAAAACGATATCCTTCCCTTATCCGGGGTAAGGATATCGTTTTTTCTAAGCTCTTTTCGACGGACTTACTTCTTCCCAATAATAGACGAGAGTTTCCATTCCTTTATAAAAACTGTCTAGGGGGAAGCTTTCATTCGGAGAATGGAGACGGTCTTCCGGTGTACCGAAACCGAGTAAAATAACCGGTACTTGATATAATTGATCTAACCATTCTACGACAGGAATAGAACCCCCCATCCGAACGAATACCGTCTCTTTTCCAAAGGCCTTTTCATAACAACTAGCAGCCTTTTGAATCAATGGATGGTCCGGCTCGACCATATAAGCCTTAGAAGAAAGCTTTTCTAAAGTAACATCAACCGTAACTCCCTTTGGGGTGACCCGTTTAATATGTTCAACAAGTAATTGTTGAATTTCTTCTGGATCTTGATTAGGGACGAGCCGGCAAGTAATTTTAGCTGTGGCGCTACTAGGGATAATCGTCTTCGTTCCTTCCCCTTGGTAGCCACCATATATCCCGTTAATTTCAAAGGTCGGGCGACCCATCGTATGTTCCTTCGCATCGTAACCTAATTCAGATACCGTCTCCTTAACGCCAGTCGTCTCTTCATAATCTTCAGCCTCAACCTGAGCAATAAGCTCCCGCTCCTTCGCACTTAACGGTTGTACATCCTTATAAAACCCATCGACTGTGATAACTTCATCCTCATTTTTCATTGAAGCTAAGATATGAGTTAAAGCCATAATCGGATTGCGAATGGCACCCCCATACAAGCCAGAATGCAAATCCTGCTTCGGTCCCGTTACGGTTATCTCTAAACCCGTAAATCCTTTAAGACCATATAAAATGGTTGGTTGGTTTTGAGCAACCATACCCGAGTCAGAAATAACGACAAAATCACTTGCAAATTTCTCCCGTTTTTCCTTTAAGAGCTCATAAAGGTTTTCACTACCTATTTCTTCCTCTCCTTCAATACAAAGCTTTACATTGATAGGAAGAGAGCCCTTCGTCTTCATAAAGGCTTCAAAGACAGCCAAATGCATGAAAACTTGCCCCTTATCGTCACTAGCTCCTCGGGCGTAAATCCGATCCCCTTTTATCTCCGCTACAAAGGGATCGGTATCCCACTCTTCTATCGGATCTACCGGCTGTACATCGTAATGGCCATACACTAAGACCGTCGGTGCTTCTGACCCTGCTTCCATATATTCGGCATATACAAGCGGATGGCCGGAGGTTTTAATCATTTCAACCTGGGAAAAACCAATATCTTTCACATAGTCGGCTACAAACCGAGCTGCTCTTTCTACTTCCGAAGCATAGCTTGAATCGGTACTAATGCTTGGAATATGTAAAAACTCCTTTAATTTATGTAAAAGTTGTTCTTCATTTTTCTGTAAATAGTCTAATACTTCCTTTGGCATTGTTTCTTTCTCCTTTCGCCAACCATTATCTTCGTTTAACAAGTACCTGCCTGTTTATCGTATCATAAAAGAGCTTAAGGAAAAAATGAAAAAACAATGAAGAGGCTGGGACAAAACTAGTCTAAAATGAGAAAAATTGCGGAATCAACATTG
>CALJVC010000020.1 GCA_937974845.1 uncultured Pseudogracilibacillus sp. | reverse complement strand
CGTTTAATTTACTTCTACACTTTTATAGTGGCATTTTGTTGAAAAATTCGTTTGATCGCTTTAATTACTTCATTTAAAAGTAATGGTATAAGGGACAAGCCAAGAACGAAAAGCCATTCTTTTCCACTGATTGGCTGTAGGTGGAACCAATTGTTTAACACTGGTATATGGACTAAGCATAGTTGTAGTCCTATTCCAATAACTACGGCACCAAATAAATAAGGGTTGGAGAAAAACCCTACTTGAAAGATAGACTTTTCTCGACTGCGTAAGTTAAAGGCATGAAACAATTGTGAAATACTTAAAGTTAAGAAAGCCAACGTTTGGGCATGGATGATGGATTCGGTAGACATTGCCTGTAAATCCATTGTCCATAGTGAGCTTGCATCGGAACCAAACTTGAGCCCTTCCATAAAAGCAAATAGAGTCAAAAGTCCAATAAGTAGACCGTTCCAAAGGATAAAGGATACATCCTCCCTTACAAAAATTCCTTCTTTTGATGAGCGAGGCTGGTGTTGCATCATATCCTTTTCTTTCGGGTCGATTCCTAAAGAAATTGCTGGTAGGGTATCAGTAATTAGGTTAACCCATAAAATATGGATAGCGGTTAAAGGTGCGGGCCAACCCATTAAGATTCCGATAAATAGAGTGATAATTTCCCCAAGGTTACAGGATAGTAGGAAGAGAATCGACTTTTTAATATTTTGATAAATATTCCGTCCTTCTTCAATCGCTGCGGTAATCGTAGTGAAATTATCATCGGTTAATACGATATCCGAAGCTCCTTTTGCCACGTCCGTTCCAGTGATCCCCATCGCTACACCGACATCTGCAGCACGGAGGGAAGGGGCGTCGTTTACCCCATCACCTGTCATCGATACGACTTTATCATTAGCCTTTAAAGCCTTCACAATGCGTACCTTATGTTCCGGTGATACCCGAGCAAAAACCTTGGTCGTTTTGACCATCTCTTTTAACTGGCTATCTGAGGTTTTGTTTAAGGTTTCTCCGGTAACCGTTTCGTGTTCATCGTTAGCGATCCCTAACTCTTTAGCGATTGCTAAGGCAGTTTTTTGGTGATCTCCGGTAATCATAACAACGTCGATGCCTGCTGTATGGCACAAGGCGATTGAATCTTTTACTTCTTCTCTAGGTGGGTCAATCATGCCTGTCAAGCCTAGAAAAGTAAGGTCAGTTTCTGCTTCTTCCATCGTAAAAGAATTCGCTGGTACTCTTTTGTAGGCTACTCCGAGAATACGCAAGGCTTGAGAAGCCATTGTTTCTACCGTTTCCAAAATATGTCTCTGGCTATCTTCAGTAAAGTCCTCAGCTTTACCGTTCTTTTCAATTTTGCTCAATTTTGGTAGTAATCTCTCTAGGGCTCCTTTTACAAAGATAAGATAGGAATCCCCATCTTTATGGATTGTGGTCATCATTTTTCTATCCGAATCAAAGGGAATTTCTCCTACCCTTTGATATGTTGCTTCAAGGTCTGTTTTGTGGAGATTAACCTTAGCCCCAGCTTCTAGCAGGGCGACTTCTGTTGGATCTCCGGTTTGTTCACCAGCTGCCATCGTTGCATTATTACATAGGACGATAGCCTCGATAAATCGTCTTGTCGTTTCGTTTTCCATCGAGAAATTTTCGATTTCTTGCAATTGGTTGCTTACCATTCCATGGGTCATCGTCATTTTGTTTTGCGTTAAAGTGCCGGTTTTGTCAGAACAGATTACATCGACAGCTCCAAGGGTTTCTACAGCCGGTAATTGACGGACGATGGCATGGCGCTTAATCATCCGTTGCACTCCTAGAGCTAAAACGATTGTAACGATAGCCGGTAATCCTTCCGGAATAGCAGCGACAGCGAGGCTGACGGCAATTAAAAAGAGGTCGAGGACGTCTCTACCCTGAGCATATCCGATAAGGAAAATAATTACGGAAACCATGATTGCTGCGATACCTAAAATTTTTCCGAGATCATTGAGTTTTTCTTGAAGGGGCGTTAGCTCTTTTTCTTGTTTTTGTAACATCGAGGCGATTTTTCCAACTTCTGTCTTCATCCCGGTAGCTAGCACAATCCCCTTGGCCCGTCCATAGGTGGCTATGGTGGTCATAAAGGCCATATGTTTTTGATCCCCTATTGGTAGGTCTTTATCTCCAATAAATTGAGCATCTTTTTCAACAGAAATAGATTCCCCAGTTAAGGAAGATTCTTCGACTTGTAAATCTGTTGTTTCGATTAAACGGAGATCCGCTGGTACGATACGACCTGCTTCAATATAGACAATATCACCAGGGACAAGCTGTTCTGCTGGAATCTCTTGAACGATTCCGTTTCTTAAAACAACGGCGCTAGGGGTCGTCATTTTACGAAGGGCGATAAGGGATTTCTCAGCTTTTGCTTCTTGGAGTACTCCGACGGTTGTATTGATGATAATAACTAGTGCGATAATGACAGCGTCACTAATTTCCCCAACGAAGGCGGAGATCAGCGCTGCTCCAAGTAAAATATAGATTAGGCCATTGTTTATTTGTCCCCATATCAAGGCCCAAATAGAAGGGGGCTTATCTTCAATGAAGCGATTTTCTCCATAGGTGTGTAATCTTTCTTCAACTTGATGATCAGTTAAACCTTTTTCTCGGTTCGTGTTAAATTCATCGAGTAGTTTATTTATTTCCTCTTCTGCTTTTGGCATTTTGACCACTACTTTCTTTATAGATAATCTTACCTTTATTTTACATGGAAAAAGTTTAAAAAGAAAATGTAAAGAAGACTTAAATTTCTCTATAGTCGGTATAATCATGCAAGTATACGGTAGTAATATATCCCATTGAAGCCAAAGTATTAAACGAGGAAGGGAATTTTTTGATTTGGACGTTTAAAAGAATTATTTATCCACGGAATGTAATTAATTATATATTTATGCTTTATTTATGGTTTTCTAAATATCGCTAATTCTACAACTTTCTTATATTGAAAAGAGTGTAAGGACACGATGAAGTGCAAGTAACGAAAGGAAGTTTATTTTTCTTAAATTAGGGAAAACCTATAATAGTCATTTTCTCTGACACCATCCTATACGAAAATTGCTTTAACGAAAGGTTTGAGTCTAGAAATAAGACTATACAAAATATGTAGGAAAAGGAGTTTTATCTATGAAAAGATTTCAAGATAAGGTAGTGATTATTACAGGTGGAGGATCCGGATTAGGGCAGGCGACGGCCTTACGTTTGGCGGAGGAGGGTGCAAAACTTGCTCTCGTGGATCTAAATGAAAAGGGGCTGGAAGAAACAAAGGATAAAATTTCTAAGGTAGCTCCAAGTGCTGAGGTAATCTTAATTACTGCCAATGTGGCTAAGCATGAAGATGTTGAGAAGTATGTTAAGAAAACAGTTGAAACCTTTGGAAGAATCGATGGGTTTTTCAATAATGCTGGTATCGAAGGAAAGCAAAATTTAACAGAAGACTTTGGAGTCGATGAGTTTTCTAGAGTGACAAGCGTCAACTTAGACGGAGTGTTTTATGGATTAATGCACGTATTAAAGGTAATGAAAAAGCAGGGCTCCGGTTCGATTGTTAATACAGCATCTGTTGGAGGAATTCGGGGTGTGGGTCATCAATCAGGATATGCTGCTAGTAAACATGGGGTTGTTGGCTTAACTAGAAATTCGGCGATTGAATATGGAGAATATGGTATCAACATTAATGCAATCGCCCCAGGTGCTATTATGACACCGATGGTTGAGGCTTCATTGAGACAGTTAGATCCTGATAACCCTGAGGAAGCCGGAAAGCAATTTGTGAGTGTTAATCCTATGAAACGTTTTGGTAAACCAGAGGAAGTAGCTAATGTGGTTGCCTTTTTATTGTCAGATGAAGCTTCTTTTGTCAATGCAGCTGTTTTAAATATTGATGGAGGACAGTCATATAAATATTAACTGTCGTTAAAAGTTAAAATACAGATAATTAATTAGGGTGACCATAGTTATTTTCAATTTATTGTCATAGGACCTATTATTTTCTGAAGCCTAGGAAGAAGGAAAAGGGTAGCGTTAGTAGAAGAAGTGTTTCAATTAGAGTGAAAATCCAGGCGAAAACGGAAAAGAATAGGTCCTGTCTATATTTTATGGTAAAGATTTTAATAATTCGGTTAGTAACGCAACATGTTCTTCGTCTTTTTCTAAGATATTTTGAACTAATGATAAGCTTTCTTCATCTAAATCGTTTTCTAACATTTCTTTTGATTTTTTAATGCCTCGGAATTCACCGGTTTGAGCATCTTTTATAATATGAGGAAGTTCTTTCGTTTCCAATTTAAATTGATCCATCCAATCGACCATATCACCGATAATTCCAGAACTATCTACAGGTTCCCCTCCTAAATTTCGAATTCTTTCTTGGACTAACTTAGCATGTTCTTCATGGTTCGCTTTGATTTTTTGAAAGATTTTTCGTATTTCTGGCTCGTTGATTTTTTCTAAAAACCTTTCGTAAGATTCAATAGCCATATAATTTCCTTTTAAAAAAGCATTTAATTCCTTTACAATTTGTTTCTTCATATTCCACCTCACAAAAGATTGATTATAGTAATAGGGTGTCCATTGGGGAAAAAATTATCATCAAGGTTCTTGAACATTTAAATTTGTCATAAAGATATCTTGAAAGAATCATTAGTATATCGATTGAAAAAATCTAAATTATTTTGTATATTTTATAGGTGAAGTGAATCAATCATCGGGATGTAGCTCAGTTTGGTAGAGCGCTCGCATGGGGTGCGAGAGGTCGCAGGTTCAAGTCCTGTCATTCCGATTTTCAAAGCTCACATCGAGATGTGAGCTTTTATTTTTTAACAAACTTTAAGCAAAATAGCTGTAGTTAAGTGCTTTCAGTAAGGATATTTAATCCTTGTTTATCATATTGTTTTGCTTTTTCTATGAAACTATGTTAGCCTTATAATCAACATATGGTGTTAATTTAAAATTGAATACTATATATAGTTATAGAGGTGACGTTTCGACGTCTTAATAGGGAATTCGGTGAAAATCCGAAACTGCCCCCGCAACTGTGATTGTGTCGAAAGAGAGACAAAAGCCACTGTCGTCTAGATGGGAAGGCCTCTCGAGTAGGATACACATAAGTCAGGAGACCTGCCTTTGTAACATAAGTTTCATTTCTCCGGGGTGAGGGAAAGCGAAACGGTGGAGCGATACTTTCGTGGCTATTTTTTGGCCTTAGTATCTTTTTATCGTTACATATGCTTATGAACCGCTAATCCTACTTCGGATTGGCGGTTTTTTTATGATAAAAATAGAAATTTGGAAGACAGGAGGAATTTTCTAATGGCAAAAACAGACATGCCGTCCTCGATTAGCGCTTGGATTGATCGTTTGACAGAGGATCTGCCTATTTCGAACGAGAGCTTTAAAAACAAGTGTATCGAAATGGCGAAGGATTCTAATTCAGTGGATGAAGAGCTATATATTCAATTAGCTTTAGATGAAATTGATGAAGCAAACGCAAGTTGGACCTATGTTGCTAGTCGAATATTTTTAGACAAGCTTTACCGGGAGGCAGCAGAAAATAGGGGTTATCCTATCGAAGAGACTTATGAACACTTTTATGCTTTAATTCAAGAACTCACCGAAATGGGGATCTATCACCCAGCCCTGTTAGAAAAATATAGTAAAAAAGAAATTGAATTTTTCGGAAACCAGTTAGCAAAGGAAAGGGATCGTTTATTCACTTATTTAGGTATTCATACATTAGCTACTCGATATTTAGCTCGGGATTATGAAAAGCGTACGTATGAACTACCCCAAGAACGTTGGATGATTATCGCAATGTATTTAATGCAAGAAGAACCTTTAGAAAAACGAACAGCCTATGTTCTCGAAGCATACTGGGCTTTAAGTAACTTGTATATGACTGTAGCCACTCCTACCTTAAATAATGCAGGAAAGACCCATGGACAATTGTCTAGCTGTTTTATCGATACGGTAGAAGATAGCTTGCGTTCAATCTATGATGTGAATTCAGATGTTGCACAATTATCTAAAAATGGTGGCGGTATTGGTGTCTACATGGGGAAGGTGCGGGGACGTGGTAGCTCGATTAAGGGCTTTAAAGGAATGTCTAGCGGAGTCGTTCCATGGATTCGTCAGTTAAATAATACTGCTGTTAGCGTAGATCAGCTAGGAACACGCAAGGGAGCTATTGCCGTTTATTTAGACGTATGGCATAGCGATATCGAAGCTTTTCTCGACTTAAAACTAAATAACGGTGACGAGAGATTACGTGCTCATGATATTTTTACGGGAGTTTGTATTCCAGATTATTTCATGGAACAGGTAGAAAAACGTGGCGATTGGTATTTATTTGACCCCCATGAAGTAAGACAAGTGATGGGGTATTCTTTGGAAGACTTTTATGACGAGGAAAAGGGTAAAGGTACTTGGCGAACAAAGTATCAAGAATGTATCGAAAATGATAAGTTATCAAAACGAAAGGTTCCAGCGATTGAGATTATGAAACGGATCATGATTTCTCAATTGGAAACGGGAACTCCTTTTATGTTTTATCGGGATGAGGTAAATCGTAAAAATAATAACAACCATGCTGGAATCATTTATTGTTCAAATTTATGTACTGAAATAACACAAAATCAATCACCTACGGACTTTATTCGGGAATATGTTAAACTCGACGGAACTTTAGTTAAGGAGTATACACCTGGAGATTATGTCGTTTGTAATCTTAGTTCGATCAATCTTGGCCGTGCTGTACCCGATGATGTACTAGAAAGATTGATTCCAATCCAAGTACGTATGTTAGATAACGTAATCGATGTAAATAGTTTGCCTTTACCTCAAACGACTTTAACGAATCAAAAATACCGTGCAATTGGCTTGGGAACTTTTGGTTGGCATCATTTATTAGCTTTAAAGGGAATTAGTTGGGAGAGCGAGGAGGCTTTGGCTTATACCGATCAATTATATGAAAAAATTGCATATTTGACGATTCAAGCCAGCATGGAATTAAGTAGAGAGAAAGGTAGCTATCCTTTATTCAAGGGAAGTAAGTGGGAGACGGGAGAATATTTTAGTGAACGTATGTATAGAAGTGATGAGTGGCAATCGCTACAAGAAAAAGTGAAACGCTACGGGGTGCGCAATGGATATATGCTGGCGATTGCACCGAATTCATCAACAGCAATCATTGCTGGTTCGACAGCAAGTATTGATCCGGTTTTCCAACCTTTTTATTATGAGGAAAAGCGTGATTTTAAAATACCTGTCACGGCACCAGATTTGACACCAGAAACATATCCAATCTATCGTCGTTCTGCCTATATTGTTGACCAACGATGGAGTGTAAAGCAAAATGCCCTTCGCCAACGACATATTGATCAAAGTATATCTTTCAATATGTATGTTCCCCACACTATCCATGCTCGGGTTTTATTAGATTTACATTTACAGGCTTGGAAGGCTGGGTTAAAAACTACTTATTATGTTCGTTCGTCAAGTAAGGATATAGAGGAGTGTGAATGGTGTCACGCATAAATCGTTCGGCGATTATTTATGTATCCTATAGTGGAAATACAGAAGAAATGGCTGCTTATTTAAAAGAATATATCGAAGATTGTGGAATAGAAGTTGATTTGTTCGATGTTACTAACAGGTTGTTTTCAATTGATTTGACAAACTACGATCTTGTGTTTTTAGGAGCCTTTACATGGGATTATGGTTCGGTACCGGAAGAAATGGAAGATTTTTTATCGAGAACAAATCTCCAGGTCAAAGAATTAGCTATTTTTGGTTCCGGAGATACACAATTTGGTGGTGAAGCCCTCTATTGTCGTGCATTGAATATATTGAAGGAAAGGTACGGAAGTCCTTGGGAAGTACTAAAAGTGGAACAATCCCCAAGGGGTTATCAAGAGGAGAGAGTTTATGAATGGGTTAGAGAGGTGGTAAAGGATGTCTATAAAGTTGAAAAAAGCAAAGACCTTAGAACCGCGTTATCCGAATAAATCTACTGGAATCTTTGGCGGGAAATCTAGCGGAATTTTGAATTGGAATGATATTGCCTATCCACATTGGTACAAATTGTACAAACGTCTAGTTGGGAATTACTGGCAGGCCGATGAAATTAGTATGGCTAGTGATATTAAACAATTTCCTGAATTAACCCCTAGGGAGCAGGATGCTTATTTAAAAATTATAGGATTGTTATCTACTTTGGATGCTCCACAGACGAGAACAGCACTACTCTTTTCTTTATATGCAACGGATCCAGCAGTACAATCGATTTTAGCAGTGATTGCCCAACAAGAGGCAGTACACAACGAATCGTATTCATATGTTTTATCATCCGTCGTATCACTTCAGGAGCAGATGGAGGCTTTTGAGCTAGGAAGGAAGGATCCAGTCCTATTAAAACGAAACCGTTCAATTATGCATTACTATAATAAGTTTGTTGAAGAACCGACAATTGAACATATTTTAGAGACGATGGTTTATACTCTTCTATTAGAGGGCATGTTCTTTTATTCGGGTTTTGCTTTTTTCTACCATTTAGCTAGATTTCAAAAAATGGTAGGTACATCGACGATGATTAGTTATATTAATCGCGATGAATTGGAGCACGGCCGTTTTATTTCTGAGCTTTTCCGGGCTACTCTCGCTGAAAATCCAGAATATAATAATGAGAAATTTATTACTTTTGTATATGAAAGTTTTAAAGAAGCGGTCGAACTAGAAATTGAATGGTCACGTTATGTTTTAAAAGACCTTCCAGGACTTGATTTAGATGAAATGGCTGGTTACATTAAATATCGTGCAAACAAAATGCTTCGCATGATGGGATTAGAAGAGTTATATGAAGGATATATCGATAATCCGATGAAATGGATTCATGCTTATGTCGATAATTTCGATCAGACGAAGACCGACTTTTTTGAACAGAAGCCGAGACAATATACAAAAACTAGTGATATTAACGGTTTTGATGAATTATAAAACCGAGGTTGGGCAAGTTTTCTTGCTCAACCTTTTACTTATACAATATGAAAGGGGATACAAATGGAAGTAAAAACTATGCAAGAATCTAAAATTGTTCAAACTCGTCTTGTGCTCCCACAAGACACGAACCATATCGACACGATTTTTGGTGGTAGAATTTTGTCTTATATCGATGAAGTAGCAGCTTTGTCAGCGATGAAACATGCTAATGCAATTGTTGTTACCGCTTCCATCGATTCGGTAGATTTTCATTCATCAGCAAAGGTGGGGGATTGCCTTACTTTAGAGGCTTTTGTCACGTATACTGGGACGACGTCTATGGAAGTTTATGTTGATGTTCAAGCTGAAGATATACTGAAGGGCGAAGTGACCCAAACGACCGAAGCTTTCCTTACAATGGTGGCTGTCGATTATCGAGGTCGTCCGATACCTGTTCCAAAAGTGAAGCCGGAAACTGAAAAGGAAAAGAAATTGTTTCAAACAGCACCGAAGCGCAAGGCAAGTAGAAAAAAACGGTAACTTTATAGTATACTAATATTTAGTGTAGTATATCTTTAACATACTACCCCTAGTGAACGTTAACAGCTAGGGGTCTTATCATGGTTGGAAGCTTTTCATGTTTTAAAACGGTTATTGGATTAAGAAATGTTAGCCCTTGTTGAAAACTTTAAATTAACGAAGTGGTTTGTTATACTTGAAAAGAATTTTGTAAAGAAATGAATGGAAGGGGATTGTCTATGGCTGGACATTCAAAGTGGCACAATATTCAAAGACGTAAAGGAGCACAGGATAAAAAGCGGGGGAAAATTTTTATGCGCCACTCCCGTTTAATCTATACAGCAGCAAAGGAAGGCGGCGGAGACCCCGATATGAACCCGGCCCTTCGTACGGCAATCGATAATGCTAAAGCTGATAATATGCCAAATGATAACATTGAACGGGCCATTAATAAGGCGACAGGTAACATTGAAGGTGCACGGTATGAAGAGGTGACTTATGAAGGTTATGGTCCTGGTGGAATTGCTGTTATTGTACATGTTCTAACGGATAACCGTAACCGGACAGCTTCAGAAGTACGCCACGCCTTTACGAAAAACGGCGGAAATTTAGGTGAAAGTGGATGTGTATCCTTTATGTTTGATCGTAAAGGTTATATCGTTATTTTAAACAAAAATGAAGAAATAGATGAAGATGAATTAACCCTACAAGCCATCGATGCCGGTGCAGAGGATATCGAGTATGAAGATGGAGTTTTTGAAATTTATACAGAGCCTGATCAATTCCAGACAGTTAGGGAGCAATTGCAAGAAGCGGGGTATCATTTTGAAGAGGCAGAAATAACTCTTATTCCACAAAACTTTACGCAAGTAAGTAAAGAACAAGAAGAAAAGATGTTGCATCTTATCGAAATGCTAGAAGAAAGCGATGATGTCCAAGATATCCACCACAATATGGAAATAACGGGAGAGACTAATTAAACTGAAGGAATGGGATGAATGATTGCATTTTTACGCGGTAAGCTTCTTTCAATTGAAGAAGAATCGATTTTAATCGATGTGCAAGGGGTAGGCTATGAAGTAATTTGCCCGAATCCCTACATTTTTCAATCCGATGTGCAGAAGGAACTGTTTATTTACACCTATCACCATGTGAGGGAAGATCTTCAACAGTTATACGGTTTTAAAGATAAAGATGAGAAACTGTTGTTTACTAAGTTGATTTCGGTATCCGGTATAGGTCCAAAAAGCGCGATTAGTATTTTAGCTAAGGCCGACGTCCAAGATTTTATTGCAGCGGTAGAACGGGAGGATGAAAAGTATTTAACACAGTTTCCGGGAGTAGGTAAAAAAACGGCTCGTCAAATTATTTTAGATTTAAAAGGGAAACTGACAGAACATTTCACCCTCCCCCATGAAACGGGCTCGATTATGGAGTCTAATGCTATCCTCGTAGAAGTTAAGGAAGCTTTAGTCGGATTAGGCTATAAAGAGCGGGAATTAGGCGAGGTATTGACCCAGTTGAAGAAGGAAGAAATACATAAAACCGATGAAGCAATTAAACGGGCATTAGTTTTATTGGCAAAGTAACGGAAGCAAGAAGGATAGTGAGGTGCAATAATGGAAGACAGGATCGTGTCGGGCACAGCCCAAAGGGACGACAGTCAGATAGAACTAAGCCTACGTCCGCTTAGCTTAGCTGAATATATTGGTCAAACGAAAGTAAAGAATAACTTAGAGATTTTTATCGAGGCAGCTAAAATGCGAAACGAACCGCTAGACCACGTACTTTTATACGGTCCCCCTGGTTTAGGGAAGACGACTTTAGCTGGTATTATTGCCAATGAAATGGGGGTTCAATTTCGGACGACATCGGGTCCGGCCATTGAACGTTCGGGAGATTTGGCAGCCATTTTGTCTTCATTAGAGCCTGGTGATGTTTTATTTATTGATGAAATTCATCGCTTGCCTCGTTCAGTTGAGGAGATTTTATATCCGGCTATGGAGGATTATTTTTTAGACATAGTTATCGGTACAGGTCCTAGTGCACGTTCAGTGCAGATTGACTTACCTCCCTTTACGCTTGTAGGAGCGACAACCCGGGCTGGGCTTTTAAGCGCTCCTTTACGGGACCGTTTCGGTGTCTTAAGTCGTCTAGAGTTTTATGAGATAGAAGATTTAGTAGAAATCGTCAAGCGGACGGCGACTATTTTGAATATGCCGATTAAAGAAGATGCTGCCCTCGAAGTGGCAAAGCGTTCTAGGGGTACGCCACGAATCGCCAACCGTTTATTACGTCGGATTCGGGATATTTCGCAAGTGCGCGGTGAAGAGGCAATAGAGTTGGCGACGGCTAAGGAAGCATTGACGATGTTGCAGGTTGATGATTCGGGTCTTGATTATATTGACCATCAAATTCTCCTAACAATTATACAAGACTTTGATGGTGGCCCAACAGGTTTAGAAACATTAGCAGCAACAGTAGGGGAGGATGCCCAAACCATCGAAGACGTTTATGAACCTTTTTTATTACAAAAAGGATTTATCCAGCGTACTCCTCGGGGGCGAGTAGCAACTGCAAAGGCTTATGCACATTTCGGTATAGAAAAAAGGTGATTTACGATGAACTTTGGAAAAATGTTTATCGTTCTTGGGATTTTCTTTATTATCGTTGGACTTTTCTGGAGTTTTATAGGAAAATTACCTGGTGATATTGTGATTAGACGAGGCAATACGACCTTCTATTTCCCAATTGTAACATCGATTGTCATTAGTATCATACTTTCCTTAGTGTTTTATTTAATGAATCAGTTTCGATAGGTGTTGAGGAGAAGTTATGGATATAGAACAGTTTAACTATCATTTACCAGAACGGCTCATTGCCCAGAAACCGTTAACGAAAAGAACGGATTCTCGCTTACTTATATTAGAGCGAGATACGGGAAAATGGACCCATGAAAAGTTTGTAAATATAACAGATTATTTAAAACCAGGCGATTGTTTAGTCTTGAATGATTCGAAAGTAATCCCTGTACGTCTTTTTGGAACGAAGGAGGAGACGGGAGCGAAGATAGAGGTATTACTTCTTCATGAAACGGAGAAGGTGGATGAATGGGAAGCTCTCGTCCGACCAGCAAGGAAGATTAAGCTCGGTGACCGAGTTGTTTTTGGAAAAGGGGAGCTTATTGCCACTTGCACCGCTATAAAAGAAGAAGGGGCTCGATGCTTTCGATTGGAGTATGAGGGCATTTTTCTTGAGGTACTCGACACATTAGGTGAAATGCCCCTACCTCCATATATCAAGACACAATTAGAAGAAAAGGATCGTTACCAGACTGTTTATGCAAAGGAAGCGGGTTCCGCGGCGGCGCCAACGGCCGGCTTACATTTCACAGATGCTTTACTTAAAGAAATCGAAGCCATGGGTGTTCGAATTGCTTATGTAACGCTGCATGTTGGTCTCGGAACTTTTCGGCCAATAACGGTTGAGCGAATTGATGAACATAAGATGCATGCCGAGTACTATTGTCTTCAAGCCCGTGATGCTAAGATTTTAAATGAGGTAAAAGATTCCGGAGGTAAGATTATTGCTGTCGGAACAACAGCTACAAGGGTTTTAGAAACGGTCGCTTCGGCAAAGGACGGTAAGTTTAATCCGCAATCGGGCTGGACGGATATTTATATTTATCCACCTTATGATTTTCAAGCAATCGACGGTTTAATTACTAACTTCCATTTGCCTAAATCGTCCTTACTTTTATTAATTAGTGCTTTTGCAACGAAGGAGCGTATCTTTTCAGCCTATGAAGAAGCAATAGCGAAGGAATATAGGTTCTTTAGTTTTGGCGATGCTATGTTTATTTTGCCCAATGATCGAACAATAAATGAAACAAAGGGATTGAAGTAAATGCCGGTAACTTATGAATTAATTAAAACGTGCAAACAATCAGGTGCCCGTTTAGGAAAGGTTCATACTCCCCATGGTAGTTTCGATACACCAATTTTTATGCCTGTGGGTACATTAGCAACGGTAAAAACGATGTCGCCTGAAGAGCTAAAGGAAATCAATGCTCAGATTATTTTATCTAATACTTACCATCTTTGGCTCCGACCGGGTGAAGATATCGTGAAAGAAGCCGGGGGACTCCATTCCTTTATGAATTGGGATCGCCCTATTTTAACGGATTCCGGAGGCTTTCAAGTTTTTAGTTTAAGCGATATGCGAAAGATTAAAGAAGAAGGTGTTTATTTCCGGAATCATTTGAGCGGGGAGAAACTATTTTTCTCACCGGAAGTAGCGATGCAAGTACAAAATGATTTAGGTCCTGATATTATGATGGTGCTAGATGAATGCCCACCATATCCAGCGAGCTATGAATATATGGAACAGTCTGTAGCCCGGACCTCTCGCTGGGCTGAACGTTGTTTAAAGGCCCATCGTCGACCGAAGGAACAGGCTCTATTTGGCATCATTCAAGGTGGGGAATTTGCTGATCTACGTAGAAGAAGTGCTGAGGACTTAGTTTCCTTGGACTTTCCAGGCTATGCAATTGGAGGCTTATCGGTAGGGGAACCGAAGGATATCATGTATCGAGTCTTAGAAGAAACCCTCCCCTTTGTTCCGGAAAATAAGCCACGTTATTTAATGGGGGTAGGGTCTGCCGACGCCTTGATTGAAGGAGCAATTCGTGGTATCGATATGTTCGACTCTGTCCTCGCGACAAGGATTGCTCGTAATGGTACTTGTATGACGTCTACTGGACGATTAGTCGTTCGAAATGCTAAGTATGCAAGGGACTTTTCTCCTTTAGACGAGCACTGTGACTGTTATACTTGTCGCAATTATAGTCGTGCCTATATTCGTCACTTAATTCATACGAATGAAATTTTAGGTTTTAGACTTACCACTTATCATAACTTATATTTTCTGTTAAAATTAATGGAGCAAGTCCGTCAAGCCATCCGGGAAGATCGGTTATTAGACTTTAGAGATGAATTCTTTGAACAATACGGCTTTAATCGAGCGGATGCTAAAAACTTTTAGGAAGGGGAGTTCTTAGATGGAATTACTATTACAATTAACACCGCTAATTTTTATGATTTTAATTTTCTATTTCTTGCTCATTCGTCCTCAACAAAAGAGACAGCGTCAAGTGCAAGAAATGCAGGCGGGTTTACAAAAAGGTGATGAGATTGTCACCATTGGCGGTTTACATGGGAAAATTGACGCAATCGATGATGATAAAGTCGTCATTTTATGTAACAATTCAAAATTAACCTACGATCGGGCAGCTGTCCGCGAGGTAAAATCAGATTCATAAAGGACTTTGAGACTGGACGGAGGAATGCAGGCTATAAGAGCTCGCTTCCTTATCGTCCAGTTTTTCTTATGGTAGCATTAAAACTAGGATTTTTGTAAGGAGCGCTTTCCTTTTCCATTAAAAAAAGGACAACTTAAAAGTTGCCCTTTACACTTGTTGAAAAGTTGCTAATATCAATGGGCTCGCTCCTTTAGCCTGTATGTTTTTCTTGGACGATATTGACCCCAAGAATACTACCGATTATGGCGCTAACTATGTAGGCAAAATGGAAGAGAAGTTGTTTGAAACTAAACAGCTCATCGTAGCCTAAATATTGTATTAAAAAAGTTAATAGGGTAAAGCCACCGCCTGTTAGAATCCCGAGAACAATCCCTCTTGCTCCTCCTTTGATGCCGGCGAAGAGACCGCCTAAAAACAAAGCTATGATAGCTACGATAAGCCCCATGGTAGCTAAGGCCGTTTCACCTACCTTTGAAAAACGTATAATCAGAGCAAGGAAGGCGCTGGCGATAAGCAGTGCGAGGAGGATTGTCATCCAACCATATAAAACTGCTCGAAAAAAGGATGTACGCAAGGCAATCTACCTCCTTTATTATTTATTCAAGATATTGTATTATTTTATTGTTATTCATTTTTTAGTAAAAATAGACATGGTTTTAAAATAGTTGCTTAAAGAAGGGCAGTTGTTTTAGCTCTTCACGAGTAATAAAGCGTAGTAAAACGAGAAATCCCATATAGATGACTGTTAATGCAAGGAAGATGCATAGTAATGCAAGCGGACTAGAAAGATAAGTATTGAAGCTAAGTTTAAATATATAAGTTACTGTTCCAGTGAGAAGTAAAAGTAAGAGCATTTTTATAAGGTCCTTTCCCGCAATCATAAAGCCTATTTCTCGATGTAAGATGTACAAATGGAGCAAGGTAATTAATACAACAGTTGTATTTAAGGCAATGACAACACCAAAAATGCCTATCTTAGGATGGGAGGCTAATAAGAATAAGAGAGTGAATTTAATAATAGATCCATAAAAGCTATTATGCATTGCATATTTTGCTAAGTCGAGGGCAAAGAGAGCTGCTTGTAAGGGTGCTTGAATATATAAAAATAGAAAGCAAGGAGCCATGATAATAATGTATTGACTTGCATTACTTGTACCGTACATTTGTGTTAGAATGGGTATGGAAAAAAAGGTAAGAATAATCGTTGCTAAGGCGCCAGAAGCAAATGAAATACGAATCGCTTGATGAATACGGTAGAAGACAAGCGATCGGTTTCCGCTAGCATCTGCAGCGGAAATCGATGGTAAAAGGGCAATCGATAAGGAATTGGTTATAAAAGTAGGTAAGTAAAGTAAAGGCATTGCATACCCGGTTAATTCTCCATATTTCCTTGTCGCTTGCACGGTAGAAAGTCCAGCGATACGTAAACTTTGGGAGACTAAAATTGGTTCGAAGAAGTTTGAAATTGAACTGATAAATCGACTTCCTGTATTTGGTAAGGCTATTGAAAATAGTTGTTTTGTAATACCTTTACTTTTTCGTAAGGTCGGGAGGAAGTTACGGCGAATAGGGATAGTTTTTTCCTTTTTAAATAAGTAAAACAAGTACGCTAAGGAAACGACTTCTCCGATAAATACCCCAATCATTGCTCCCATTGCGGCAAATTCGACACCGTACGGCAGGAGTGCTTTCAAAATAAAATAAATCGATAGGATTCGCACGATCTGCTCAAGAATAATAGCAATGCTTTGGGGTTTCATGTTTTGCATCCCTTGAAAGTAACCTTTAATGATCGATGCAAAGGCGATGACACTTATGCTCGGTAAAACGGCATAGAGAGGATAGAGCGTTCGTTCATCGGTCATTAAATAATTAGCTACAAAGGGTGCAAGGAAAAACATGCTAATCGTAAAAATAATACTTGTACATGCTATAATAAAAAAGGAGAAAGTCATAATTTGCTTAATCCTTTGGTGATCACCTATTTCATTTGCTTCTGCAATTCGTTTCGATATAGCAGCGGGTAAACCAATTTGTGTTAAGGTGATCATCAAAAAGAGTGATGGCATGGCCATCATATAAAGACCAACACCCTCTTCACCCATTAAGCGGGCAATGACAATTCGATTGACGAAACCGAGTCCTCGGGTAATCATCCCTGCGATAATTAATAGTAACGTTCCGTGAAGAAAGGATTGTTTAGACATCCTGCTTTTTTCACCTCGATTAGAGCTATTCGTTCTATGTATATGCAAGGGGTATGGTCAAGCATGCCAAGCATTAAAGGAATCCTGCTCGTACCTAGGGTGAGGAAGAAAGATAAAGGGGGAAAAACTTCGATGGAAGCTAAACCCGTTAGCGAATGGAAAGAGAAGGTTTATATCGTTTTAAAAAGTAAGGAGAAGGAGTTCGCCATGCTCGGATACCAAGAAATTGATGCCGAGGATATATGGAAATGTTTGGAAGAATATATTTGGAAAAAAGATCGTATAAAGCGACTTTATGAAGTAGTGGCGGATATTTTCCAGTTACAAGTACATACGTACATGGATTATTTAGCAATCGATTCCATTCAACAGTCTAAGGATCAGCCCGACGATGAATTGATGGCTTCTATACAAGCAGTTATGCAAGCAGAACGAGAATCGTAAAGAAATACTTCTAAGAGAAAGGAAATGAAAGATGAAAAAAAGAGGTAGAATAGTCGCCTTTATCTTGATTGTCGTTTTATTTGCTTCCTTAATTAGTACGACGATCGTAGATATTAGCAAAAAAATCAATCTCGGACTAGATTTACAAGGTGGATTTGAAATTTTGTATGAAGTCGAGCCAATCGATCAAGATCAAGAAGTAGATCGGGTCTTGTTGGAAGCAACGGTTCAAACTTTAAACGATCGGGTTAACCGTCTCGGTATCAGTGAAACGGTCATTGATATCGAAGGAGAAGATCGGATTCGCGTTCAGTTAGCAGGAGTAGAGAACCAACAGGAAGCCCGCGACATGTTATCGACTTCAGCCTTACTAACTTTCCGCGATGTAAACGATGAAGTACTGCTAGATGGTAGCGACCTGAAGGAAGGTAGTGCTCGCCAAGATTTCCATGCTGAAACAAACCAACCGATTGTAACCTTAAAATTAAAAGATGGAAATAAGTTCGGAAAGGTAACGGAGCAAGTGTTAGAAATGGCTCCAGAAAACTTCCTTGTTATTTGGTTGGATTATAAAGAAGGCGACTCTTTTAAAGAAGAGATCGAGAAAGAGGAGCCGAAATTTATTTCAGCTCCGGCCGTAAGTGAACCATTGTATACGAGCGATGTCATGATTACAGGAGATTTTACGGTGGAAGAAGCCCAGCGATTAGCGGATATTATTAATGCTGGTTCCTTACCCGTACATATGAAGGAAATCTATTCGACGTCGGTAGGTGCCCAGTTTGGGGAAACAGCCCTCAATAAAACTGTTTTTGCCGGGATTGTCGGCGTTATTTTAATTGCTCTATTTATGCTAGCGGTCTACCGTTTTCCTGGTTTCATTGCTGGGATTAATATTGCCATTTACATCTATATTATTTTATTAGTTTTTGAATTGATGAATGGGGTTTTAACCTTACCGGGTATTGCCGCTTTAATCCTTGGAGTCGGTATGGCTGTAGATGCTAACGTACTTACTTTTGAGCGTATTAAGGAAGAGTTACGTCGAGGAAAATCTGTGCGGACGGCCTTTAAAGCCGGCGGTAAAAGCTCTCTCGTCACGATTCTTGATGCTAATATTACTACCCTGTTAGCCGCAAGTGTTCTCTTTATCTTTGGAACAAGTTCAGTTAAAGGTTTCGCTACGATGTTGATTGTAAGTATTCTCGTAAGCTTTTTAACAGCCGTTTATGGAACGAGATTGCTTCTAGGACTCTGGGTAGAAAGTGGTTTCTTAAATCAAAGAAAGGGATGGTTCGGAGTTAAAGCTTCAGAAATTCAATCCCTTGATACAAGTGAGGAAATAGAGCCGACGATTTTCAATCGTTCACCGAATATTGTAAAACACCGTCGGAAGATTTTTATGCTTACGTCAACCTTTCTTGTTCTTGGTATTTTGGCCTTAGCTTTTTTAGGCCTCAATCCAGGTATTGACTTCACAAGCGGTTCAAGAATTGAGATTTTAGCTGAGGAACCGTTGACCGAGGAAAAGATTCAGTCGGATTTTGAAGCTTTAGGGTTAGAACCGAAGGTCATAGTTCTCTCTGGTGAAAATAATGAAATTGCTGTAACCCGATATGACACGGTCCTAAATGATCAACAATTAAAAGAAGTAAAGGACTATTTTACAGAAACATATGGTAACGAACCGAATGTTAGTATCGTTTCACCTATCGTAGGAGAAGAACTTGTGAAAAATGCGATCTATGCTCTGATGATTGCATCGGTAGGGATTATTCTATATGTTACTTTCCGTTTTGAAATATTCTTTGCCTTAACGGCTATTATTGCTCTTTTACATGATGTGTTTTTCATGCTAGTAGTCTTTAGTGTGACGAGAATCGAGTTCGATGTTACAATAATTGCGGCGATTCTTACCATCATCGGTTATTCAATCAATAATACGATTGTTGTTTTTGATAGAATTCGGGAAAATATCCGAATGAAAAATAAACCAATTAAATCTGCCAAGGAATTAGCGCAAATAATTAATAAAAGTTTAATTCAAACCTTTATGCGCAGTATTAATACGACAACGACAACTTTATTAGCCGTCCTATCGTTTATGCTTTTAGGCGCACCGTCAATTTTCGGTTTCGCCCTTGCCCTTGTCATCGGGCTCGTTGCAGGAACGTATTCTTCACTCTTTTTAGCTTCTCAACTATGGCTAGTGTGGAGAGGAAAGCGACTGAAGCAACGTCCTTTAGACTTCCGTAAGAGAAAAAGAGTTGAAGGGCCACAAGTGTAATCTCTTTGCTCTATCTTCTGTCTGAAGATAGAGCCTTCCTTGCGGTACTTTCGATTTATCAAAGGGGTTTAAATGATATGAAACAGCAAACCTATGTGTTGTTAGCTATATTTTTTATTATTGTTATTTCTGTTATTTCTGTTTTAAATGTCGATCCGGTAGGGGTAAATGTCTTAGTTTGGCAAGGGGAATCCCCTTTGATCTTCATTATTTTATTTTCTGTACTTTTAGGTAGTCTTGTAACAGTTATTTTTGGTGTTGGAAAATATGTTAGTTTACATCGGGAGAAGAAACAGTTACAACAACGAGTCACTTATTTAGAAAAGGCGTTAAAGCGACAGACGGAACTTGCGTCGCAAAGCGAATCTTCAGCAGAGGAAGATACGGCAGAGGAATAAGTGTTGTTGTGCGCCTAATTTATAAGGAGTGACAGCATGTTAAAAAGTAAGGCAATTTGGACATTTTCTCCGAGAGCTAAGGAAAGAGGGGGCTATGAAGGTGAATCGGTAGTAGACTTTTTACTTCGCACAAGGGGAATGACCGATGCAGAGGAGCGGGAGAAGTTTTTATATCCTAGCTTAAAAGATATCCAAAATCCTGCTCAACTAGATCAGATTGATCGAGTGAAAGAACGGCTAAAGCAGGCAAAGGAAAATGGGGAAACCGTTGTCATTTATGGGGACTATGATGCCGATGGAGTCACATCGACAACGATTATGTACAAGACCTTGCAGGCTTTAGGAATCGATTGCCAATTTTATATTCCTAACCGCTTTTCAGAAGGGTATGGTATGAATGAGAAAGCTATTGAGCGTTTTGCTTCTGACTTTGTAGACTTAATTATTACGGTCGATAATGGTATTGCGAATATCGATGAAGTTCGTTTGGCGAATGACTTAGGGATAGACGTAATCGTCACCGACCACCATGAAATTCAGGAAGAGTTACCAGAAGCTTACGCAATTATTCACCCTGATCTTTCACCTGATTACAGATTTAAACCTTTGGCTGGTGCAGGTATTGCTTGGCAAATAGCCCATTACCTATTAGGAGAAGAAGCCCATGCTCTTCTCGATCTTGCCGCGATAGGAACCGTAGCTGACCTCGTTCCCTTAACTGGAGAGAATCGTATCCTCGTTTCAGAAGGCTTAAAAGTGTTACAACGAACGGAAAATATCGGTTTAAAACAATTATGTCATGTAGCAAAACTAGACGGTAAAATTACCGAAAGAGATATAGGGTTTGTCTTAGGCCCACGCATCAATGCCGTCGGCCGTTTAGAAAATGCGATGTTGGCCGTCGAGCTCTTATTGACAGAAGATCCGCTAGAAGCCGAAACGATTGCCGAAGAGATTGAAAGCTTGAACCAAGAAAGGCAAAGAATCGTTCAAAATATAGTCGATGAAGCGGAACGGCAAGTAGACGAAAGCCATCGCTTTATCATGTTAGCGCAGGAGGATTGGCATGAAGGAGTTTTAGGAATTGCTGCTTCCCGCCTAGTGAATCGTTATCATCGACCAGTAATGTTATTAACATTAAATGAAACGACACAGGAATGGAAGGGATCCGCTCGAAGCGTTCCGGGCTTTAATTTGTTTGAAAACCTAATGGATATCCGTTCTCTTTTTACGAAGTTTGGAGGTCATTCCCAGGCAGCCGGTATGAGTTTTCCTAAAGAAAACTTTTCCGATATCCATGCGTTTTTAGAAGAAAGAATGGAGACGAATTTTTCTGGTGTAATTGGGAAAAAGGAAATTGAAATTGATATAGCATTAAGTTTAGAAGAAATTAACGAAACCCTCGTGCATGAAATTGAGCAGCTCGCTCCTTTCGGTGTGGAAAACGAACGACCTACTTTTTATCTTGAGGGGATTCCTAGTCAAGTAAGGCAAATAGGACAGGATCAACGCCATTTAAAATTACAATTTCAACAAGGAAATCAACGGATAGAAGCAATCGGTTTCCAATTAGGCCACGTAGCTCCCTATATTGCTAAACATAGTACAGTCTCCCTCGTTGGAGAACTTCAAATAAACGAGTGGAATGGACAAACGACGGTGCAGATTTTATTGGAGGACTTAGCGGTAGCAGAGTGGCAACTTTTCGATGACCGTGGGAAAAGGCATTTATCTAACGTATTGCCTTATGTTCGCCAGTATGCCCACCATACTTTTTTGTGCCATAATCTAGAAGAAGTTAAAGAACTTATGGCTTATGACCATGTACAATTAATCACCTATGAGACAGCCCTAGATTCCATAGTAGAAACAGAGCTTTTAACGGTGTATGACCTACCTCCAGATTTAGAAAGCCTTGGAAGAATCGTAGAAAAGACGAAGCCCCAATCGGTACACGTTGCCTATCATGTTGCTCGGGATGCTTTTATACAAACGATTCCAAGTCGAGAGCAGTTTAAACAAGTGTACCTTTATATCGCTAGTTTTCAAGAGTTTGATCTTAGGAAACACTTTCCTAATATGATAAAACAATTGCGTTTACCAAAAGAACAGTTATCATTTATTTTGAGAGTTTTTTATGATTTGAATTTTATCTTTGTTGAAGATAAAGTAATCAGATTAAATAGACAACCAGAAAAACAAGCCTTACATACCTCAGCAACTTATCAACGAAGACTGAGCCAGGCAGAAGTAGAAAAAACATTATATTACTCATCACAACATGAATTGAAAGAATGGTTTATTCAACATGTTGGCGTAGTAAATGAGGAGGAAATCATTCATGGATTATAAAGAGCATATTAAAATTGTTGAAGATTGGCCACAGGAAGGGGTTCAATTTAAAGATATTACACCGCTTATGGCTAACGGGCCGGTATTCCATAAAGCCGTGCAAGATATTGTCACCTATGCCAAGGAAAAGGATGTCGATGTTATTGTCGGTCCAGAGGCTCGAGGATTTATTATCGGCTGTCCCGTAGCTTATGATTTAGGTGTCGGCTTCGTGCCTGTACGAAAAAAAGGGAAATTGCCTAGAGAAGTCATTGAAGTCGAGTATGGGTTAGAATACGGTAAAAATACCTTGGCCATCCACAAAGATGCTATTAAGGAAGGTGACCGGGTACTTATTACCGATGATCTATTAGCTACCGGTGGAACGATTGAAGCGACGATTCAACTGGTAGAAAAATTAGGTGGCAATGTGGTAGGTTGTGCCTTTTTAATTGAGCTTGGTTATTTAGAAGGTAAGCAGAAATTAGAAGGATACGATGTGTTAACATTAATGAGATATGATTAAAATGAATGATAAAGGTGATCATGTGTCCAAGGATAAAACGATGACGATCGATGACATACTTCGTGAGGTAAGTGAATATTTGACTGAAGAAGATGTTCAAGAAATTGAGCGGGCTTATCATTTTGCAAAAAAAGCCCACGAACACCAATTTCGTAAATCCGGTGAGCCTTATATTATCCACCCGGTGCAAGTTGCGTACATTCTAACGGATTTAGAAATGGATGCCGAGACGATTATCGCAGGGCTTTTGCACGATGTTGTAGAGGATACCGATGTTACTTTGGAAGATATTGAAGAGGCTTTTAATGCGGAAGTAGCCATGCTCGTCGACGGTGTGACAAAGTTAGGTAAATTAAAATATAAGTCTAAAGAAACGATTCAAGCGGAAAACCATCGTAAAATGTTTATAGCGATGGCAAAGGATATACGCGTGATTTTAATTAAACTTGCTGACCGTCTGCATAATATGCGGACGTTACGTCATTTGCCTGAGGAGAAACAACGTCGTATTTCTCAGGAGACGCTAGAGATTTTTGCCCCTTTAGCCCATCGCTTAGGGATGTCACAAATTAAGTGGGAGTTGGAAGATACAGCTTTACGTTATTTAAACCCTCAACAATATTATCGAATCGTCACCCTCATTCGCAAGAAGCGTGAACAGAGGGAAAAATATATCGATGAGGCAATCCAAGCAATCGATAAAGAGTTGGCTGAAGTGAAGATTGAAGCCGAGATATCCGGTAGGCCAAAACATATTTATAGCACCTATCGTAAAATGAAGAAACAAAAGGTACAATTTAGTGAAATTTATGATCTGTTGGCCGTTCGAGTCATCGTTAATAGTATTAAAGATTGTTATGCAGCTTTAGGGATTATTCACACGTGCTGGAAACCGATGCCAGGACGTTTTAAAGATTATATCGCGATGCCAAAGGCCAACCTTTATCAGTCCTTGCATACGACGGTCATTGGTCCTCAAGGGGAGCCGTTAGAAGTACAAATCCGCACTAAAGAAATGCATAAGATTGCGGAGTATGGTATCGCTGCCCATTGGGCCTATAAAGAAGGGAAGCAGGTCACAGGGAAGGAAAAGGAATTACAAAAGCGCTTATCCTGGTTTAGGGAAATTTTAGAATGGCAACAAGATACTCAGGATGCTGAGGAGTTCGTAGAATCCTTAAAAATTGATCTGTTTTCGGATATGGTTTATGTTTTCACTCCTAAAGGAGATGTAATTGAACTACCAAAGGGTTCTGTACCAATTGACTTTGCTTATCGTATTCATACAGAAATTGGTGATAAGACCGTAGGAGCTCGAGTGAACGGCAAGATGGAGCCCTTAGACTATCAATTACAAAATGGCGATATCGTAGAAATTATTACATCCCGTCATTCTTATGGCCCGTCGCAAGATTGGTTGAATCTCGTTCAGTCTTCTCAAGCAAAGAGTAAGATTAAACAATTTTTCAAAAAGCAACGAAAAGAGTTGAATATTGAAAAGGGTCGTGAAATGCTCAAGCAAGAAATCAGTGATCTCGGTTTTAAACCAGAGGAAGTTTTAACGGCTGAAAACTTGCGCCGGACCTGTAAAAAGTATAATTTTGTCGATGAAAATGAGCTATTCGCTGCGATTGGATACCAAGGGATTTCGGGTTCTTTAATAGCTTCTCGTTTGACAGAAAAGATTCGTAAGGAACAGGAGTCTGAGCAGGCCCTTGCTGAGAAAATATCTGAGGTACAGTCTACTGTAAAAGAGCGTAAAAATACATCTCTTTCTAAAGTAGATTCGGGGGTTGAGGTTGAAGGAATCGACAATATCCTCATTCGCTTAGCCCGCTGTTGTAATCCTGTACCTTATGATGATATTATCGGTTTTATTACAAAGGGAAGGGGCGTTTCGGTTCACCGAAAGGATTGTCCAAATATTAAGGCGGAGCCAGATAAGGAACGTTTTTTAACCGTTCGTTGGAAAAATCCAAAATATAGTATGAAAGATTATTACGTTAATTTAGAAATTTCAGGTTACGATCGCCACGGCCTTTTAAACGATGTGCTTCAAGTCGTTAATGAAACGAATGTAAAAATTTCTTCCGTGAATGGTCGGGCCGATCAAAATAAAATCGCCCACATTCAATTAGCCGTTTTAATACGTAATACAGAACACTTAGAGCATGTGGTTAACCGTATTAAACAGGTGAAAGACATTTATGCCGTAACGAGAACCTTAAGCTAGGAGTTTAGAAAGGAGGAAAAGAAGTGAAGGCGGTTGTTCAGCGGGTAAAAAAAGCAAACGTAACGGTCGATGGCCAAGTTATAGGAGAAATCGACCATGGTCTTCTCGTCCTCCTTGGCATAGCTGAGGGAGACACTGAAAAGGATATCGAAACGATTGTTAACAAACTCGTTCACTTACGAATTTTTGAAGATGAAAACGGGAAAATGAACCATTCCCTTCTCGATGTTGGTGGTGCCCTCTTATCGGTATCGCAATTCACTTTATATGGCGATGTACGAAAAGGGAGACGTCCGAGCTTCTCAAAGGCAGCAAAGCCTGAAGAAGCGAAACGTCTTTACGAACGTTTTAACGAGTATGTAAAGGAACAAGGGGTTCAGCTTGAGACCGGTGAATTTGGTGCAATGATGGATGTTTCCTTGATTAATCATGGCCCAGTTACTTTCATACTTGAATCGAAAGATGGAATCCTTCAATAGATAAGAGGGTTCTAGGTTTTAGCTTGACATACCGTTAATAGATACTTTATGATAAATTTTAATTATACTAGAAATCCGATGAAGAGGAAAAGTAGCTAAAGGGAAGTGCACAGAGAGAAAATAGCGTGGCTGAGACTATTTTCACACGGAAATTTAGTGAAAGACAACCTCTAAGGAGCGGTAGACGTTAACAGGCGTTAACTGTGAAAGCGAATGGGAGCCTTTCGTTTCGTAGCTTCCATTAAAGAGGGTGGCAACGCGGGAATATCTCGTCCCTTTATTTCCTAGAAGAAATAGAGGCGATGAGATTTTTATTTTTTAGAATGAAGTAGGAGGTATCGGATGAACCATGAGAGTTGAGTCTCCACGTGGTACAAAGGATATATTGTTTGAAGAAACAAACCTTTGGCAGTATATCGAAGAGGAATTACGTCAATTATGTGAAACCTATCATTATCATGAAATTAGAACGCCGATTTTTGAACATACAGAAGTATTCCAACGAGGAGTAGGGGAAACGACAGATATCGTTCAGAAGGAAATGTACACTTTTTCCGATAGAAGCGAACGGAGTCTAACCCTTCGTCCGGAGGGAACTGCAGGGGTCGCAAGGGCCTATATTCAGGCGAAGTTACATGGTGCGGTAAATCAGCCAATTAAAGTGTATTACAATGGACCAATGTTTCGTTATGAAAGACAACAAGAAGGTCGTCGTCGGCAGTTTCATCAGTTTGGAGTTGAAGCTTTAGGTAGTGAAGACCCAGCTATCGATGCGGAAGTCATCGCCCTAGCTATGGGAATTTATGAGCGGCTGGGACTTAAACAAATAGAACTAGTCATCAATAGCTTAGGGGATATAGATAGTCGTAAACGTCATCGACAGGCTTTAATTGAGCATTTCACCCCGTATGTAGGAGAGCTTTGTGAGGATTGTCAATCACGCCTTGAACAAAATCCTTTACGGGTTCTTGATTGTAAAGTTGATCGAGAGCATCCTGCGATGGCAACGGCTCCGAAAATTTTAGATTATTTAAACGACGAATCGAAGGAGTATTTTGAGAAGGTTAAGGCTTATTTAGATGCAATGGACATCCCATATGTCGTCGATGCTACCCTTGTGCGAGGGTTGGATTATTATAGCCATACAGCTTTTGAAATAATGGGAACTGCCGATGGTTTCGGTGCCCAAGCTACTTTATTAGGTGGGGGACGTTATGATGGATTAATCGAACAGTTTGGTGGTCCACGTACACCAGGGGTAGGATTTGCGCTTGGTATGGAACGATTAATCCTTGCTCTAGAGCATGAAGGAATCGAACTTCCCATCGCGAAGGGACTCGATGCATTTATCGTAACGATTGGTTCCGGTAAGGTAGAAAGCGAAGCAGTTCGCCTCTTACAACAATTACGAAAAGAAGGTATTAAAGCCGATAAAGACTACCAAGACCGTGGAGTCAAGGCTCAATTTAGACAGGCAGACCGTCTAAAGGCGAAATATGTACTAGTTATTGGTGAAAATGAACTTGAAAAAGGTGTTGTCCAATTACGTTCTATGGATACAGGAGAAGAAAAAGAAGTATCCCTTCAAAGATTAACTGAAGTAATGGTAAAAGAATTAGGAGGTAAATAGGCATGACGAAAAGGTATTATGCTGGAACATTAACAGAAGAACAAATAGGTAGTACGGTAATTTTAAAAGGTTGGGTCCATCGCCGCCGAGATTTAGGAGAACTTATTTTCATCGATTTACGAGATCAGTCCGGTATCGTCCAACTTGTTTTTAATCCGGACTACTCAAAAGAAGCTTTAGCTATTGCGGATACGTTACGTAATGAATACGTAGTAGAAGTTACAGGTCAAGTGATTAAACGAGATCCTGAAACGGTCAATCCGAAGTTGAAAACCGGCACGATTGAAGTATCGGTTTCGGAAATTAAGATTTTAAATAAATCCAAGCCGATTCCTTTTTTAATTCATGAAGCCGATGAAGTATCGGAAAACTTACGCCTACAATATCGTTATTTAGACTTGCGTCGGGAAGAAATGCAGGAAACCTTTAAAAAGCGCCATCAGATTACCCAATCGATTCGGAACTTTTTAAATGAACAAGGTTTCTTGGAGCTAGAAACGCCAATTTTAACGAAGAGTACGCCGGAAGGAGCGCGGGACTACTTAGTACCTAGCCGTGTTCATCAAGGGGAGTTTTATGCCTTACCTCAATCACCACAACTTTTTAAACAATTGTTAATGATGAGTAGTTTTGAGAAGTATTATCAAGTTGCTCGTTGTTTCCGGGATGAGGATTTACGGGCAGACCGCCAGCCAGAATTTACACAGGTAGATATAGAGGTAGCCTTCCAGACGAGCGAAGATATTATTAAGATGACGGAACAAATGTTACAACGGCTAATGAAGGAAGTCTTTGACAAAGACATAGAGACCCCCTTCCCGCGCTTAACTTATCAAGAAGCAATGGAACGTTACGGTTCTGATAAACCGGATACCCGCTTTGGTATGGAACTGATCGATGTGACAGACATTGTAAAGGATAGCGAATTTAAAGTCTTTAGTGGCCCAGCCAATAGTGGAGGAAAGGTCGCCCTTTTAAATGTAAAAGGCAATGCCGACCAGTTCACTAGAAACGATATCGATGGTGATTTAACGGACTTTGCGAAGGATTATGGTGCTAAAGGTCTTGCATGGATTAAAGTGAAGGATGGAAAGCTTACCGGACCGATTGCTAAATTTTTCTCGGAGGATGAGAGTTCTGCCTTAATGGAGCGGGCTGATGTCGCAGATGGAGACCTTCTTCTTTTCGGTGCGGATAAGCCAGCGGTCGTTCATAATGTCCTCGGAGCCCTTCGCGTTCGTTTAGGTAAGGAATTGAATTTAATCGATGATACGAAGTTTAACTTCCTTTGGGTAGTTGATTGGCCATTAGTGGAATACGATGAGGATTTAAAACGATATGTTGCTTTACACCATCCGTTTACTTCACCAAAAGAAGAAGATATCGATCGATTAACTGAAAGTCCTGAAACGGTACGGGCGGATGCCTACGATGTCGTATTAAACGGGTATGAGCTCGGTGGAGGCTCTATTCGTATAAGTGATGTCACATTGCAGAAGAAAATGTTTGAGGTGTTAGGCTTTACCGAAGAAGAAGCGAAGGAGCAATTCGGCTTCCTCCTCGATGCTTTAGAGTACGGTGCACCACCCCATGGTGGTATCGCCTTAGGTCTCGATCGTCTCGTCATGCTTTTAGTAGGAAGGGACAACATCCGAGATACTATACTCTTTCCAAAAACACAATCTGCGACAGATCTCTTGACTCAAGCGCCAAGCCGTGTGAGCGATAGCCAGCTTGAGGAATTAGCGTTAGAAACTGTCGATGAAGAGTAATTCGATTAACAAAAAAGAAAAGAACGGTGTAATTAATTACGCCGTTCTTATTTTTTGCTTCCTGAATTGTAAATTAATTTTCCTCATTGAGACAGTTTGCTAGTTTAGCATAGCTTTTGCATTAATTAGGCCCTAATTGTTCTAAATGGCCATTTTTATCCATGCGGAAGCTAGGGGCTTTAAAGGCCTCTTCCTCTTCGAGTAAGGTTAACTTTCTTGCGCGTTCAATAATTTGAATAAAGGCACTATAATCTTCTTCGACGGTTTCTAGACGTTTTTTTACTTTCTTTAATTCGCTTTCTAATTTTTCTTTTTCTTCTTTTAATTTTTTATTTTCGGTTGTTAGTGTTTCAACCTCTTGCTTGTAGCGCTCGCCGTGCTGTGATTCATATTGTAAGCTTTGTAAATAACTAATCACCTTACTCAAGTTAATGTCCTCTTCTAAAACGAGGGTTTGCTTAGCTGATGAACCTTGTTTTTTTTCTTGCGCAGCTTGCTTCTTTGCCTTTGCTTCTCGACGTTTCTTTTCCTTCCGTTGTCTTTTGGCTAGTTCAATAGCTTGTACATATCGATTACGAACTTCAGCATTCCAACGGAAACCACAGGCTGCTGAGGTACGGTTTAATGCATCACCTACTTCTTCAAAGGCATTTAACTGAGTACTTCCTTCCCGAATGTGTCGTAATACAGTTTCAGCGAGTAATAAATCATCTTCATGGGTCCAAGCGTCTTGTCTTACTTTTGTCACGATACATACCACTCCTTTTTATATTTCTAGTAATTATTGAGATGTCTTTCTTCGTTGTGTATTTCTATTGTTCTCTTTTATTCAGTATGGCTTGTTTATCTCAAAATATACTAGCTTATAAAAAAAGAGTAAGCTGATAGGGGAGAAAGTATTCTTATAGAATGTTTTGTACCAAAGTTATCTTTTTTGCCTTTCGATATTTTCGTAAATTTGCTTAAGAGCCCGTTCGAACTTTCCTTGGTCTTTTGGTTCATAGTATCGTGCTTCAACTAAGTGGTCGGGTAAATATTGTTGCTTTACCCAACCGCTCGGATAGTCGTGGGGATACTTATAACCTATTCCCCGTCCTAGTTCTTCTGCCCCTTGATAATGGGCATCTCGAAGATGATCTGGAACTTCCCCCATTCCTTTTTTTCTCAGATCTGCTATAGCTTTATCTAAAGCTTTGTAGGCACTATTTGATTTGGGTGACAAAGCTAGTTCGACGACGGCAACGCTTAATGGAATACGTGCTTCCGGTAAGCCAAGTCGTTCGGCAGCTTCGACGGCATGTAGGGTTCGGGGACCAGCCTGGGGATTGGCCAAGCCGATATCCTCATATGCGATAACAACTAATCTTCTTCCAACACTATCTAAATCCCCGGCTTCCAGTAAGCGAGCTAAGTAATGTAATGCAGCATTAACATCGCTACCACGGATAGACTTTTGAAAGGCCGATAAAACATCGTAGTGGGAGTCTCCATCTTTATCGTGGGAAAAACTTTTCTTCTGCATACACTGTTCGGCTACTTGAATATCAATATATATTTCGCCATCCTCTTTTTCAGGAGTGGAAATAACAGCTAACTCTAGTCCGTTAAATACCGCACGTAAATCGCCTTTAGAACTCGTTGCAAAATGGCGTTTCGCCTCTTCGGTCAGGGTGATATTTCGCTCGCCAAAACCTTTTTCCTTATCGGTTAGAGCTCGTTCAATAGCTAGTTCAATTTCTGTTTGTGAAAGGGGTTTTAATTCGAAAAGGTGTGTTCGGCTACGGATCGCTGGATTGATGGCGTGATATGGATTGCTCGTCGTCGTTCCTATCAAAGTAAATAAATTTTCTTCTAAATGCGGTAGCAAAAAGTCCTGACGCGCTTTATCGAGACGATGGACTTCATCTAAAATAAGGACGAGATGGCCGAGCATTTTTGCTTCTTCTACAACGATTTCTAGGTCTTTTTTTCGGTGGATTACCGCATTTAAACTTCGGACAGGAAGGTTTAAACTTTTGGCTATCGCAAAAGCCGTCGACGTTTTTCCTGTTCCTGGTGGTCCGAAGAGAATCATAGATGAAATATAGTTAGATTCGACCATCCGTCGGAGCATTTTACCTTCTCCAAGTAGATGTTCTTGACCGATAATTTCATCGATATGATTTGGTCGCATTCGTAAGGATAAAGGTTCTTTAATCATTTGCAACATCCTTTATAGGCACAATTTTCTTTAGCGTATCGATTTATGCGTAAAAATGCAAGAAGGAGCATGTTCGTGCTATAATAAATGAGAAATAAATAAGCTTATAGGTCAAAGGAACTTTAGTAAAATATTGAGGTGCTTACTTTGAAAATTTCTACAAAAGGTCGTTATGGATTAACGCTTATGATTGAACTTGCTAGAAATTATGGGGCGGGACCCCTTTCTTTAAAATCGATAGCAGAAGACAAAAACTTGTCTAATCATTATTTGGAACAACTAGCTACTCCCCTCCGGAATGCGGGGTTAATCCGAAGTGTCCGCGGACCTTATGGAGGATATACCTTAGCTAAAGAACCAAAAGATATTACGACAGGCGATATCATTCGCGTACTAGAAGGACCGATTACCGTCGTGGAAGGCTTAGAGGACGAAGAACCAGCGCAACAAGCCCTCTGGGTACAGATTCGTGATGTAATAAAAAACGTCCTCGACACGACGACACTGGAAGATTTATTAAAGTACGATGATAACGAACCTCATGACGAGTATATGTTTTACATTTAAGGCATAGGAGGATTAGATTGATTTATTTAGATCATGCAGCAACTACCCCGGTGAATGAAACAGTATTAGAAGAAATGCACGATTTAGCAAAAAAAGTGATCGGTAATCCTTCGAGCATCCACGCCTATGGAAGGGAAGCTAGAGCTTATCTAAATAAAGCTCGTAGTTACCTAGCCAATACGATAGGCGCTAAAGATTCAGAAATTCTTTTTACAAGCGGGGGAACGGAAGCCAACAACTTAGCAGTAATTGGTACAGCGTTAGAAAATGAACATAAAGGGAATCATATAATTACAACGGCTCAAGAACACCATGCCATTCTTCATGTAATGGAATATTTACAAAGTCTCGGCTTTCATGTGACTTATTTACGGGTAGATGAGGAAGGTCGAGTGGATGTGAGGGAACTAGCCAGGGTATTGACCGATCAAACGATTTTAGTTACGGTAATGACAGCCAATAATGAGACCGGCGTTCTTCAGCCGATTGCTGAAATTGGTGAATTGTTGAAAGATCACCAGGCATATTTCCACACCGATGCTGTCCAGGCCTATAGTTTAGTTGATTTTGATGTGAAAGCCATGGGAATTGATTTACTTACAGCATCAGGCCATAAAATTAATGGACCGAAAGGGATTGGCTTTTTATATGTCAATGAAGAAACTCCTATTCGTCAAAGGCAGTACGGTGGCTTACAAGAAAGGCAGAAACGTGCTGGAACGGAAAATCTATTCGGTGCCTATGGTTTTTATTTAGCGGCGAAGTTAGCTATGGAAAACAAGGAAAAAAATAATCTTTACTACCGTCAATTAAAGGAATTATTTATCAAAACATTAAAGGATGCAGACGTTGAATTTTATGTAAATGGTTCGATCAGTCAATCGCTACCTACAATTTTAAACTTGAGTTTTCCGGGGGTACAATCCGATGTACTTCTTACTAATCTTGATTTAGAAGGGGTCGCTGCTGCTAGTGGTAGTGCTTGTACTGCTGGCGCCCTGGAACCGTCCCATGTGCTAAAAGCCATGTTTGGAAAGCGGAGCGAACGGATTACAAATTCTATTCGTTTTAGTTTTGGTTCGATGAACAATGAAGAGAATGTTAAAAAAGCAGCGGAGATTGTAGCGAAAGTAGTAAAAAGATTAACGAAGGCTTGAAAGGAGGAGAAAAAGTGAAAGAAAAGACACGTGTCGTTGTCGGTATGAGTGGAGGAGTCGATTCTTCTGTAGCGGCCCTGTTGCTAAAAGAACAAGGTTACGATGTCGTTGGTGTATTTATGAAAAACTGGGATGATACCGACGAAAGCGGTGTTTGTACTGCAACATTAGACTACGAAGATGTCGTTCGTGTCGCTGAACAAATAGGTATCCCATATTATTCGGTCAATTTTGAAAAGGAATATTGGGATAAAGTATTTACGTATTTTTTAGACGAGTATAAAAATGGTCGTACACCCAATCCGGATGTGATGTGTAACAAAGAAATTAAGTTTAAGGCCTTTTTGGATTATGCTCTTTCAATTGGAGCTGATTATGTTGCGACAGGTCATTATGCACAGATTCGTCGTCGGGATGGAAAAGTTGAGTTGTTACGTGGAAAGGATGCATCGAAGGATCAGTCGTATTTTTTAAACCAATTGACGACAGAAGTTTTAGAAAAAGTTCTCTTCCCCCTTGGGCATTTAGAAAAGTCAGAGGTACGAAAAATTGCTGCCGAGCATCAATTAGCAACAGCCCATAAAAAAGATAGTACCGGTATTTGTTTTATAGGTGAGAAGAATTTTAAAGCCTTTCTCAGTGAATATTTACCAGCTAAACCAGGCCCAATGAAAACCATGGCTGGTGAAATTAAAGGCCGTCATGACGGTTTAATGTATTATACGATTGGCCAGCGTCATGGATTGGGAATTGGGGGAGCGGGGGAACCGTGGTACGTAGTAGGTAAGGATTTAGAGACAAATACACTCTTCGTTGAACAAGGAAGCGATAATCCTTATTTATATTCTGATAGTTTGATTGCTACCGATGTAAATTGGATTAACGAAGTGCCAGAGAGTTTTGCATGCACTGCAAAGTTCCGTTACCGTCAAAAAGATAGTCCTGTGCGGGTTGAAAAGCTTGAGAACGGAAAGGTTCATGTAGCCTTTGAAGAAGAGCAACGGGCAATTACACCTGGTCAGGCAGTTGTTTTTTATGATGGAGAAGTTTGCTTAGGTGGAGGAACAATCGATCGAATTATGAAAAATGAAAAACCTTTACGTTATGTGGGGTAAAGACTATGCTAGGTACTAGTGGCATAGTCTTTATGCCATTAAAGGAGGCGTAACAATGAGCTATGCGGAACAAGTAGCCGAATTAGTGGCAGAAAACAAAGTAGAAGAAGCGGTACAGCTTCTATTAGAAGCAGTAGAAAAGGAGCCGGAAAATCCACTCCATTATGTAAATTTAGGTAGCTTACTTTTTGAACATCGACAATTGGATGAGGCGGAGAAGTTCTTTCTAAAGGCCTTGGAATTAGATGAGAAAATGGCGACTGCCCATTATGGATTAGGTTCTGTAGACTACGAAAGAGGAAAATATAAAGAAGCAGCCCGGGCTTTTCGTGCTTGTATTGCCCTTAATATGGAAGATGCTCATCTTTATTATTTAACTGGCATGTCCTATATTCATTTACATAATCCGTTACTCGCCCTTCCTTTTTTACAGAGGGCGACAGAAGTAAAGGAAGATTTAACTTATTTCATGCAATATGGTCTAGCCTTAGCGAAATTAGAACATTATTCTATGGCGGAGGAAGTATTTAAAAAGGTACTAAGTTTAGATCAAGACCATGCTGATGCTACATATAATTTAGCGATCGTTAAGATTCAAAAAGATCGCTATGAAGAAGGCTTTTCTTTGTTACAAAGAACATTAGAACTTCAACCGGACCATACCCTTGCCAAGCAAGCCTTAGATAAGATGAGGAAGAAGGAAGAGTAAAAGGAGGTAGGGAAGTGACCGAGGAGCCACAAGGTTTTATTCGTGGAGAAGTTGTGTTTACGATCTATGAAAATAGCGAAGCTCCCTTTTCGATTGTGAAAATAAAGATCAAGGATACAAACGAAGCCTATGAAGAAAAGGAAATCGTCGGAAAAGGAAACTTTCTCCAACTGCAAAAGGGTCTTACTTACACTTTCTATGGTCAACTTGTAAATCATCCGAAGTTTGGTTTACAGTACGATATCGATTCCTATAAAACCTATATCCCGAAATCAAAAGAGGCAGTCATTAAGTATTTATCGAGCGATTTGTTTCCGGGTATCGGAGAGAAAACAGCCACCCGAATTGTCGAAGCCTTAGGGGAACAAGCCGTAAATAAAATTTTACAAGATAAAACCGTGTTAGACCGCATTCCCAACGTTAGTACGAAGTTGAAAGAACGCTTATATAAAAACTTGATAGAAAACCAAGGCTTTGAAAGAGTGGCTATCGAGGCTGCTAAATACGGTGTCGGCTTAAAAATGGCCCAAACGTTACATCAATTGTATGGGGAAGAAACTTTATCATTATTAAAAGAAAATCCCTACCGTTTTGTTTTCGATGTCGAAGGCTTTGGTTTCGCCAATGCGGATAAGATTGCCGAAATGAACCAATTGACTAAGGATGACCCGAGCCGGATTCAAGCAAGTTGCTATCATGCCTTACAAGAGAAGGCGACCGATGGCCATGTATACTTACCTAGAGAAGAGTGTAAAGAGGTCATGAAGGATATCCTATCGCTTTCGACATTATCTGACGCCACCCTTGATGAAGCCATCGATACTTTAGTCGAAAAGGAACTAATTAAAGAAAGAAAGGAAAGGTTATACTTACCGGCTTTATACGTTTCTGAAAAAGGCTTTAGCCAGCGTTTACAACAATTGATGCAGGCAGAAGAGGAATATTATACAACAGATGCCGAGCTAATGGAAATAGTCGGTGAAATTGAAGAAGAAGAAAAAATAAGCTACGGTGCAGAACAATATGAAGCGATTAAAAAAGCAATGCAGTCTCCTTTGATGATTTTGACTGGTGGACCCGGTACCGGAAAAACGACTGTTGTTAAAGGGATTGTGAAGGCTTATGCAAAGTTACACGATCTCTCTCTTCATCGGCATGATTACAAAGGGGAAGAAGAATATCCCTTTATTTTAACTGCTCCTACTGGTAGAGCGGCGAAGCGGCTAGAAGAGTCTACAGGACTTCGGGCGATGACCATTCACCGTCTTCTTGGTTGGGACGGTAACCTTTATTTTGAAAAAAATGAAGCGGAACCGTTACAAGGGCGTTTGCTCGTGATTGATGAATTTTCGATGGTCGATATCGTTCTTGCATATCATTTGTTCAAGGCGATACCAGAAGGTATGCAAGTTTTAATTGTTGGTGACGAAGATCAGCTACCATCAGTCGGGCCGGGACAAGTGTTGGCGGACTTATTAGCAAGCGATACGTTGCCCGTCGTCCGTTTAGAAGAAGTCTACCGTCAAAAGGAGGGCTCGAAAATCATTGATTTAGCCCACTTAATTAAACGGGATGAAATCACTGAAACAGACATTTTCAAAGAAAAGGATTTTAGTTTTATCGCGTGTGAGGCCTATCAAGTCGTCGATGTCTTGGAGTCAATTTTTGAGCGGGCGAAGGCAAAGGGAATGGATCTTGATAATTTACAAGTACTGGCACCAATGTATCGAACGAAGGCAGGAATTGATTATATTAATCGTCACCTACAAGCTTTAATGAACCCAAAACAAACTGGTAAGCGGGAGCGGACGATTAACGATGTGACGTATCGAGTAGGGGACCGAGTCTTACAGTTAGTCAATCAGCCAGAAGATGGTGTGTATAACGGGGATATAGGGAAAATTATCCATATCCTTTCTTCTAGAGAGACCGATGATCGGAAGGAAAAAATCGTTATACAATTTGACGATAAAGAGGTCGTCTATCAGCGTCAAGATTATTTAAACTTTACTTTAGCTTACTGTATATCAATTCATAAGGCTCAAGGTAGTGAGTTTCCTAACGTTATTTTACCTGTTGTATCCCAACATCGCCGCATGTTACGGAAAAACTTACTCTATACTGCGATTACTCGAAGTCGGGATTCGTTAATTGTTTGTGGAGAAATGGATGCCTTTATGAAAGGTTTACGCACTATCGATACCCACAGTCGTTATACAACCTTGCATGAATATTTAACAGATGGTAAGGAAGCGGAGAAAGCCGTACCTGTATCGAATACACTCGAGGAAGAGCGCTCAGAAGTAAGTGAGGATACCGACCAAGGTGCTAAGCCTTCTAATTTATCCCCTTACGATTTCTTGTGAAAACCTATGATGTATAACCTACCTCAAGGGATGTATACTAAAAATAAAAGTAGGTTGCATCATGAACAATTATGCTCGTTTATTCATTGTAAGTGTCAGTCTCTTATTGTTAGGGATATTGCTCTATATTGCCAAGCCTTTTTTGAGCAAGGTTTTCGTTTTTCTAGGGAAGATAATCTTACCCTTTCTCATCGCTTTATTAATTAGCTACGTATTATATCCTATCGTTAAATTCCTAGTAGAACGTCTGAATATGCATCGAACGAGTGCCATTTTCGTTTTATTTTTATTCTTCGGTAGTCTTTTAGCAATGCTAATCTACTATGGCACTCCTGTTTTTATAATGGAAATAGAGGAATTGATGGCACAGCTACCAGACTTGCTTATTTTTTATGAATCGATGAGCCGGTCTTTTTATCAATCCCTTTCTTTTTTACCGGAGAGTTTACATCCTCCCCTAGATTCTCTTATGTTTAACTTGGAAAGGAAAGTCGAAGGTTGGTTAGAACAAAGCTTGGAGCGATTCCTTTCGTTTTTTAACCATTTTCTTCGTTTGTTAATGCTACCGGTTTTAGTCTTTTATATGTTGAAAGATGAAGAGCGGGTACGTCAATTTGGCTACCGTCTTATCCCAACACCATACAAAAAAGTACTCCAACGTTTATTCGATGATATTCATGAAGCCTTTGGAGCTTATATTCGTGGTCAATTTCTTTTATCTAGTTTCATTACTCTTTTAAGCCTAGTACTTTTTAAAATTATCGACTTAAAGTATGCTTTCCTTCTTTCTGTTTTTATGGGTGTGATGAACATTATCCCGTACTTCGGACCGATTATCGGGACGATCCCTGCCGTATTTATTGCTATGGCTAGTTCTTGGCAACTGGTTATTTATGTTATTTTAATCGCCATCGTCGTACAAATTATCGAAAGTTCTTTACTATCTCCCTATATTATAGGAAAGACAGCGAATTTGCATCCCATTGTGATTATACTGCTCTTACTCATCAGTAGTGAAATCGGTGGAATTTTAGCCATGCTCTTAGCTATTCCTTTAGCAATGGTATTACGGGCAGCCGTTCTTAGCCTCCTTCGCCAAAAGGGGGAATGCATTGACAATTAAAGGACAGTTTCATATACTAACGTTAACCTTACAAGGTAATCTTCCTTTAAATTTATTCGCTTACCTTTATGTAAGGATTATCAGACGAATTTAACTTGTGGAGCTCGGCCTTAGACGCTGAGTTTCTTTATTGTTGACTTAGATACATAAATTTGGAGGGACAAAAATGAAGCGATTAACATCTGCACAAGTGAGACAAATGTTTTTAGATTTTTTTGAAGAAAAAAATCACCAAGTTCAACGGAGCGTCTCTTTAGTCCCAAAGGACGACCCGAGCTTACTATGGATCAATAGCGGGGTAGCGACGTTAAAAAAATATTTTGACGGTACAATCGTTCCTGAAAATCCGCGAATTGTAAACGTTCAAAAGTCTATTCGTACAAACGACATCGAAAACGTCGGTTTTACCGCTCGTCACCACACATTTTTTGAGATGTTAGGGAACTTTTCTATCGGGGACTACTTTAAACGGGAAGCTATTTTTTATGCTTGGGAATTTTTAACGAGCGAGAAGTGGATTGGCCTAGATCCAGACCGTCTATCCGTTACAGTTCATCCCGAAGATGATGAAGCCTATGATATTTGGTTAAAGGAAATTAAAATACCAGAAGAACGAATCATCCGTTTGGAAGAGAACTTTTGGGATATCGGCGAAGGGCCAAGTGGACCGAATACAGAGATTTTTTACGACCGTGGTCCTGCATACGGAGATGATCCTGAAGATCCTGAATTATACCCTGGTGGAGAGAACGAACGTTATTTAGAAGTATGGAATTTAGTGTTTTCTCAATTTAACCATAATCCCGATGATACATATACGTTATTACCGCAAAAGAATATCGATACAGGAATGGGTTTAGAGAGAATTGTCTCTATTTTACAGGATGCCGAGACAAATTTTGATACCGATTTGTTTTTACCTATTATTAAGAAGACTGAAGAGATTTCTGGAAAGGTCTATGGCAAAGATCCGGTCTTAGATACATCCTTTAAGATTATCGCTGACCATATTCGGACGGTTGCTTTTGCGATTGGAGATCATGCCTTGCCATCGAATGAAGGTAGAGGATATATTCTCCGGCGTTTAATTCGTCGCGCTGTCCGTTATGCTAAAAACCTCGGAATAGAAGAGCCTTTTATGTACAAGCTTGTCCCTACGGTCGGTGAGATTATGGTGTCCTATTACCCTGAAGTGAAAGAACAAGAAGAGCATATTATGAACATAATTAAAGTGGAGGAAGAACGTTTTATCGAAACTTTAAATGACGGATTAGAACGTCTCCATGCCATTATTAAAGAGGAAAGGGAAAAGAATTTATCTGTTATACCAGGAGAAGAAGTCTTTAAATTATACGATACGTATGGATTTCCTAAAGAGCTGACAGAGGAATATGTTGAAGAATTTGGCTTTACGATCGATGAAGCTGGTTTTGAAAAAGAAATGGAAAAACAACGGGAACGGGCCCGGCAAGCTAGAGAACGAACGGATTCAATGCAAGTTCAAAGCGAACTTCTAACTAGTTTAACGAGTGAGAGTACGTTTATAGGCTATGATAGCTACCGTGTTAATAGTACTGTCCTTCACATTATTGATGGCGAAGAGTTGCGGGACGAAGTGTCTGCTGGGGAGGAGGTACAGGTTATTTTAGATAGTACTCCCTTTTATGCAGAAAGCGGTGGACAAGTTGCAGACATTGGATATCTTTATACCGATAGTATGAGGGCGAAGGTCGTCGATGTGCAAACGTCACCTAACGGACAGCCGTTACATCGAGTAAATGTAGAATCCGGTACCCTTACATCCAACCAAACTGTGACGGCCGAAATAGACGAAGCTTATCGAAAAGATATTATTAAAAACCATACGGCTACGCACCTTTTACACCAAGCATTACGAGATGTCTTTGGAGATCATATTCATCAAGCTGGTTCCTTAGTCTCTGCAGATCGTTTACGCTTCGACTTTAGTCACTTTGAAGCGCCAAAGGAAGAAGATTTGAAGAAGGTTGAAAGATTAGTAAATGAAAAGATCTGGGCTAATTTACCAGTAACGATTAAAACGATGCCAATCGACGAAGCGAAGGCTATGGGCGCAATGGCCTTATTCGGTGAAAAGTACGACGACGTTGTTCGAGTAGTTCAAGTGGGTGATTACAGCCTCGAACTTTGTGGAGGATGCCATGTTCAAAATAGTGCAGAAATCGGTCTATTTAAAATTGTTCAGGAAACGGGAATTGGAGCTGGAACCCGTCGGATTGAAGCCGTAACGAGCCGGAAAGCTTATGAATATTTTGAAAATGAATTGGTCATCTTACAAGATATCGCTGCTAAATTAAAGACTGATCCTCATAATGTTCTAAAACGACTCGATGGGGTGTTAGAAGAACTGAAAGAATTAGAAAGGGAAAACGAATCCCTCCATGCCCGCCTTCTTAATGAAGCAATGGCCTCAGTAGATGAGCAAGTAAAAGAGGTTAACGGGGTACAACTAATTACAGAACGAATAGAAACAAGCAATATGAACCAATTGCGTAATATGGTAGATGAATTAAAAGAAAAATTAGGAAGTGCCGTGATTCTCTTGGCTATGGAGAATAAAGGAAAAGTGCAATTTATTGCAGGAGTCACCGATGACCTTGTCAAACGAAATTTACATGCAGGAAATTTAATTCGAGAAGTAGCAAAAATTTGTGGCGGTGGCGGTGGAGGCCGTCCGGATATGGCTCAAGCCGGAGGGAAGGATGCCTCTAAACTAGACGATGCTTTTGCATATGTAGAAACATACATTGCCGAAGAACTCAAATAAAAATTGAAAAAGTTATTCATTACGGTCTAAACGTGGTAAAATGTAGTAGAGAAAGCACCGAAGCCACGTTTAGACCGTAAAATGAGTGAGGTGATAACATGAGTTCGATCGATAAAACAGTAAAATACAGCTTTCCTGATGATTCCTTTAATGACGATATAAAGATGACTTTAATGACTATTTATGAAGCCTTGAAAGAGAAGGGTTATAATCCGATCAATCAAATAGTCGGTTATCTAATCTCAGGAGACCCAGCATATATACCACGCTATAAAGGGGCTAGAAATTTGATTCGTAAAATCGAACGGGATGAACTCATTGAAGAATTAGTGAAATACTATATAAAAGATATACAGAAGGAGCTAAAATGAGAATATTAGGTTTAGATGTTGGCTCCAAGACGATTGGCGTAGCTATTAGTGACCCATTTCATTTGACAGCCCAAGGTTTAAAAACGATTTATTGGGATGAAAATGATATGACCTCTGCCGATGAAGCCTTAAGAAAACTAATCGATGACTATGAGGTAAGTACAATTGTCGTCGGTTTACCGAAGAATATGGATGGCAGTCTAGGGGAGAGGGCAGAGATCACTAAAATTTATGCCAAACGACTCGAACGTGTCTTCAATGTAACGGTTACTTTGTTTGATGAGAGGCTGTCGACAATGTCTGCAGAAAGAACCTTGCTAGAAGCAGATATGAGTAGAAAAAAACGAAGCAAGGTTATCAATCAAGTAGCAGCAACGATTATTTTACAAAATTATTTAGACAAAAATAAAGGAGGTAATTAGAAATGGGTCAGGAACAGCAGGAAAGAATCATTATCCCTGACGAAGAAGGAAATGAGCACGTATTTAATGTCCTCTACAAATTTGAAGTAGAAGACAATGAAAAAACATACGTTGCTTTAGTTCCTATAGAACAGGAAGAAGAAGAACAGCAGGACTTATATGTCTTCCGAATTGAAGAGGACGGCGAAGATGATTTACGCCTCTTTCAAATCGAGGATGACGCTGAGTGGGAAATGATTGAGGAAACGATTGAAACTTTACAAGAAGATGGTATTATTTAAAGTGATATGCGGGAGACATCATAAAGGGGTTACAAAAGAATGGCAAAGGATAAGAAGCAAACCGCAATAACCGATTCACAACTGATAGAAAGAGCTGAAGAGGCAAAGGTCGTACGAAAAGTAGTCTTTGCGGTAATTTCTTTTTTATTGCTCTTTTTTAGCTTTGTAGGGATTTTTTTGTATATGTATGTTAAATCAGCCCTCGGTGCGGTAGAACCGAAAAGTACAGAAACAGTCGATGTAGAAATTCCTATTGGTTCTTCTATGTCTGATATCGCTCAAATCCTTGAAGAACATGGGATTATTAAAGATCAACGTATTTTCCGTCTATATCTTAAAGTGAAAAACGAAGTCGATTTTCAGGCTGGTCAATATACGTTATCTCCGAGTATGACCGTGCAAGAAACGATAGCAGAATTACAAACCGGAAAAGTAATTGAAGAACCTCTCCATCGCATTACGATTCCAGAAGGAAAGGCTTTAGAAGATATTGCGGAAATTTTTTCAAAACAATTATCCTTTAGTAAAAAAGATTTTATTAAAACTGCAAAGGACAAGCAGTTTATAAAGAAGTTGATTGAGACCTACCCCAATCTCCTTACTGATGAAGTACTAAATAAAGATATCATCAATCCATTAGAAGGATATCTTTTTCCCGCAACCTATGATATTTATGATGAAAAAATTAGTCCTGAAGCAGTAATAGAGATGATGGTAAATGAAACAAATAAACGACTTGAGGAACGAGAAGGTTTAATAGAAGAAAGCGACTTTACTGTCCACGAAATCCTAACTTTAGCTTCAGTCATTGAAAGGGAAGCAAAGTTTTCTGAAGACCGACCAAAAGTGTCGCAAGTGTATATGAATCGCTTAAATAAAAATATGAAATTACAAAGCGATATTACCGCTTTTTACGGTTTACAACATAAACAAGTCGTTACTTATGAAGATATAAAAGTCAAAACCCCTTATAACACTTATGTTATCGATGGCTTACCAGTTGGCCCAATTAGTTCTCCAAGTCTAGATGCCATCGATGCCGTATTAGAGCCCGAAGGGGAAGAATTTACAAAACTATATTATTTTTCTAGGCCTTCAGGGGAAACCTTTTATTCAGATACATTGGAAGAACATAACCATATTAAAAAAGAATATCGTCACGAATGGTATGAACTGGAAAACGAGAAAGAAAGTTGATATAAATGATGCAAAGAGCACATATAAATATCACAAATAACTATATAGATTCGATCTTGCCGCCTTCTGAACCGTGGCAAGAGTCGTTAGAAAGCTATGCAAAAACCTATCGCGTGCCAATCATTGATCGGCCAACAAGGACTGTATTAAGCCAACTTGTTACTCTCCATCAACCAGCGACCATTTTAGAAATAGGTACAGCGATTGGCTATTCTGCCCTTTGTATGCATCATGCTTGTCCATCAGCTACAATCGTAACGTTAGAAAAGGACGAGACCATGATAGATGTCGCTAAGAAGAATATTGCTCAGTATTCGAAGGGCAATCGAATTCAAATACTACAAGGGGATGCTGTTGATCGTTTAGAAGAATTAATGGAGAAAAAAGACCCCTTCGATTTTGTGTTTATCGATGCAGCGAAAAGCCAGTACGAAACATATATGGCACGTGTAGCACCATTGCTTAAAAAAGGTAGCGTCGTCGTTGCGGATAATGTTTTGTTTCGAGGCTATGTTTCAGGCGCTGAAGAGGTGCCACGTCGCTATAGGACGATGATTAAAAGGTTGAAGGCTTTTAATAAACAAATGTTACAAGATCCGGCCTATCGTAGCTCCCTTATACCAGTAGGTGATGGGTTGATCGTTTCGATTAAAGTTTAATACAGGTTAATTATGGCGTACCTTGAATCATCGAGGTGTGTCATTTTTATATCTAGGTAAAGAAAAAAGGAGTGTCGCACAATGACAGAGGAAAAAAGTTATTACATGACATTAGAAGGAAAACAAAAATTAGAAGAAGAATTACATACGTTAAAAACAGTCAAGCGTAAAGAAGTGGTCGAACGGATTAAAATTGCTCGGGATTTTGGGGACTTGTCAGAAAACTCTGAATATGATTCTGCGAAGGAAGAACAAGCCTTTGTTGAATCTAGGATTGCCCAAGTAGAGAAAATGATCCGAAATGCGGTCATTATTGAAAATAATGATGATGAAAATGTTGTCGCCCTTGGAAAAAAAGTTACCTTTATTGAATTACCCGATGGAGAAGAAGAATCGTATACGATTGTAGGAAGTGCGGAAGCCGATCCCTTTGAAGGAAAAATTTCTAACGATTCACCGATTGCTAAAAGCCTCCTCGGAAAAGAAGAAGGTGCCGAGGTCATGGTACCTACTCCGGCGGGAGAAATGCGGGTTAAAATTACAAAAATTGAATAGAAAGGCCGAAGTAAAAGTCCCCTAGAAGAAAGGTGGTCAGAACAAGCTTGAATTCTTTTCATTATCCATCTCGTAGTGAAAGACAAAAAAAACGCCGTAAAAATCAAAGGTTATTATACAGCCTTCTTGCCCTTTTAACTTTATCCTTAGTCTTTTTTCTTTTACTAATTGGAAAGGGCACAGATAGTACGGATCCAGCCCAAAGAGCATCGGAAGCATCTGAGGACCTCGTCTCTCAAGAAGAAAAGGAAGCTGTTAAACCGACAGAAGACGAGGATACGGAAGAAAGCTTCGATGAAGAAGTCGTCCTTCAATATATTGACAGTGAAGACGAAAATGTAATCGAAGCCTATGTCGGTAATTGGCCACCGATCGGTACAGAACAATCCGAACCTCATACGACGAATTTTGAAGATGGTTCAACGGATCGTAAAGAAATAAGAAAAGCTGTTTTACAAGTAACAAATATAGAAGAAGAAGACTTAGTAGAGCTATGGATTGGTAACGGTGGCGAGCAAAAAGTAATCGCTAATGTGAAAGATCAATCGAACAAGGATTTATTTAGGGTTCATTTATCCTGGGTAGAATTAGAGGGCTGGCAAGTTACCTTAGTTGAAAAATTAAAAGAGTATACTGGACCTTAATGGAGGTATTAAATGAAGTACGGAATTATCGGAGCAATGGAAGAAGAAGTGGCTTATGTTAAAGCCCATATGGATGATTTGGAAGAATCAATAATAGCCAATTGTACCTTTTATTCTGGTACGATTGAAGGTAAGGAAGTTGTGTTATTGCAATCCGGTATCGGAAAGGTCAATGCAGCGATGGCAACAACAATTTTAATGGAGCGTTATAATCCAGATCTCGTCATTAATACCGGATCAGCTGGTGGGTTTTCTGACAATTTATCCGTCGGTGATTTAGTCATTAGTGATGAGGTCGTGCACCATGATGTCGACGCTACGGCCTTTCAATATAGTTATGGTCAAGTACCGAAGATGCCACCGACTTATCAGGCAGACGCTGCCTTGATAGAGAAGGTTAGTCAACACTTAAAAGCAATGTCTTTACCTTTTGCTATTGGTTTAATTGCCACTGGGGACTCTTTTATGAGCGACGCAAATCGTGTTCACTTTGTGAAAGAGAAGTTTCCAAATCTTTTAGCGGCAGAAATGGAAGGGGCTGCGATTGCTCAAGTTTGTTATCAGTATGATGTACCTTTTATCATTATTCGCGCATTGTCGGATATCGCTGGACAAGACTCGGCCGTCTCTTTCGATCAATTTTTAAAAACAGCAGCGAAAAACAGCAGTGATTTAATTTTACGTATTATAAAAGAATGAAAGCTGTCATTCGTTTGAAGGTTTAGATAATCTTGAAAAGTTTTACAATAGAAGAAAAGGAAGGGATTTATCCCCTTCCTTTTTTATTTTTTTGCTTTTTTTCGTCGTCATAATAGGCCCGGAATACTTTAAGTAAGGCCCTCTTTTCTATCCGAGATACGTAACTACGGGAAATTCCTAACATATCGGCTATTTCCTTTTGGGTACGTTCCGCTTCATTATTTAATCCGTACCGATAAATAAGGACGGTTTGTTCCCGTTGGTCTAACACATTAAAATGTTCCTTTAATTTTCTTAGTTGCATATTTAGCTGTACATATTCCATAATGTCTTCATTTTCAGCCTCGATCACATCAAATAAACTAATTTCGTTTCCTTCCTGATCCTGTCCGATAGGGCTATGTAAGGAGATGTCCTTTCGTTGTTTTCGTAAAGTTCGTAAAAACATCAAAATTTCGTTTTCTATACAACGGGCAGCATAGGTTGCTAGTTTCGTTCCTTTTCCAGGTCTATAACTCTCTACTCCTTTAATTAAACCAATTGTTCCTATAGATATTAAATCTTCAGCTAAATGATTATGTTGGTTAAATTTTTTTACGATGTGGGCAACTAGTCTAAGGTTATGTTCAATCAACTTATTTCTCGCTTCCTGGCTACCCTTTTCCATTTGTTCAATATACATCTGTTCTTCTTCATCGGTCAATGGTTGAGGAAAGGCATTGTTTTTTACATAAGATACAAAAAGTAACGTATCCTTCACTAGTTTCGCTAAAACGGTTGCCAATAATGACATGTCAGTCCGCCTCCTGCAGCTATTCGTTATATCTAAGTATATGAAGCTAGGGCGGAATTGTGCCTGTCTCAATGAAAAAATCTACGCCCTATAAATAAAGGGACGTAGATTTTTTGTTAATTTTCTTCTTTTAATTTTTCTTGCATATAGCGTTCGTACTCGTCTTCACGGTGACGTAAGTAAGGTTTAATTCCACTCCGGTGGGCGGCTCGGGATAGCATATGTCCAGAAACTGGCGAGGTTAAAAAGATAAATAAAATTGCTAGCAACAATTTACCACTAATAATTTGATGTGAGCCGTATAAAAAGAAGAAAGTAGCTAGCAAAATACTAATAATACCCAAGGTTGGTGCCTTAGTCGCTGCATGTAATCTTGTATAAATTCCAGGAAAGCGAATGATTCCAACAGCGCTAGAAAAGATAAAAAAGGTTCCAGCCAAAAGCAAAAGAATGATGATTATATTCATGATTATTTTAATCCCGATCTCGATCAATGATAACACCCATTTCGATATATTTTGCTAAGGCGAGGGTTCCAATAAAAGATAAAATTGCGATGAATAAAATGACGTCGTTCAGCTGTGTCGTTACAAGAAGGATAGAAGAAAGAGCTACAGTAGCCATTAAACATACCCCAATAACATCAAGGGCTGCTGCCCGGTCCGGGTTTGATGGACCAACAATTACCCGGTAAATTAGTAAAACGAGGGTTACGGCTATCCCGACTAGACTGATTAACGTTGTAATCGTCAATGCTTTTTCTACAAGGGCTAATACTTCTGTCATCTCGTTACCTCCAATATGGCTTTCTCAAAGGTGTTTTTTATTTCATGGATTGACTGTTCCTTATCATCGATATCCATCGCATGAATGAAAAGACGCTTCTTATCGTCAGATATTGCTACAGTTAATGTACCGGGAGTTAAAGTAATTAAATTAGCAAGTAGCGTAATTTCCCAATCCTTCGTCACTTCAATTGGCATTTCGAAAATCCCTGGTTCAAAATCAGGTTCACGGCTATAGACGAGTTTAACGATTGAAATATTAGAAAGAATTAACTCTCGAATGAAAATTAAAAATAAAATAATGATGCGGTAAATCGGGTATAAGTAAAAACGTGTTGAGAAAAAACGGTTTAAGAGAAAAAGTAAGGCAGCTCCAATAATATAGCCGAATAAAAACGTTGGAAAAGTATAGTCCTCACTTAAAAACATCCACATAAAAGATATAAATAGGTTTACTACGATTTGAAATGCCATTCGGCTCACTCCTTTAAAACCGTATAAATGTATTCGTCAGGATTTAATAAGTAGCTAGCAACATCGTTGATGTATGGATAGACGAATTCTGCTCCGATTCCTAAGAAAATCGATATACTCAGTAAAAAGGAGATAGGAGCTACCATGCCTTTTAAGGATTTCGGCTCGTGATTTGGATCCTTTTCTCCCCAAAAGCCACGAATAAATATTTTCATCACAGAATATAGAATTAATAGACTCATGGCTAGTGATAGGATGATAACGAATATCTCTTCATTTTCCGCTGCTCCTTGGAGTAAGAGCAATTTCCCGATAAAACCACTAAAAGGTGGAATTCCTGCAAGAATAAAGGCAGATAGAAATACCATCCATCCAAGAACCGGATAGTAATGAATTAAGCCTTGCATTTTTGTTAAATTAGAAGTTCCCGCTACATAGACGACCACTCCGACAATTAAAAAGAGGGTCGCTTTAATAATCATATCATGGATTAAATAATAGACAGAGCCACTTAAACTGCTCTCATTAAATAATCCAATACCTAAAAGGACAAAGCCAATCGACGGAATGACATTATATGCAACGAGTAATTTAACGTCATTTGTAGATAGGGCGCCGATAACACCGAAGACAATCGATAAGAGAGCAACGGTTATAAAGAAGGGCCCTGTAATATCTTGTTTACCGACAAAAATTAGTGTATAGACCCGTAGGATGGCATAAATCCCGACCTTTGTGAGTAAGGCTCCGAAAAGGGCCGAAACAATCGGGTTTGGAACAGTATAAGATTTAGGCATCCAGAAATACAAGGGGAACAGGGCTGCTTTTGTCGCAAAGACGAAAAAGAGCACGATACCAATCGTCGTCAGAACCCCTTGTTGGTTTATTTCCTGAACCCGTTCGGCTATATGGGCCATGTTGACCGTACCGACAACCGCATATAAGAAGGAGACAGCAGTAACGAAAACGACGGACGAGAATAAATTAAAGAGTAAGTATTTAAAGGATTCCCGAAGCTGTTTTTTCTCACCACCGAGTACGATCAATCCATAGGATGCCATTAAAAGCACCTCGAAAAACACGAAGAGGTTAAATAGGTCACCGGTTAAAAAGGCACCGGACACCCCGCTAATGAGAAAGAACATAAAGGCATAGAAAAAATATTTTTCCTTCCGTTCTGGTACTAGCCTTGGAGCGATCCAAGCAATAGCTAGAGTAATAATGCTCGTCGTTAAAATGATTAAGGTTGATAAAGTATCAGCAACAAAGATAATCCCATAAGGGGCGACCCAATTTCCTGTTTCTAGGACGAGGGTACCCTCGGTAAAAACGATATATGTTAAAACAATCGCTAAGGCAAAGTTAAGGAGAGCCATTAACTTTGCTAAATGACGTACAAGTTTTGTTCGTTTATTAAGAAAGACTAGTAAAATTCCCGTAAATAATGGGAAAATAATTGGCATGACTGCTAAGTTACTCATTTTCAGTTCCCCTTAATTGCTCCATATTGTCCGTTTTATTTTCATTAATCGTTCGATACGCAAGAACGAGCACAACACTTGTAACCCCGAAACTAATTACAATCGATGTCAAAATTAAGGCATGGGGGAGGGGATCGGTATAGTTAGTAATCCCCTCTTGGATAATCGGTGGCTGTCCTCGCTTTAATTTTCCCATTGTCAAGATAAAAAGGTGAGCACCGTGGGAAATTAAACCAGTACCAATAGCGATTCGTAGCAGTTGTTTTTGTAAAATGTTATAGACACCGGTAGCAAATAAAATGCCTCCCAAAATCGAGATGATAATTTCCATTTACTCTGCCTCCTTATCTTTGCGTAATTTAATGAGGCTGTATACCGTTAATCCTGCGATTCCTAGTACAGTAATTTCGAACAAGGTATCGATTCCTCGCATATCAACGAGAATGACGTTAACGATGTTACGGCCGCCACCAATCGGTAAAGAAGTCTCGATAAAATAGTCAGAAATTTTATCAAAAGCATTGCTACTAAAGGCAGCGATACCGACAGCTGTCATTAATAGTCCGAACCCGCCAGCAACGATTAGGTTGACTGTTCGAGTTTTCCAAGATTCCGTCCGACGGCGTAATTTAGGAAAATGGTAAAAACATAGTAAAAACAATGTTATAGATACCGTTTCGATAACTAATTGAGTTAGGGCTAAATCCGGTGCTCGATATAAGACAAATAGTATCGCTACACCATAGCCTGTAATACCTAAAATAAGGATCACAGCAACATTGTTTCGAGCAAAAACAGTGGCTATAGCAGCAACTGTAATCGCAAAGACAACGACTAATTCTAGAATCGTTACCGGCGCAAGGTCATCGAAACGAATGACAAAGCCATCGGTAATAAATAAAAAGATAAAGGAGACAACAAAGGTTGTACCTAAAATAATTAACATGTAATTACGCAAAGAACCGCGCATATAAAAGTTTGTAATCCGTTTTGGTAAGTCATCTAGAGCCTTAATACTCCAATTGTAGGCATGATTTAACTGTATCTTGCCTGGGACGATCTTATACACTTGTTCCCAGCGTTTTAAAGTAACAAAAAGTATCGTACCGAGAAGCACAACCGTTAGAGACATAAGAAAAGGTGTGTTTAAGCCATGCCAAAACTGGATTGTTTCAACGGCAGAACTTCCGACGATACTCGTTGCTGCATGGGCGATAAACGTACCGTTGAAAGCATTAGGAAAAATTCCAATAACGATAACACCTAGAACTAAAATAGCTGGTGAAAGAAGCATGCCTAAAGGTGCTTCCTTAACGCTAGCATCATAAGTCGGTTCCTTACCCTTTTGTTTGAGGAAGACGCCGACGAATAAGTATGTAGAATAAACAAAGGTAAAAATACTACCAAAGACTGCAATGTAAGGTACAGCCCCTGCGAGAAAACTACCGTAGGCACCGCTTGCTTCTAGAGATAAGGTCGATTCAAAGAATAATTCCTTACTTAAAAAGCCGTTTAAGAAGGGAAGTGGTACCCCAGCCATAGATAAACTACCGAATAGGGCTAACGTTCCGGCAATAGGCATTAAAGTAAATAATTGTCCTAATTTACGAATATCCCGAGTTCCTGTTTGGACATCGACAATACCCGCAATCATAAATAAGCTTCCTTTAAAAGTAGCATGGCTTAAAATGTGGAACATCGCAGCGAAGATTGCTACTTCGGTTCCAAAGCCGAGCATAGCCATGATCATTCCGAGTTGACTAACGGTAGAAAAGGCTAAAATCGCTTTTAGATCCGTTTGACGAACGGCCATATACGAAGCCCAAACTAATGTAATTAATCCAACTGTCGTAACGACTGGAAAGTAAGCTTCATGTAGTGACAGGATCGGGAAAAATCTGGCAATTAAAAAGATCCCTGCCTTGACCATTGTCGCCGAGTGTAGGTAGGCACTGACAGGCGTCGGCGCTTCCATCGCATCTGGTAACCAGATATGGAAGGGGAATTGGGCAGACTTTGTAAAAGCTCCTAATAAAATAAATGCCATAATAAAAGGGAAAAACTTATGTTCGGCAATGACGTCTGCCTGGGCAATCATACCTTGAATACTACTCGTTCCACTGATGACATAAAGAAGAACGAAGGCGCCGAGTAGGCTCAAGCCGCCAAAGATAGTAATTAACATTGACTTCGTTGCCCCATAACGGGATCTTTCTTTAAAGTGCCAATATCCAATTAATAAAAAGGAAGATACGGATGTTAATTCCCAGAAAGTGTAAAGAGCAAAAATGTTATCCGAAGATACTATTCCGAGCATAGCTGTCATAAATAAAAGTAAATAGACGTAAAATTGATCTAAACGCTCGGTACGGTCTAAGTAAAAAACAGAATATAAAACGACTAAAGTCCCAATTCCGCTAATAAGCAAGACAAAGAGTAAACTTAAGCCGTCTAGGTAAAAATCGAAATTAATATGTAATGAAGGGATCCATCGATACGTTTCCCTAATAGGTGTAAATTCTGTTCCGACAAAGCGGAAAAAATAAATAAAAATAGCTAAGGGAACGATCAATACGACGGTTCCCGGGTGAAGTTTATCTTTCTTTTTACTTAGTAGTGGAACAAAAAAAGCAAATAGTAAAGGTGCTAATACGGCAAAGATCATAACTAAATTTTTCCTCCATTCTTCACAACCCAATGGCCTTGTATAGATAAAATGGTATATAGTTAATAGTATAAAGTTTTTGAAAGGAAAAGGAAAGATTTTTATTATCGATAACTTATTTCACAGCAGACAGTAGTCGATGTTGTAAATTTCTGCGGTTGATCTCAAACTTTAATAGTTCGATAAACTTCGAGTCCAAATGCAATTGTTTCGCCTTGTGGTAGGTTTTGATCAATATGTAATCAGGTAGCGACTCCATTTTCATACTCCTTTAAATAAATATAAAACTCCGTAGAAGCGCTGACTTTTTATCGATAAAAAGCGACTGTGTTTAATTTATCATGAAACGAAAGACGGTACAAGCTCTTTATTTACTCACATTTTATTCACAAAGCCTGTACATAAGTGAGAGAGTAAGCGCTTTACATATTGTCGTTATCGCGTTCTTGTTGTCAATAATTTTATCCACAATTTTATTGATAGGGAAATTTGTCGAACGATTTTTCTTTCCCCTATTGATTTTGCTATTCAGAAAGGCCTTTTAGCTTTATAATAATAAGGAGATTAGTTGTTCTGATTAAATGAGGTGACACATTGTTAAATCTGTTTTTACCAAATAAACATGTACAATCGATCTACGATATTACGCCTACCATGTTAAAGGAATTGGGTATCAAAGGGGTAGTCGTCGATCTAGATAATACACTCGTTCCTTGGAATGTTGCGGATGCAACGGAAGAGGTAAGAATTTGGCTCGACCATTTACGGAAGGCAGGGCTTTATGTCTTTGTTTTCTCAAACAACAACGAATCCCGGGTGAAGCGATTTGCTGAACCCTTACAAATTCCTTATTTAGCAAATGCACGAAAACCTTTGCTCAAGTCCTTCCGATATGTGAAGAAAAAGATGGGGATCTCACCTGGTCAATTGGCTGTAATTGGTGATCAAGTTTTAACGGATGTATTTGGAGGAAACCGTTTTGGTGCCTATACGATTTTGGTACGTCCTATCGTCAATTCCGATGGACCAGCAACGAAGATAAACCGTCAAATTGAAAAGCTGATTCTCAACTATTTCTACCGGAGAGGAAAATTGATAAGGAGTGTCGTAGATGACGAACAAACATCAATGTGAAGGCTGTGGGGTTTATTTACAATCAGATAATCCCCAGGAATTAGGCTATGTTCCAGCCTCTGCTCTTGAACGAGAGCACATTTTATGTCAACGTTGTTTTAAGTTACGACATTACAATAAAAATGTGACTGTGTCACTTTCTAGCGATGATTATCTTAAGATGGTAAGTTCGATCCATGATCAAGAGGGAATTGTCGTACATATTATCGATGTATTTGATGTAGACGGTACTTTACTTAAAAACCTTCATCGAATCGTTGGAAGGAAAAAGGTTTTCCTTGTGGCAAATAAAGTAGATTTATTGCCAAAATCAACGAATATGAAGAAAGTACACGATTGGCTTCGTCGTATACTAAAAGAAGCAAGAATCAATGTAGAAGAAGTATATTTAATGTCGGCAAAAAAAGGCTACCAAGTAGATGAACTGGCTATGGCCTTAGAGTCTGCTCGGGAACAAAAGGATATCTATGTAGTCGGAGTCACAAATGTTGGTAAGTCAACATTTATCAACGCTTTAATTAAACGTTCAACCCGTCTACAGGATGCGATTACTACTTCTTATTTTCCTGGTACTACCTTGAATTTCATTAAAATTCCTCTCGATCATCGAAGTGCTATGATCGACACTCCAGGAATTGTCAACGAAGGTCAAATGACCCATTATGTTGCGGAGGAAGATTTGAAGTTTATTGTACCTAGGGAAGAAGTTCGCCCAAGAAATTATCAGTTGCAATCTGGGCAAACCTTGTTTTTTGGAGGACTAGCCCGACTTGACTTTATCAAAGGAGACCGTCAACCTTTTACTTGTTATTTTTCTAATGAATTACCTATTCATCGGACGAAGCTCGAAAAGGCCGATTCATTATACGAAAGCCAACGCGGTACGTTATTACGACCTCCTAGTGAAGCACACATCGAACGGTTGCCGTCCTTGATCACCCAGTCTTATCGTATTAGTGAACCGAATACAGATATCGTTTTTTCAGGTTTAGGCTGGGTTTCAGTCAAAGAGGCCAATATAACCGTGGAACTCCATTATCCAAAGGGAGTTACTGTTTCATTACGGGAGTCTTTTTAACATAGAAAGGGTGTCATCAATGGAATATAAATTTGGATTAATTGGCTATCCTATTACCCATTCCTTGTCACCGTGGATTCATAAGCGCTTTTTAAAGGCGACGAATTTAAAGGGGAACTATAAAATCTATGAAATTCCGACGGCCTTTGATTTCGCCGAGGAAATGCAAAAGTTGAAGGAAAAGGGTCTACATGGTTTTAACGTAACAGTACCGTATAAGGAAAAAATTATACCTTTTTTAGATAATTTAGATGAGCAAGCAGAAAAAATCGGTGCAGTTAACACGGTATTACAAAAGGATGGGAAGTGGATTGGTTATAATACCGATGGCATCGGTTATGTAAGAGCCTTGCTTTATAAGTTTCCTGAACTAGGGGACACTAAGGATACAGCTATTTTAATTTTAGGAGCCGGAGGAGCGGCAAAGGGGATTTTACACGCCTTACTGAACGAAGGTTTTACAAATATTACTATAGCTAATCGTTCCCTCGATCGAGCGGAAACATTAGCCCAAGCCCAAAAAGGAATACAGGTGACTTCCTTGCAGGATGCGGAAAACACCCTCGACGATTATGCTTTAATAATTCAAACGACTTCCGTCGGGATGAAGCCTAGGGAGGAAGATATACTAATTTCCCTCGACAAACTTACGAGGGGAACGATTGTTAGTGATATTGTATATCAACCGATTGAAACCCGCTTTTTACAAGAGGCTGAACGTCTAGGGGCTAAGAAGCACCATGGTCATTCCATGCTACTTTATCAGGCACAATATGCCTTTGAAATTTGGACAGGCCAGCGACCTGAAGCCGAGAGCCTCGAGGCTCAATTAAAACAAACATTGGAAGGTTGAGAATATTGTTAACAGGAAAACAGAAACGCTTTTTACGATCTAAAGCCCATCATTTACAGGCTATTTTTCAAGTCGGAAAGGATGGGGTAAACGAAAACATGTTAGAGCAATTAGATGATGTGCTAGAAAAACGTGAATTAATTAAAGTAAAGGTTTTACAAAACTGTTTAGAGGATAAGGCGTCGGTAGCGGAACAATTGCAGGAAGGAACAGGGGCAGAACTTGTGCAAATTATCGGTAATCAAATTATCCTCTATCGTCCCGCATCAGAAGAACCTAAGATCATATTACCTAGCGAGTCTTAGGTGATAAGATGAAGCGAGTTTGTCTATTTGGAGGTACTTTCGATCCTCCTCATCTTGGTCACATAACGATGGCTGAATCGGTAATCGAACGCTTAGGAGTCGATGAGGTTTGGTTTATCCCTACCTACTTACCTCCGTTGAAAAAAAGAGAAGTAACGCCTAGCCATCATCGGCTAGAAATGTTGAAGCGCTTATTAAGAAATAAGGAAAATTTTAAAATCGAGACGATTGAATTAGAGCGCAAGGGAAGATCGTATACCATCGATACGATTCAGACTTTGCGTTCCCGGTATCCCAATGTAATATTTTATTTTTTAATCGGTGCTGATCAAGTAGCTCAACTTCATCGTTGGCACCGAATCGAGGAGTTGATGACTCTTATTCGCTTTATCGGTGTAGAACGGCCAGGTTATTCGTGGGATTCGTCGTTTAAGGTTGAAAGAATACCAGCTCCAAAGGTGGATATTTCTTCTACGGAGATCCGGAATATGTTAAAAGCAGGAGAAAAGGTTGGCTCGTATGTACCGGAAGAGGTTTATTCTTATATTAAGGAGCATCGATTGTATGGATATGGAAAAAATGAAGAAAATCGTAAGGGAGCAGCTAAGCAATGAACGCTATGCCCATACTTTACGGGTGGTAGAGGTAGCTAAAGCATTGGCTGAACGTTTTCATGTAGCTAAAGAGCCAGTAGTTATCGCTGCACTTTTCCATGACTTTCAAAAGGATATACCACCGGAACGCTTAAAGCAACTTATTAAAGAATATGAACTACCGCCAAGGCTTTTAAGCTATCATCATGAATTATGGCATGGGCCTGTCGCAGCAAAAAAGCTAGAGCTAGAGTATGGCATAGAAGACCTGCAAGTATTAAAGGCTATTTATTACCACACAACAGGACGGGCATGTATGACCGAAGTAGAATTAGTCATTTTTGTAGCGGATTATATTGAACCGGGACGTTCTTTTCCTGGGGTGGATCGTGTTCGCCGTCTGGCGGAGCAAGACTTGTACCTCGCTGCTTACCAAGCTCTAAAGCAGACGATTACTTATTTAGTAGAAAGGGAAAATATTATTCATCCCGATACCTTTGAAGCGTATAATGATTTAACAAAAAAATTAGGAGTGAAGTAAGTTTGAAGGATATGGAAGCTTTATTACATACTGTTGTTGAAGCTAGTGAAGAAAGAAAGGCGGAAAACAGTGTTGTACTAAATTTACAAGGTTTAAACTCTATTGCGGATTACTTTGTTATTTGCCATGGAAATAATGAACGGCAAGTACAAGCCATTGCCCGCTCTATCATGGACGAAGTAGAAAAAGCAGGTTTTACGGTACGCAGAGTAGAGGGCTTTGAACAGGCCCGTTGGATTCTCATTGATTTAGGGGACATTATTTGTCACGTCTTTCATAAGGATGAACGCTCCTATTACAATCTCGAAAGGTTATGGGGCGATGCCGAGGAAGTTTCTATCGGTGACGATAGTCGATGAGTAGTTACAGATTATTGGCTCAAGTGTATGACGACCTGATGAAAGAGGCTCCCTACGATGCATGGTTAGAGCTTACTTTAGAGGCGGTTAATGGTCGAAAGGTCGAGCGCGTTCTCGATTTAGGCTGTGGTACCGGTGAATTTACTCTACGCTTAGCGAAATATTTTCCACATTTATATGGTGTCGATCTTTCTAACGATATGCTTACCATCGCACGACATAAGGCTGAGACAGAACGCGTAGAAGCTACTTGGATCCAACAAGACCTTCGCCATTTAGAAGGGTTTAATGGAATTGATTTAGCTGTTAGTTACTGTGATGTATTAAACTATATCGTTAGCTTAGAGGATATAAAGAAAGTGTTTCAAAACGTTTATGCAAGCTTAGCCCCTGGAGGGCTCTTTATTTTTGATATTCATAGTATACACTATGTGGAAGAACATTTGCTTCATCATACTTTCGCTTATCAAGAGGATGAACTGGCTTATATTTGGGATTGTGTACCGGGTAAGTATCGTGGTGAGATGTTTCATGAACTGAGCTTCTTTTTTGCCAAGGATGTAGACAGTTCAACCTACTATCGCTTTGATGAGGTCCATCATCAGCGAACTTACCCGAGCGCAAGTTATGTCGATTTGTTACACCAAGTTGGTTTTCGAAATATAGAGGTTTTTGCGGATTTTTCTATGAAAAATAACTTTTTAGAAGATAAAAGTGAGCGGATTTTCATTCTTTCTGAGAAGTAAAAGTTAATTTTCTCCTCCCTGAGCCTTCCTATTTTCTTTTTTTAGGTATTTTACAAAAAGAACTTTTTCGTGTACGGTACAAACATAGAGCGATCCTACTCCATTTTTAAAAACTGTAGAAAGGGAGTAGACCAATGCCAGTCATTTCTTCTTTGAAACGGTGGTTACCGATGATGGTAATAATCGTTCTTTGTCTTTTTTTCTTTTTCAAAGAGGATGAGCCAGTAGAAGATCTCGATGAATCAGAGAACGAAGTTTATGTATCGTTGCAAGAAGAAGGGCAGGAGTCGACTTTTTCAAGAGACAATCCGGTAGATGTTGTAGTTGATGTCAAAGGAGAAGTGAAAAAACCAGGAGTATATTCCGTTTCGGAATCGGAGCGAGTGCACAAGGTGATTGAGCTTGCCGGCGGTTTTACAGACGAAGCGCAAGAAGGTGCGGTAAATTTAGCACAAAAAGTTCAAGATGAGATGGTTATTTATGTACCTAAGAAAGGAGAAGAAGGCTTTGAACAAGTGGGACTTGTCGCCTCCTCAATGGGTGAAGAGACAGATCGAGGACCGCTTGTTCGTGTCAACGTTGCCTCCCTCGATGAATTAACTAGCTTACAAGGAATTGGTCCGGCTAAAGCTCAGGCAATTATCGATTATCGAGAGGAACATGGCCCCTTTCAAACTGTAGAAGACTTATTAGAAGTAAGTGGAATCGGTGAAAAAACGTTAGAAAATATTAAAGACTCAATCATTATTCCGTAAAAGAAAGAAGGTAAAGGACATGGATAGAATTTCTTGGGATGAATATTTTTTGGCCCAGGCAAAGTTAGCAGCTTTACGGGGTACTTGTACACGCTTAGCCGTTGGCGCGGTTCTTGTACGAGACAAGAGAATGATTGCTAGTGGTTACAATGGAAGTGTCGATGATAGTAGCCATTGCTTAGATGAAGGGTGTTTAATTGAAAATAACCACTGCGTTCGAACGGTGCATGCAGAAATGAACGCTTTGTTGCAGTGTGCTCGTTTTGGTATACCTACAGACCAAACAACCTTATATACGACCCATTTTCCTTGTTTAAATTGTACGAAGCATTTAATTCAAGCAGGTATCAAGGAAATTATTTATGAAGAGGATTATCGTAATGACGATACAGCCCTACGTTTGTTAAAGGAAGCGAACATTTCTATTAAGCAGGTGAAGGTAAAGCGGGTCTTGATTAAGGAGCAAAAGTCTGAGAAATAGGGGGTAATAGTGGGAGTAAATGAAAAAAGGTATTGCTCACTTCTTTGTGATCAGTGCTTGTTTAGCCTTTCTTAGTTTACAAGTAGAAAGTTTCTGGCCTTTTTTTCTTCTACTTATCGTCTGGCTCACCTACCTCTATTACTTTAAGCAGCTATCGTTTTCCTTATACATAGCCCTTCTTGCAAGTTTTTTCTTTTTTATCGCATATATTCCGCAGATTCCGCAGACCTCGCCTACCCCTGTAGAGTCTACCACATCTACTGTTAGTACTATTCAAGGAAAAATCGTCAGCCCAATACGTGAAGGGACTAACTTCTTCTCCTTTGACTTCCTCTTAGAAGATAAGGATAAAAAAATAAGAGTGTACTATTTCTATGATGAAGAAGATAAAAACGAAGCAATCTCTTTTCCTTATACTTACGGCGACAGATGCCGTGTGGAAGGGAAATGGGAAGAGGTAGAAGGAGCAAGAAACCCCTTTCAGTTTGATTATCGTCGTTATTTTCATGAACAAGGGCTTTCGGGTCAGTTTGTGCTCGAAAATCGTGAGTCCCTCCAATGTGCAGGTCAAACTTCTTTTCTGGGTAAAGTATATCGTTTACGAGACCAATGGCTTCACGCAAGTCAGAAAGGCTTACAGGATGACCTTTGGCCCTGGCAACAAGCCCTTTTATTTGGAGAACGGAGAGCTTTAGAGGATGAAACAACGGAGCTTTTTGCACGATGGGGTCTTTCTCATTTGCTCGCTATCTCGGGTTTACACGTTGGCATTTTAATGGGATTCGTCTATATTCTTAGCCTACGCTTTTTTTCTTTCACGAAGGAACAGGCTCAAGTATTATTGCTCTCTTTTTTACCGATTTACGCTCTTTTTGCTGGAGGTCAACCATCGGTTTTACGAGCTACGTTGATGGCTTGTCTTGTGCTTCTATTAGGTTTTTTTCGTCAACGACTCATGATGACCGATATAATCAGTTTAAGTTTTTTGTTTTTAATTTTTATCGATCCCCATATGATATATCACATCGGTTTTCAATTTTCCTTTCTCGTGACCTACGCTTTAGTGTTATCGGCGAAATGGTTTCGCCAAACTTCATCGAAACTTTGGCTCCTTTTTAAAATTAGTTTCGTCTCGCAGATGGTTATTGTTCCCTTGCAAATGTATCACTTCTATCACTTTCAGCCCCTATCAATTCTTCTCAATGTCGTTGTTGTCCCATATTTTTCTTTTTTTGTTATGCCTTTGATTGTTTCAACCCTTAGTTTTCCATTGTTACCCTTAAGGATACAAAATTTCCTCCAAGGAGTGTTTCAGAAGGTTCATGGGTCCTTCTTGGAACTTCTTCAATATATAGATACAAAAATACAAGTGATCTTTCTTTCTGGGGACGTAAGTCTAGGCATGGGGGTCTTTTACTACATTCTTTTCTTTGGGATGATGGTCGCCTTAGAAAAAAAGCAAAAAAAAGCAGCCTTCATGTATGGAATTGGCATAACGTTATGGTTGAATTTTCTTGTTTTCGCACCATATTTTTCCGATGAGGGAAGGGTTACAATGCTGGATATCGGCCAGGGCGATGCTTTTGTAATCGAATTACCCTACCGTCAAGGAGTATTTTTAATCGATGCAGGGGCTAAATTTCATTTTAGTGATCAGGAACCGACAGATTCAATATATCGTAAAATACTTTTGCCGTATTTACAGGGGAGAGGAATTAGGGAGATCGATGCTATTTTCGTTAGTCATGCTCATCTAGATCATCACGGTTCCTTACGGTATATACTTGAAGATTTTCCAGTAAAACGAATCTATATATCGGAGTTCCATGAAGCAGAAGATCCTGAATTACAAGCTTGGGTAAAAAATAAAGAAGTTCAAATAGAACAGGTGGAATATGGGGAAGTTATTGAGGAAGAGGGCATATCCTTTACAGTTCTATCTCCTGAACAAGACTACGGGGATGTTAACGATAATTCGCTTGTCTTATATACAAGGTTCGGACAGAGCTCTTGGCTTTTTACAGGTGATTTAACGGAAAAAGTGGAAAAAATAATAGCTAAGAAAGCTGGGAGTCTTTCCGTCGATGTGTTAAAAGTAGCCCATCATGGAAGCAATAGTTCTTCTTCCGAGGAGTTTCTCGAAGGGATACAACCTAAGTATGCATGGATCTCTGTCGGAAGGAACAATCGTTATGGACATCCATCTAAAGAAGTCCTTGAGCGTCTCGAACTAGGTGGGGTCGAAGTTTTTCGCACCGATGAGATGGGGGCGGTGCAATATATTTTTACTGAAAATAAAGGAAGGTTCCATGCCTTTTTAGAAAAGGTAAAATAAAAATGCTGCCCAAGTAGCAGCATTTTCTGTTTGCTTTTTAGTTCATGAAGCTGATTGCCGTCCCTAAAAAGAAAATAAAGGCAAAGTAGATAAATGAAACTAAAAATCCAGTAATCGCATGAGGTACGTCGCTTGTTTTTTCTTGTGGATTATTTTCAAATTCGTTCATCATTATCCCTCCTGTATCTGCATTTATTATAAAGTAATTGCATAAAAAAAGCTAGTTAAATGTGAAAGCCTTATAATTGTTTGCTTCTTAGAAATCCATGCTATGATATATATAGATTGCACGGAATTACCTTAATATATGAAAGAAGGCATAGAAATGATTTCCTTACAGGATGCCATAAAACAAATACGTGCCAAACCTTTGGCACCTGTCTATACATTATTAGGGACAGAGTATTATTTTATAGAACAATTTAAGAAGGCGCTTTTTACTAAATTAGGGGATGAAAGCGAAGCCGTAACTTTCTTCGATATGAGGGAGACCTCTATCCAAGACGTCGTCATGGATTTAGAAACTTTGCCTTTTTTTTCTGAACGAAATATCGCCCTAGTTGAATTTCCCGTTTTTTTACTTGCATCGCCCGAAAAGGTTAACGTTAGCCATGAGCCAAAGGTTTTAGAAACCTATCTACAGTCACCAGCTCCCTATAGTACGCTAATTATTGTGGCCCCATATGAAAAGTTGGATAAGAGGAAATCGGCTACAAAAGCTCTATTCAAACATTCTGTCGTTGTTGATTGCCAACCTATTCGTGACTATGAACTCCGACAGTGGTTAGACGATATGTTGTTACAACATCGGCTAGCCTTAACCGAAGAAGCGAAATTGCGCCTTGAAGCGGAATTTGGTCCAAATCTGTTTCTTCTTCAACAAGAGGTGGAAAAGTTAGCTAGTTATGCAGAAGAAGGGGAGGAAGTGACAGAAGCGATCGTTGGGGAAATTATGGCTCAATCTACAGAACAGACCGCAATTGATTTGGCCGATGCCGTATTACAAAAGGATTTAGCAGAGGCCCTGAAAGTCTTTCATCAATTAGAAAAGATGAATGAAAGCCCTGTTAGTTTAATCGCTCTCTTGGCTTATCAATTTCGCAGGATTTTACAGGCTAAAATATATCGGGAACAAGGGCTTACTCTACGACAAATACAAGGAAAGATTAAAGCACATCCTTATGTTGTAAAAAAGGCGTATGAACGTTCCCAAGCCTATAGTCGAAGGGGGCTTTACCATATTATTGATCAGCTAGCCTTAGCAGATTATGAGATAAAAAGTGGTCGTAAGGATGAAAAAATTGCCTTCGAATTATTACTGTATCGTTTGATCTATCCTTCGTCAAAGAAGACGAAACAACTTATGAAGGATCTTAGGTAATAAAAAGAGGCAATTGGTTTATTTTAAAGAAAGTTGAGGAAATGGATAAACAGAAGTTATTCTAAGAAGATATGGAATGGAAAACATAAAAAAACGCATGGAATCGATTGGATTCCATGCGTTTTTCTTTTATAGTAATCGATAAGCTTATGCAGAAATTTGACGGATTTTTTTCGCCAATTTAGCTTTTTGACGGTTACCGTTATTCTTATGTACGACACCTTTTTGAATAGCTTTATCGATTGCTTGTGTCGCTTTTTGGTAGGCAACCTTAGCATTTTCGACATCATTTTGTTCTACATATTGTTCCACACGCTTAATTAAGGTACGCATTTGCGTTTTCACAGCTTTATTACGGACACGACGGTCTTCATTAATACGTACACGTTTAATGGCAGATTTTAAATTAGCCATTTTATCACCTCCAACTATTCAATGGTCAACAATTGTAATCGAGAATAAAAATCATTCTTTCGATTTTTACGCATTGGACAAGAATATTTTATCAAATTGAAGGGTGCATTTCAACTTTAGAACGCATGAA
>CALJVC010000019.1 GCA_937974845.1 uncultured Pseudogracilibacillus sp. | reverse complement strand
CAAGTTTTTTTATCAACCCTTATCAAAGGAATACGAACTAAAAAACGGTAGTATAGAAACTCCTATACCGTAAAAAAGCTAAGCCTTTTACAAAAGTCCGCATACAATTTCCTCCCTATCCCCTTTTAAAACTAACTATAAAAGAAAACCATGACTTTCCTTGTGATAAGAATCTTGATTTTTCCTTATTATTAGATACAATTTACTATTGAAAAGTAAACCGCTTTCATAGTACAATTAGCAATAAAGATAATGAGTTGCACTACACTATTTACAATCACCACGAAAATTCTCACCAATGACTATTTTTATCCACTCGAATGTAAGCGCTTTAATTTATTCAATTCCACTTTTTCTCCTATATACATGTACAATACCTTACCAAACAAACCGTAAAAAATGTCGCACATGAGTTGAATTTGGTTCAACTTTGTTGAACGACAGGGAAACACCTAGAAAAAATAGGTGCACTGGTCTAGTTTCATCTTCGCTTAATACATTATTAAGTGAAAGTATATAAATTTTTACCGTAAGGGAGGAAGATTAATGACAGAACACGGTATTTTACAAGTAGTGCAAAATAGTCAACTCGTTCAGCCAGAAGAATCGATGGCTGCAGACACGGCGGTTGGTAGTCAGGAAGCCTTTGAGGAATTACTTAAACAATCCCATGAGGATCCGGTTAGTTTTTGGGATAATGTCGCCCAAGAACTAACATGGTATGAACCTTGGACCGAAACCTTAGAAGGAGAACTCCCCGATTTTAAATTTTACGTCAATGGAATTAGCAATCCTTCGATTAACTTAATCGACCGTCATATCGAACAAGGTCATGGAAATAAGGTTGCCCTCATTTGGGAAAGCGAAGATGGAAGTTCTAAATTTTATACTTATAACATGTTGCTTGCTGAAGTGAATCGTTTTGCTAATGCATTGAAATCCCTCGGTGTAAAAAAAGGCGACGGAGTAGCCATCTTCTTACCGAACCTAGCAGAATCCTTTATCGCTGTCCTCGCCTGTTTCCGAATCGGAGCCGTCTATAATTCTATTTTCTCAGGCTTTTCACAAAACGCTTTACGGGATCGCCTCATAAACTTTAAGCCTAAAGTTGTCGTAACGACAGATGCTACGCCGAGGCGTGGAAATATTATTACCTTAAAAGAAAAAGTAGACAAAGTTATCGACGATATCGACAGCATCCAAGCCGTCATTGTTGTTAATCGTTTAAATACCGATATCTCCATGAAAGAAGGCCGGGATTACTGGTGGGACGACATCTTAGAGGGTCAGAGTCGAATTTGCGAACCAGAACGATTAGAAGCAAATGAACCAGGCATCGTCTTCTACACTAGTGGAACGACCGGACGGCCGAAAGGAGTCGTACACTCCGGTATCGCCTTTGTCGTCCAAAACTATATCTACGCCAAATACCATATGAACTTCCAAAGCGACGATGTTTTCTGGTGTACAGCAGATATCGGTTGGCTAACGATGCACATTTGGGGAATTGCAGGTGCCTTAGCCAACGGAGTCACAACCGTCGTTTACGAAGGGGCTATCGACTACCCGATTCCTGAACAATTTTATAAAATTATGGAAACTTACCGTGTCAACAAACTTTTCACCGCCCCAACGGCACTACGTATGCTCAAGAGCCTCGGGGAAGAGGTCTTAGATAATTATGATTTAGATATGTTAGAAGTCGTTTCGCTTGTCGGTGAACCTTTCGATCCGGAAACTTGGCACTGGACCTATGAAGTATTAGGAAAGGAAAAAATCTACGTTAACAATACATGGGGACAAACCGAAACCGCCGGCACTCCTCTATCCCATGCTGCTTGGTTGACACCGATGAAACCAGGTTCCGCCGGAATCCAATTCTTAGGCGTGAAATTAGATATCGTTGATGATGATGGTATCCCTGTCCCACCGAATGTTCTAGGGAACTTAATTATCCGGACTCCTTTCCCTATGTTATCGAGAACTCTATGGAACGAACCGGAACGTTTCTATGAAGAGTACTATAGCCAAGTGAAAAACGCCTACTATTCTAGTGATCTCGCCTTGTATGATGACGAAGGGCATTTCTGGGTGGTTGGGAGAAGCGACGATGCCTTTAACGTAGCCGGCCATCGTCTCAGTACGATGGAAATGGAAAGCGCCGCCCTCAAAGTAGAGGGAGTCCATGAAGCTGCGATTATCGGTATACCTGATGATATTAAGGGGGAAGTGCCCCTCGTCTTCGTCACCGCCGACGATAAGGAGGACAAAGAGCACCTTAAAGCAAAGGTAAGATCGAGCATTGTTGAAGATATCGGAAAAATTGCCCAACCGAAAAACGTCGTCGTCGTGGACCAACTTCCTAAAACAATTAGTGGAAAAATCGTCCGCCGTTTATTAAAAGAAATCGCCGTGACTGGTGAAGTGACCGGAGACTTGACTGGCCTTGACGATCCGGCGATTATCGAACACGTTAAAGAACAAGTCCAAGACCAAATGAAAGAAGTTTAAAATATCTCCTTTTTCTATCGACCTTAGGAAACTTTTCCTCCTAAGGTCGATTTTTATTCTAATAATTCCCTCAACTGTAAACTCCTCCAACATAATTGCTACAGAATCGTGTATTCTTAATCATTTCTATGTACGGTTTCGACTTTTTAAGCTATATTTATTATGGACACCATAAAGATATTGGAGTGTAGTGAATGTTTATAAAAAAAGAAGACAAGTTTTATGTACATATGCGCAACATTTCGAAAAACTTGGTCGAAAGCGCCGAATACTTTGTCACCTTCAACTTTAATAACTCGAAAGATGTCAAAGAATTCGCCAAAACGATGAAATTTTATGAAAATAAAGGAGATGGACTCGTTCATAAAATTATCCACGACCTAAATAAAGTCTTCATCACCCCGATCGAAAGGGAAGATATTTTAGCCCTTGCAACCCATATGGATGACGTGCTCGATGGGATGGAAGACACCGCTGCACTACTCGATATTTACTCGATTAACAAAAGCGATGCCTATATGGAAAAATTTTTAGACTTTATCTATCAAAGCGTCATTGAAATACATAAATCGATCGAATTAATTTCTAAGAAAAAACTACTAGAAATGCGGGAACATATTATTAAAATTAAAGACTATGAATCGAAATGTGACGACTTACGACGAGAATCCTTAAAACATCTTTTTAATAATGAAAAAGATCCAATCACACTTATTAAATATAAAGAAATTTATGAAGAATTAGAACGAATCACCGATTACTGCGAATCCGTCGCTAACACACTCGAAGCAGTAATTATGAAAAACGCATAAGAGAGGTCTTTCAGTAGAATGGATAGTGTTTTACTCATCACCATATTAATCGTCGTATTCGCAGTGATCTTCGACTTTATTAACGGATTCCACGATACAGCCAACGCTATTGCAACGAGCGTCTCAACGAAGGCTATGCCACCAAGAGTAGCGATTGCCTTAGCCTCAATCATGAACTTTTTAGGGGCTATGACCTTTACCGGAGTAGCGAAAACTATTACGAAAGATATCGTCGATCCCTTCGCCTTAGATAACGGCTCGACTATTATCTTAGCTGCCCTCATTGCAGCGATTATTTGGAACTTAGTCACTTGGTATTTCGGTATACCAAGCAGTTCATCCCATGCACTCATTGGGTCGATTGCCGGAGCGGCTATCGCTGCAGCAGGATTCGGTGTCATTAATTTTCGAGGCTTTGGAACGATTATCCAAGCCCTTATCTTTTCACCCCTAATCGCCTTTATGATTGGGTTTATCGTTTATTCTATTTTTAAAGTCGTATTCAAAAACAACAACCTAGCTAAAACGAACCGACGCTTCCGCCGGATTCAAATCGTCACCGCAGCTTTACAAGCCTATTCCCACGGAACGAATGACGCTCAAAAAGTTATGGGAATCATCACGATGGCTCTAATTGTAAACAATTACCAAAGCCATGACGATATCCAATTGTGGGTTCAATTCCTTTGTGCCCTAGCTATCGCCCTTGGTACAGCTATGGGAGGTTGGAGAATCATTAAAACTGTCGGCGGTAAAATTATGAAAATCCGTCCAGTGAACGGTGTCGCCGCAGACATGACCGGAGCTTTCGTTATTTTCGGTGCTACCTTTTTACATTTACCTGTAAGTACAACCCACGTAATTTCCTCCTCCATCCTTGGAGTAGGTTCAGCCCACCGCATTCGTGGAGTCAAGTGGGGAACTGCCAAACGTATGGTCATTACTTGGATTATCACTTTACCAATCTCTGCCCTACTAGCAGGCATTACTTTTTACATAATTGACTTCTTTTTCTAATACATATCATAAACGGACTAGGAAAAGCCTAGTCCTTTTTATTTTTCAAGCCTGGAGCTCCTTCCTTTGATATAATGAACTCAAGTAGGAAAAAGGAGGAAAACGATGATTGTCCGTGAAGATGCACAACATTTTATCTGTATTGAACAAAATCACCATGCCCACCTTGCTAAAGCCTTGCTCCAACCATGGTTTAAGGGCTATCTACAGGACGATGTCTTACAAGCTTCCGTCCTCTATGCAATCGAACAACACGATGTCGGCTGGGAACTCTTTGACCAAGAGCCTTTATGGAACGACAAGAAACAAGCTCCCTATACCTTTATCGACTTTCCATTACTAATAAAAACTGTCCTTTACACAAAGGGGGTAGATCTCGTCGAAGAAGTGAATCCCTATGCAGCCGCCCTTTGCAGTAAACACTATACAAAGTTTCTAGAAAAATACGACTTAGCCGAAGTACAAGCCTACGTAAAGAAGGAAGCCCTGCGCCGGAAACGAATCATCTCAGCCTTTCCTGAGGTAACCGAAGACCGCTTCCACTACCATCTAGGCCTATTGCAATTAGCAGATAACATGTCACTCTTTCTCTGCCTCCACGAGGGAGGAAACAACGAAGAACGTCACCGTTACTTCCAAAAAGGAATTCCAATTCCAGCCCCTGTCGATATCAAAGAACAAACAGCGATGAAAGTCCATTGGCAAGATTCCTGTACTTTAGAAATAGAAGCCTTACATAAAGTCGAACCCTTTACCCTCATCCTTAAAGAAAAGCATCTACCAAAAAAGCAAATTGCCGCCGAAGGTTTACAGGAAACTTACAAACAAGTACCTTACCAAGAAAGAAAGATTACCGTACTTTCAAGATAAAAGGGAGCCTAGGGGTGCATGAACCATTGCGCCCCTTTTTTAAAGCTCTTTTAGGACATTTGCCATTTCAATCGCCGTCTCCGCTGCTTCCGCTCCCTTATTATTAAACTTCACACCAAGGCGTTCGATTGCCTGCTCTCCCGTATCCGTCGTTAAAATACCAAAAATAACCGGCTTACCACTATCCAAACTTACACGCTGGATCCCTGAAGCAACCTCACCCGCTACGTAATCGAAGTGTGGAGTATCTCCACGAATAATCGCTCCTAAAGCAATGACTGCGTCCATTTCCTCCCGTTCTATCAAACGTTTGGCAACGACGGGAATTTCAAAAGCACCTGGAACCTCCACGACATGGATCCTTTCCTTATCTACTTGATGACGTAGTAAGGTTTCGATAGCCGACTCCTTTAATTCCTTAGTCACTAACTCATTAAAACGACTGACAACAATACCAATATTCAATTCTTTTCCGGACATATGTCCAACATAGGTCTTCATTTTAATCCCTTCCCTTTCTTTTCTACTCCTAAAGCTCACAAGATTATAAACTATGCAAATGCCCTAACTTCTGTACTTTTGTTCGTAAATAATACTCATTTTCCTTTTTCGGTGCAATCTCTAACGAAACCCGTCGAATCACATCAACCCCACACCTTTGTAAACTAGCAATCTTTCGCGGATTGTTCGTCATCAACTGAACCGAACGGATGCCAAGATCCTTAATTATTTGCGCAGCTAAATGGTACTCACGTTCATCATCAGCAAAACCGAGGGCATGGTTCGCTTCTACCGTATCTAAACCTTCTTCCTGTAAAGCATAGGCCCGTAATTTATTTAGTAAACCGATTCCTCTCCCCTCCTGGCGCATATAGATAACAACCCCGCGACCCGCTTCGTCAATACGCTCCAAAGCCCTTTCCAGTTGAGGACCACAATCGCACCGCCGGGAATGGAACACATCCCCTGTCATACACTCAGAATGAATCCGCACGAGAACTTCTTCAGCCCCTTCTAACTCTCCCTTGACTATCGCAATATGCTCCTTTTTGTCATAACTATTTGAATAGCCAACGATAGTAAAATCCCCAAGGTCCGTCGGTAAAGCCGTCTCTACTTCTCGACGAATCTGAAACTCCTTCACCTTACGGTAAACAATTAAGTCTTCGATCGTAATCATTTTCAAAGAAAACTGTTCCGCCAACTCCCGTAACTCCGGATAACGGGCCATAGTTCCATCCTCATTAATAATTTCACAAATTATCCCTACCGGCTTTGCCCCACATAGCCGAGCTAAATCGACAGCAGCTTCCGTATGACCCGGACGCACAAGAACACCGCCCTCTTTAGCAACTAAAGGAAAAATATGCCCCGGTCGATTAAAATCCTCCGCCTTAGTATCTTCATGAACTAAAGCCTTGATTGTCTTCGCCCGCTCAAAGGCACTAATCCCCGTCTTCGTTTCCCGGTGATCGATACTTACAGTAAAAGCCGTAGCGAAAGGGTCCGAATTATCCTCCGTCATTAATTTCAAGTCCAACTTTTCAGCCAATTCCTCCGTAACCGGCGTACAAACTAATCCTTTTCCATAGGTAATCATAAAATTAATTAAATCAGGATTCGCCTTTTCAGCTAAAGCTACTAGGTCACCTTCGTTTTCCCTATCCTCATCATCGACAACAATAACTGGTCTTCCTATCTTTAAATCGTTAATCGCCTCTTCAATAGAATGAAATCCCATAACCTATCCATCCTTTTCATAAAATTGTGAATACTTAAATTATTTGACTAGTAGCTACCTATTCCTGAGGGAGATAATGACGAAGTTGGTGGTGTACCTGCTTTGCTAACGTATCGCATTCAATATTAACGAGATCGCCAACTTCCTTGCTCCGTAAATTAGTCTCCTGTAACGTATGAGGAATTAAAGAAAGCGTAATAAGATTTTCCCTTACAGCAAATACCGTCAAGCTAATCCCATCGATAGCTACCGAGCCCTTCTCTACAAAATAAATCATAAATTCCTCCGGCACTTCGATATCTACATACATCGCATTAGCCTGCTTTTCCTTCCGCATAATTTTCCCCACGCCATCGACCTGACCCGTTACTAAATGTCCTCCCATTCGATCCTCTAAGCGCAAAGCCTTTTCTAAATTCACAAGAGAACCGACCCCGACCTCACTAAGAGACGTCGCCCTCATCGTCTCGGGCATTACGTCGACCGTAAAGGTATCCTTCGAATAACTAGCAACCGTTAAGCAAATCCCATTCACTGCAATACTTTCACCTAAACGCACATCTTCTAAAACCTTCCTTGCCTGAACCGTCAAGGATAGTGCCTCTTCCTCTACCCAATCTACTGCCTGCACTTGCCCGACTTCTTCAATAATTCCTGTAAACAAGCCCCATTCCCCCTTTACTCTTGTCGCCTTTTAGCAGTAATTTTCACATCGACACCTATACGTTTGACGGAGGTAATCTCTAATGCGGCTGCCTCCTGCAACGAAGCAAACCCCGCACCTCCTATTGCTGTAGGTGCCTCTTTTCCGCCGATCAATTTTGGTGCCATGTATAAAAGAAGCTGATCTACTAAACCTTCCTGCAAAAAAGAATCATTAACCGTCGCTCCACCTTCAACGAAAATACTCATCACTCCCCTTTTTGCTAATTCCTCTAAAACAAAACGAGGCGAAACTCGCTTAGTCTCTGCCTTAATAATCTCCACCTGGGAAAAAGCAGTAAATAATTCCAAGCGCTCCTCCTTTACCCCATTACCAACAAAAATTACGGTCGGACCCTCCCCATCCCTCACTAACTTCGCATCCGTAGGAGTACGTAAATTAGTATCCAACACAACCCGTAGAGGATTTTTACCACCGGAAGGTAAACGGGTCGTCAAGGAAGGATCATCAGCTATAACTGTCTGAACCCCTACTAATATGGCATCGTGAATATGACGCTCTCGATGAACATCGAGCCGTGCTTCCTCCCCAGTAATCCACTGACTCTCACCAGTGTAGGTCGCAATTTTCCCATCGAGACTTGTTGCTACCTTCATTGTCACAAAGGGCAGCCCCTTCGTCATATAATGGAAAAACTCTTCCAAGAGCTCCCGAGCCTCCGCTTCACATACACCTACCGTCACTTCTATGCCACTGCGCCTTAAAAGGGCAATCCCCTGACCAGCTACCTTTTCATGTAAATCCTCCGTAGCTACGACAACTCGACGAACTCCCGACTGGATAATCGCACTCGTACAGGCAGGTGTCTTACCAACATGGCAACAAGGTTCCAAGGTTACATAAAGTACTGCCTCCTTAGCCTTTTCCCCTGCCATCTCCAGTGCATGAACCTCGGCATGGGCCTCACCGCTTTTTAAATGGGCTCCCAAACCTACGATTTCGCCCTCCTTTACAAGGACAGCGCCAACCGGCGGATTCGGACTTGTCTGCCCCTTTACCGCCCGAGCCAAATTCAAGGCCAATTCCATATATTGCTGATCCTCCATCCCGCCACTCCCCCTTACAATAAAAACGACCCTTGAGAAAACTTCCTCAAGGGTCGTCGTATGTACAACAAATAGAATAATAGAAAAAATATCGTAGCAAAACAAAGCAATATGTAAACGCAGACACGCCTAGTTCGTGCCTCCGCCTATTGCTCCTACTCTATTCTTCTCCCATCCAGACTTTAACTGTCGGCTCTAGACTCTAACTAGATCAGCTATATAGATCTACATCTATATAGGTCACGGGCTTAGAAGCAGCTACGCTTCATCACCGTCGGTTCGGAATTTCACCAGACCCCGAAGAATATGTCAATGATATGCAATTTTCTTTTGTTCTCTACTATAACAAGAAAAAAGGAAACCGTCTAGTAAAAACTGTAAACACCAATTAGGCTTCCTCATCTAAAGGCTTAACTTTAATCGGCTTCGTCTTCATAATCCGCGTCAACTGCTTCGCCATGTATTGAGGTGATTCTTGGAAGCCGTTGCGAATCCAATTAAAAATAAGACCCGATAAACCATACCCATAAAATTCAACATATAATTCCCGATTAATATCTTCACCATCAATCGAGGTAATGGTCTCTATTTCATTATTAAGGAGATCTTTAACCGCATTTGTAAACTTTTGAGAAAACGAAGGAATTGAGCTTAAACGATCCCAAAGACGGTAAAAGTCCTTATGTTCTATAATATGATCAAAAATTATAATCTCCTCACTCGAGATACCTTCTAGATTCATATGCTTAGCCTGTCGATAAGGGTGCAATAAAGCTTCTACAAATTGTTCTATCTGCTGGTCGATAATTTTATTCACTAAATCATCCTTATCATAATAATGCCGATAGAAGGTCGTTCGATTGTAATCCGCTTTATTGATAATATCCGTAACGGTAATCTGGTCATACTCCTTTTCTTCAATTAATAGTAAAAAAGCCTCTCGTATTTGTTTTTGCGTCCTTCGTACACGTCGATCTCGGTGATTTGTTTTTCTCAAGTCAATTCCCTCCTAAAACGCGACGTCAGTGAGCTAACTGTTGCTTATCTATACATTTATAGAATTTTACTGATTGAAGTCTTCACCAATTCCTTTATACTATTAATTATAAGAATTAGAGTATGTCTAAAATGCAGAACTCTTTAAATTACAATGATTTTAATCTAGTAATTTAAAGTAATTAACTTTAGCACACTGGATTAAGATAGTATTAATAAACTTGAGTTTAACGTTACATTGATCTTGCCTCATACATAACCAAAAGATCTTTGTACGTAAACTATAAACCATGCCATTGTTGTAAAATAGTTGCTCGAGCGACTATTTTACAACCCTTTTTTTAACTAATTTAAAATTATAATTAAATAATAACTATCTTAACGTACATTTCCATTATAAACCATTTGGCTACGTTTTACTAAGAAACAAATTCCTCAATTGGCTAAGATTAGTTAAAAGTCTATTTTTTCATCATTATCCCCTGAAAAGAAACAAAACCCGATAGACTGTTTCATAATTTATCCTACACTGGTAAACTAAAGAAAACAACTATTTAAAACGCT
>CALJVC010000018.1 GCA_937974845.1 uncultured Pseudogracilibacillus sp. | reverse complement strand
AGTCGTTGGGCATGTAGAAACCTGTGAAAAACATCCGAATGCCGATAAGTTAAACCTTTGTCAGGTCGATGTAGGCGAAGAGCGTTTACAAATTGTTTGTGGTGCATCGAATGTAGCTGCGGGACAAAAGGTAGCGGTAGCTACACCGGGAGCGGTATTACCGGGAGATTTTAAAATAAAAAAAGTAAAGCTTCGGGGAGTAGAATCGAACGGGATGATTTGTTCCCTGCAGGAGCTCGGTGTCCAGGAAGACTTCGTCCATCCCGATTACAGTGAAGGAATCGTTGTATTACCAGAAGATAGTGAAGTCGGTCAGCCGGTAGAACCACTTTTAAATATGGATGATGTCGTTTTAGAATTTGATTTAACACCAAACCGCGCGGATGCTTTAAGTATGATTGGTGTAGCTTATGAGGTTGCAGCTATTTTAGATGTTGAGGTCAAGCTACCTAATCCTCAGGTAGATACGATTGAAGAAGAAGTGACCGATTATATTTCCGTAGGGGTAGAAGACTCGGCTCTATGCCCTTATTATGCAGGTTTTGTAATTAAAGATGTTGAAATAAAACCATCCCCTATGTGGATGCAAAATTACTTACTTGCTTCAGGTATCCGACCGATCAATAACGTAGTCGATATTACGAACTATGTTTTATTAGAATACGGGCAGCCACTGCATGCTTTTGACTATGACTTACTGGAGTCTAAAGAAATTGTCGTCCGTTCCGCCAATGAAGGTGAAGAAATTGTTACGTTAGATGGTAAAAACCGTCGCTTATCTAAAGAACACTTATTAATTACAAACGGTAAAAAAGGAATTGCGATGGCCGGTGTAATGGGTGGAGAAAATACCGAAGTGAATGAAAATACGAAAACAGTCCTTTTAGAAGCAGCTCTTTTTAATCCGTTAACTATTCGAAGAGCTGTTCAAGATACTGGTCTTCGAAGCGATGCAAGCAATCGTTTTGAAAAAGGAGTAGATCCGAAACGGGTACAAGAAGCAGGTTTACGCGCCTGTGAATTACTTGTAAAATATGCCAATGGAAAGGTTCTTAAAGGCATAGCTGAAGTAGACAATCGAACGATTGAGGAGCCACAAATTACACTACATACATCCGAGGTTAACGAACGTCTTGGTACGGAAATTACAGCTGAAGAAATAGCAGATATTTTCCGAAAGTTACGCTTTGATTATACGGTCGAAGGAGAAAAGTTTGTCGTTACAGTACCTTCCCGTCGTTTAGACCTTCGGATTTTCGAAGACTTAGTAGAAGAAATTGCACGAATCTATGGCTATGATGATATACCTTTCACTTTACCGCAACATGCTTCAACCCCAGGTCAGCTTAACCGAGAACAGAAATTGAAGCGGGAAATTAAGCGTTATATGCAAAGTGTAGGACTGTCAGAAGCTATTACGTACTCTTTAACTGAAAAATCAGAAGCAACTCGTTTAATGAGTCCCGAGTTAGACGAGGATTATGTCCCTGTAAAACTAGCTATGCCTTTAAGTGAGGCGCACGCTTATTTACGAGTGAGTTTACTTCCGGAACTATTGAACCGTCTCACTTATAATGTGGCAAGAAAGCAAAGGGATGTCGCCCTATATGAAGTAGGTGCCGTCTTTTTATCGAAGGAAGAAAAGTTAACTAAACAACCGAAGGAACACCTCCGTTTAGCTGGTGCGATTACGGGTACATGGTTAGAACATGCTTGGCAACAGGAAGTGAAGGAAGTGGACTTTTACGTTGTTAAAGGAATTGTCGAAGGACTTTTCCGTTATTTAAGCGTAAAGGAAAGCTATGTACAGGCAGAATTAGAAGATATGCATCCTGGCCGGACGGCAACGATTCATGTAGATGGTGAAATCGTAGGCTTCCTGGGTCAAATTCATCCGAAGTTAGCCAAGGAAAAGGATCTTAAAGACACTTACGTATTCGATTTGAACTTAGAGAAACTGTTAAAGCTTGACCGTCGTCCATTACAATACGAAGACGTGCCAAAATATCCATCGATTTTACGGGATGTCGCCTTTGTCGTAAATGAAGAGCTCCATGCCGGAGACATTAAGGAAGAAATCGAACGAGTCGGTGCTCCTTTAGTCAAGGCGGTAGAAGTCTTCGACGTTTACCGTGGGGAAAGTATTAAAGAGAATGAAAAATCCCTCGCCTTTAATATTCTTTTCCAGGATCCAAATAAAACGTTAACCGATGAAGAAGTCGATGCTTCCTTTAAGGAGATTATCGAAGCCGTAAACAAAAAGTTTAGTGCCTACGTTCGTTCTTAACCGAAACTTGATTTAACTTAGTGAAAAATCATTATATCGAAGAGAAGGGCTTCCGAACCTTGTCGTTAATCGAGGTGAAGGAGCCCTTCTTTTTTATTTTTAGATAGGGCATTGTTTGTAAAGACCTTCTAAAGTCTTAGTATTTTGACATTGGTAGGTATTCCAAAGGTCAATAGTTGGATGTTTCACCTAGGGATCTCTATCACTATTGTCGTTACTTTGTCATTCCATTTACTTGAAATAGGATAGTATAATTATTATATTCAAGTTATAGTGTTTTTAACTTAAGGAGGGTACCAAGATGCAGGAATCAACCGGATCAGTGAAAGAAAAAACAAAGCTGAACGTCGATCAACTTAAGCGCAGTGTAGACCCTAATAGATTTAATTTTACAACTACAGAAGAACTACCCCATTTAAAAGGAATTGTCGGCCAAGAAAGAGGGCACTCTGTAATCAACTTTGGCCTTAACGTAAAAAAAGTAGGTTACAATATTTACATTGCCGGTCTACCGGGAACCGGTAAAACGACTTTTGCCCATTCTATCGTGAAGCAATTTGCTAAAGGTGAAGCGGAGCTTTACGATTGGTGCTATGTATACAATTTTGAAGATGCATACCGGCCGAAGGTTCTACAATTACCTGTCGGAGTCGGTAAAAAACTAAAACAAGATATGAAAGATTTTGTTCAAGATTTAAAGGCAGATATTCCCCGGGCCTTTAATGAAAAGTCCTATAAGGAAGAAAAAGCTGAAATTATTCAAGAATTTCAAGAGAAAAGTAATGAAATTTTTCAAGAATTAAATGCCATTGCTAAGGAAAAGGGCTTTGTAATTCGCCAATCAGGATCAGGTTTTTTAACGATCCCTCTAGTGAATGGTCAACCGATTACTGAGGAACAATACCGACATTTAGATGAGAATCTCGTTCAAGATATCGAGGAAAGAACGGTAGAGATTCAAGAAAAAGTAGTCGAATTTACCAATGCTATTCGGGAATTGGAAAAAGAAGCAAAAGAAATGTTAGAAAACTTAGACAATCGTGTAGCCTTAGCTGCTGCTGGCTACCATTTAGACGGTCTAAAGGAAAAGTATAAAGACTGTGAAAACGTTCTTACTTATTTAGATGAAGTCCAGGATGATATTTTAGTTAATATTGGTGATTTTTTACATCATGAAGAAGAGGAGCTCGGCCACCCTCTTCAAGATATGTTACAGCGAGGACAAAAAAGTAGTAATTTCCCATTAAAGTATGAAGTTAATTTAATTGTTGATCATACAGATACAAAAGGTGCTCCCGTAATTACAGCGGACAATCCAACCTTTTACAACTTATTAGGAAAAGTAGAGTATGAGAGTCGTATGGGAGTTATGAGTACGAACTTTACGAAAATTAAGCCGGGTTTCCTCCATGAGGCAAACGGCGGTTATTTAATTATTCAGGCGAAGGATATTTTATCGAAAAGCTTTGCCTGGGAAGCATTGAAACGATCTCTATTAACGCAAAAAATTCAAATAGAGAATATCGGCGAACATTCGGGATTGATGGCTACGACGTCCTTAAATCCCGAACCGATTCCTCTAGATGTTAAAGTGATAATCATCGGTGATCCGAACCTATATCAATTGCTCTATCATTACGATGAAGATTTTAGCAAGCTGTTTAAAATTAAGGCAGACTTCGATGTCGAAATGGATTACAACGATGAAAATATGAATCTACTTGCTAGCTTTATCCATACTCACTGTAACGAGCAGGACCTTCTACATTTTACAAAAGAAGCAGTAGCTAAAGTCGTCGAATATAGTATTCGTTTAACGAGCCATCAAGAAAAGCTTTCGACACGTTTTAACCAACTTGTAGAAATTATTTACGAAGCGGATACTTGGGCAAAGTTAGATGGAGCAGAGCTTGTGACAGAGGCCCATGTTCAAAAGGCGATCAAAGAAAGGGAACACCGTTTAAACTTATACGAAGAAAAAATTCAAGAAAGTATCGATGAAGGAACGATTTTAATCGATACGGAGGGAAAAAAAGTAGGGCAAGTAAATGGCTTAGCTGTTTACAATGTTGGTCAATATAGCTTCGGTAAACCGGCAAGAATTACTGCTACAACTTTTATGGGGCAAAGAGGAATCGTAAATATAGAGCGGGAAAGTCGAATGAGTGGGAAGATCCACAATAAAGGTGTCTATATTTTAAGTGGTTATTTGGGCGAGCAGTTTGCCCAAAATCATCCGCTTTCTTTAACAGCCCATATTGCTTTTGAGCAATCCTATGGAGGAATCGATGGCGATAGCGCCTCTAGTACCGAATTATATGCTCTGTTATCTAGTCTATCTGACGTGCCAATCGACCAAGGAATTGCTGTGACTGGTTCGATAAACCAAAAGGGAGAAATTCAACCGATTGGTGGAGTAAATGAAAAAATCGAAGGGTTTTTTGAAGTGTGTCGTAACAAGGGATTGACGGGAAAACAAGGGGTTATTATTCCGAAGCAAAACGTGAAAAACTTAATGTTAAAAGATCCGGTAATTGAAGCAGTAAGGGAAGGAATGTTCCACATTTATGCGATTTCGACAATCGAAGAAGGAATTGAGATTTTAACCGGGGTAGAGGCCGGAGTAAAAGAGGATGGGAACTTTACACCGGGTTCTATTTTCGAAAAAGTTTCCGAACGTTTAAAGGCCTATATTCAACGGTCAAAAAATATGGGTGAAAAAGAAGAGGAAGAAGAGGAGAAAGAAACAAGTTCAAAGGAATCGTAACCTTATAACGTATGCTTAGAAAGCTTCTAAGCATACGTTTTTTATACTAAAATATTTCATATACTCTACTCAAGCATATTTATTTATGTTAAACTATATAATTACAAAATAGCTTATGTTTGCAATTACTGAAAGATTGTATTAAAGCGTTGATAAATGTATTAAAGGAGGTCGAATGCATGGGATGATTTACGAAATTTACATAGAACTACTTAACAAGGATAGAAGACTTTGGCGTACGGTACATGTTCATAAAGCGACGCCCTTAGAAGAAATGCATCAACTCATTCAACTTCTCTTCGACTGGTGGGATCATTACCCATACCAGTTTTGCAACATCCATGAGGTAGGTTCCTTCCCCTCTTACCACCGAACATTAACTAAGGCGAATACCCGTGTATTAGAAAATCATCTTTCACTAGAGGAAGTATTAACTAAAGAGGGTGAACGTCTACTCTATCTATACGGTTCTAAGGACCGATGGCAACTTCTCTTAACCCTTCGGAAAATTGTTACGCCTTTTAGCAAAAGGACGCTTTACCCCCTCTGTATCGAAGCGGAGAATGAACGTTTTAGTTTTCCAAAACAAAGCATACCGATGAAGGATGTATTCCAGAAGGAAGCACCCTATGAGAGGGATGATTTAGTAGGTCATTTAAATGAAAAACTCTCCCACAATATTGTCCAATCCACCGTTAACGATTGGGAAAATGCCTTTGTCGAGCAAAGTGAAACACATTTGTTTACTTTAATAGATCGTTATTATCAATTAAAGCCTTGGAAGAAAATAACTAACCAACAGATCTTTGCTATGTATGATGCAGACTTCGATGAATACCTTTTTTGTACGATCTTAGGAAAAGAAAATGATTTACTCGGCTTTTCTGTATACGTCGGTTTCAATGGTCTTCTTGCTTTACATACAAGTTTGACGAAGCCGATGAAGATGGAACAGTTATTCCCCTTACAAGATAATTTATTGTTACAATTCCATCCAAATGAGGAAGGTGATTTAACTTCTCCATCAGTCTATCGTAATCAAGAAGTATATGCCCAATTAACGAGCTATAAGCCCGGATATTTTCCTTGGAAATTGAACGATAAGGAAAGGTGTCTTTTATCGACAGCCTTAGAACAAACTTTATCCTTATTTAAAGAAGTCGAAGCTGGCTATAGGATGCCTAATTACATAGAAGATGGTTTGTTTCTTTTCGTTTCACCTGGCAGGAAGGTAGATGCTTTAACTAAAGAAACGGTTAGTTTCGAATCGATGCTCCAACAAGTCATACCCTCGGAAGTAACCGTCGCCCAGGGAACGGTCGAAACGTTAAAAGCTTTATCGCGCAGAAACGATTTGTATGTGCAATTTTCCCTACAGTATATCCAGGTACCGGTTCAACGCTTGCGTAATCAACGGCCGTTACTCCCATTATCCTCAGTCATTATTAATGAGCAGACCGAAGAAGTAGTGTACCATAATATTTACGATACATACTTAGATTATAGACTTGTCCAAAGGGAGTTTTTATATATGTTACAGTTGTTTGGAGCTGTACCAGCAAATATAAAAACGGACGCCTTAACTTACCATTATTTACGGCCATTATTGTTAAAATTACAATTACCGGTGAAAGTAAGTGATCAACTCCATTTAACTGAAAAAGTAAATGAAAACGTATGCCAGTTTCTCCTCGCTGAAGCGGAATGATAAAAAGCCTCCCTTTTCTTAAAAAGGGCGGTTCTCATAGAGAGAAAGCTTTTCTTAACAATTGCAAGTAATTCCTAAAACGTTGCTTTCATGGTAAACTTATAAATAGAAAAGATATAACTAGCCTTAGTATAGGCATAATATTGGTAGAAATGAAGGAGTAGGGGGAGCAGGTTCGGTGTCAGAACGAAATAAAGTAACAGTGACTATTCATAATCGAACGTATACAATCGTCGGAGATGAACCAAAGGAACATGTCGAGCTAATTGCTAATTTAGTTGATAAAAAAATGCAAGAGATCTATGCATCGAACAAACATTTAGATTCGACGAAGTTAGCGGTATTAACGGCTATAAATACAATGAATGATTACGTTAAGTTAAAAGAGGAATTCGATGAACTATTGAGATTAATAGAAGAGGAAAAGTAAAATGGTAACGTTGATTATTTTATTTATGTTAGGAATTGGCTTTATTATGGGCTTAAGACGAGGGTTTATTTTACAACTTATGCATTTAGTTGGCTTTATCGTTGCTTTTATCGTCGCTGCCTTTTTGTATAAACCTTTAGGAAAACATTTATCGATGTGGATTCCCTATCCTGAACTTTCTGGGGAGGGGGTCTGGGCAGTATTTTTACATACGATGCCTTTAGAAACGGCCTTTTATCACGCAATTGCCTTTGCGCTCTTGTTTTTTACGGTGAAAATATTATTAAAAATTGTTGCGTATATGCTCGATACATTAGCTAATCTTCCTGTGTTACGCTCGATTAATAAACTACTTGGTGCTATCCTCGGTTTTGTAGAAATGTACGTCCTTACGTTTATCGTTCTCTTTATCGTAGCCCTTGTACCGCTATCGCAAATACAAGAGCGAATATCTACTTCTTTTTTAGCAAAATTTATGATTAACCACACCCCAGTCCTATCAAGTTTAACAGAATCGTTATTATTTACAGAACAAGTAAGTCAATGGATGTAAAATAATTGTAAAGGCTGATCGTCGGATCAGTCTTTATTATTGTAGGTTTGTCAAAGATAATATAAGTGCTTGTATAAGAAGCGGAGGTTTCATCGTTGAATTTAAACAAAAAAGATATCGTGCGATTATTAGAAGAAATTGCATTGTACCTAGAGATTAAAGGAGAGAACCCTTTTCGTATTTCTGCTTATCGAAAGGCAGCTCAAGCTTTGGAACGGGATGTAAGGTCCTTGAATGAAATCGACGATTTTTCAACCATTGATGGAATCGGTAAGGCAACGAAAGAAATTATCGAAGAATATATAACGACCGGAAGTTCAAGCTTACTAGAGGAGTTACAGGCGGAGATTCCCGCTAGTTTACTTCCGCTTTTAAAACTTCCTGGCTTAGGCGGAAAAAGGGTAAGTACACTTTATAAAGAGTTGAATATTACAGATTTGGCATCTTTAAAGAAAGCGTGTGAAGATGGTTCGATTTTATCTCTTCGAGGATTTGGAAAGAAGACTGTAGACAATATATTACAAGCGATTGATTCTTTTGATACCCGTCCCGAACGCTTACCGATTGCTTACATGCTTGAGTTAGCTAAAAGGATCGAAGTCTTTTTAGAAAAAATTGAGAATATAGAAGCTTATACCTTAGCAGGTAGCTTACGTCGTATGGAGGAAACTGTTAAAGATATCGATTTCATTATTGCGACAGAAAAACCGGATAAAGTAACACAAGAGCTTGTACAATTTGAATCGATTAAGGATGTGCTTGCTAAAGGGCCAACGAAGGTATCTCTTACTTTAGAGGATGAGTATGATGTTAATGTAGACTTCCGTCTTGTTTCTCCTGAAGCTTATGCGACTACCTTGCACCATTTTACTGGTTCAAAAGGGCATAATGTGCGTATGCGGCAATTAGCTAAAAAGCAAGGGGAGAAAATAAATGAATATGGTGTCACAAAAGAAAAAACTGGTGAATTGCTTTCCTTCCCTACAGAAGAAGCCTTTTTCCAGCATTTTAATCTCCATTATATCCCTGCTGAATTACGACAAGGGACGAAAGAGTTTCAATATTTTGCAAGGAACTCCGCAAGCCAGTTGCTTGAGGAGAAAGATATAAAAGGTGACCTTCATATGCACACGACTTGGAGTGATGGGGCTCATTCTATAGAGGAAATGGTCGAAGCTGCTAGAAGTCGCAACTATGACTACATTGCTATTACAGACCATTCTAAGTTTTTACGGGTTGCAAATGGCTTGGACGAAAAGCGTTTGCGCCAACAAAGGGAGGAAATCGAAGCTTTACGAGAAAAGTACGACGATATACATATCTTCGCCGGTGTAGAAATGGACATATTACCAAATGGAGAACTCGACTTTTCCGATGAGTTTCTGCAGGAAATGGACTTTGTCATTGCAGCTATACATTCTAGTTTCCAACAGTCCCAGGAGGAAATCCATTACCGTTTACAGAAGGCTTGCGAAAATCCATATGTCCATATGATTGCCCATCCAACCGGACGAATTATCGGTCGTCGGCAACCGTACAATGTGGATGTTGACTGGTTAATAGAGTTAGCAAAAGAGACGAAAACAGCCTTAGAACTAAATGCAAATCCTATGAGATTTGATTTACGACCGGAATTTTTAGAGAAAGCTAGTAGCCAAGGGGTGCCCATCGTAATTAATACCGATGCCCATCAAACGAATACCTTACATCATATGGCATACGGAGTGAAGGTTGCTCGTAAAGCTTGGTTGAAACCGGAAGACATTGTCAATAGTTGGAGTATAGACAAGTTGAAAGCATTCCTCGTACAAAAAAGAGGCCATTAAGTTGTTTGAACTAGAATTACCTAGAATATAAGGAGTATTTTCGATGAATGAACGTACTTTACAAGTTTTAGAATTCGATAAAATTAAAGCCCAGTTACGGGAGTATGCAACGACAGAAATGGGTCAAGCCTTGATCGACAATATCCAACCAGAACGAGACTTCCTAATCGTTCAACGATTGCTAGATGAAACCGATGAATTCATGATGATTTTCCGTTCAAACAAGGACCTCCCCCTCGGTTATATAGCTGACTTACGGCCGGATATTGAAAGGAGTAAGCGTGGGGGCACATTATCGATAGAAGCGTGTGTTCATATAGGCGAATTATTAAGTATAGGCCGGAAGGTTAAGGCTTTTTTTGAAAATCAAGAGGAACTTAATCTACCATATTTGGAAGAGTTAGTTACATCAATCGATTCCCTTCGCCCTTTAGAAGAAGAAATTAAGAAAAAAATTGATGATAGAGGGGAATTTCATGATAGTGCTAGCCCGACATTACGTAGTATTCGATCAAGCATCCGTTCGTTAGAAGCTAGCTTACGTCAACGATTACAGGAAATTATACGTAATCGGAGTAAAATGCTCTCTGATCAAATTGTCACAATTAGAAATAATCGTTACGTACTCCCAGTGAAGCATGAATACCGTTCGGCTATTGGTGGTATTGTCCATGACCAATCTTCCTCTGGTCAAACTTTATTTATGGAACCAAGAGCTGTGGTGCAATTAAACAATAATTTGCAACAACATTTTGCCAAGGAAAAACAGGAAATCGACCGTATATTACAGCAACTTTCTCAAAAAGTTGCTGACCATGCAGCTAGCATCCTTCAAAATATGGAAATACTAACCAAGGTCGATTTTATCCGTTCTCGGGCACAGCTAGCCCTTACGATGAAGGCTAGTAAACCGGAACTTAATGAAGAGGGAATTATTGATCTGAAACGAGCCCGTCATCCCCTTATACCAGAAGAGGAGGCTGTGGCAAACGATATCGCATTAGGTGAAGGATATACTGCTATAGTTATTACTGGTCCGAATACCGGAGGAAAAACGGTCACTTTAAAGACGATTGGGCTTTTAACCCTTATGGCTCAGACAGGTTTGCATATCCCCGCTTTAGAAGGAAGTAAGCTCAGCGTATTCGATAAAGTTTTCGCTGATATTGGTGACGAACAGTCAATCGAGCAAAACTTAAGTACCTTTTCCTCCCATATGACCAATATTGTTTCGATTATGGAAAAGGTAGACGAGCGAACCCTCGTATTGTTTGATGAAATTAGTGCAGGAACAGACCCGCAAGAAGGGGCAGCTTTAGCCATGGCACTATTAGATGAAGTTCTTCTACGTAAGGCTCGGATAGTAGCTACGACCCATTATCCAGAATTGAAAGCTTACGGCTACAATCGAGACAATGTGATGAATGCTTCGATGGAATTCGATGTCGACACCCTTCGTCCTACGTATCGATTGTTAATGGGAATACCAGGAAAAAGTAATGCCTTTGAAATTTCTAGTCGTTTGGGCTTAAATGAATCAATCATTCAAAGGGCAAAAGGTTACTTAGGCGTCGACTCGAAAAATGTAGAGAACATGATTTCGGCTTTAGAAAATACTAGAAAAGAAACAGAAAAACGTTTGCATGAGGCAGAACGATATTTAGCTGAAAGCGAATCATTATATAAGGATCTAAAAGAGAAGTGGCAACAGTTTGAAAAGAAGCGGGATAAACTTTATCAACAAGCGGAAGAAAAAGCGAAAAAAGCCTTAGAACAAGCTAGAGAAGAAGCTGAAATTATCGTAGCTGAAGTGAAACAAATGAAAGATCAAACTCTATGGAAAGAACATGAGTGGATCGAAGCGAAAAAATTACTCGAAGAAGCCCAGCCTAAGCTAGTAAAGGAGAAAAAAGCAAAGGAAAAACCAAAGACCGATGTAGACTTTGCTGAAGGAGATCAGATTCGGCATCGGAAATTACAGCAAACAGGCGAAATTATCGAAAAGAAAAACGAAGAGGAATACATTATTCAATTAGGATTAATGCGCGTAACCGCTAAAAAAGAAGATCTTGAATATATAGGTGAAACAACAATTGAAGAGGAGAACGAAAGTTTTACACAACTTATTACACCTAAAAGCCCAATCAAACCAGAGTTAGATCTAAGAGGCATGCGCTATGAAGAAGCGATGCGGGAGCTCGAAGCTTATATAGACCAAGCACTCATGCAAAATTATCCTCGTGTCACAATTATTCATGGCCACGGAACCGGTGCTTTACGTAAAGGGGTAGAAAAATATTTAAAAACATCTCCTCAAGTTAAATCCTATAGATATGGCGGTGAAGGAGAAGGCGGAACGGGTGTAACCGTCGTCGAGCTATGATTTTTGTCGAAGATTTGTCATAAAAGAAAAAAAGAAGAAAACGGTATGAATGATTATTCACTTTTTTTGTTGAATTGTCATTCATTTTATGGTACGCTTTGATAAGAACGGAGCGTATCGTCCGTTTTCTTCAACATAGGAGGACACATCAATGGTCTATGAACGACTTACAAAAATTCTTTTAGCAGTATCATCAGTCTTTTTACTGTTTGGCCTAGTTTATTGGATTTTTATGTAAAAATAGAATAAGCAGTTTTTATTTCTTATTTCACAAAAATGTAAGCGCAATCTTTTTGTTTTGGGAATGAAAAATATAGTTAAGGGGTGTAAAGAAAATGACTACGAAGCCTTGGTACAAAAGTTATCCAGAGGATGTACCAGTGTCAATGGATTATGCAAGGAAGCCACTTCATTACTTTTTATTTGAAAGCGCTAACAGAATTCCGGATTTGAAAGCGGTTCACTTCCAAGGGAAGGAATTGAGTTTTAAAGAATTGTTATCAGAGGTAAAGCGATTTGCTAGTTATTTACAATCGATCGGTCTTAAAAAGGGAGACCGGGTTGCCAGTATGTTACCGAATACACCGCAGGCAGTGATAGCTTACTACGGTTCCTTACTAGCCGGTGGTGTAGTCGTACAGGTTAACCCTCTTTTTACGGAAAGAGAATTAGAGTATTTAATGCAGGATTCCGGTGCAAAATATATTGTCTGCCTCGATATTCTATTACCGCGGGTATCAGCGGTGAAGGAACATACTGATCTAGAACATATTATCGTGACGAGAATTGCTGATTATTTACCCTTTCCTAAAAATTTAATCTATCCTTTCATTCAGAAAAGGGAATATAATCTAGTGGTGAAAGTAGAAGAAACGAACAACACACATATATGGAAAAATATAATGAAATATGCTTCAGAAGAGTATGAAGAAGTGGACATTGATGTTGAAGAAGATTTAGCCTTGTTACAGTATACTGGTGGGACAACCGGGCGCCCGAAGGGAGTTATGCTTACTCATTTAAATCTAGTTTCTAATACACAAATGGCTCAACAATGGATTTCTAAGGCCGAACGTGATAAAGAAATTGTATTAGGTGTTTTACCGTTTTTCCATGTCTATGGTATGACAACAGTAATGAATTTATCTATCATGTATGGGTCGAAAATGATATTGCTTCCGAAATTCCATCCAGAAGAAGTCCTTAAAACAATTGAAAAACATAGACCAACATTGTTTCCTGGTGCACCGACGATCTATATAGGTTTACTCAATCATCCGGATATTGAGAAGTATGATTTATCATCTATTAAAGCTTGTATTAGCGGATCGGCTTCATTGCCTTTAGATGTGCAAGAAAAATTCGAAGCTATTACGAACGGAAAGTTAGTAGAAGGTTATGGTTTAACAGAAACGTCTCCCGTTACCCATGCTAACCCTATTTGGGGAAAACGAGTTAATGGTAGTATCGGTCTCCCTTGGCCAGATACCGATGCGAAAATCGTTAAGGATGGTTCTTTAGAAGAAGTGCCTATCGGTGAAGTTGGGGAAATTGCGGTTAAAGGTCCTCAAGTGATGAAGGGTTATTGGAAGAATGAAAAAGAGACAGAGGAAGTTTTAAAAGACGGTTGGTTATTGACTGGTGACATGGGACGAATGGATGAAGAAGGATATTTCTACGTTGTTGACCGTAAAAAAGATATGATTATCGCCAGCGGCTTTAATATATATCCTCGTGAAATTGAAGAAGTACTCTTTGAACATCCGGATATTGTCGAAGCTGCTGTAATCGGTGTCCCGGATGAGTATCGGGGAGAAACTGTAAAAGCGGTTATTGTACTAAGAGAAGGTGCTAAGCTTACAGAACAAGAGCTAGATAGTTATTGCCGAAAACATTTAGCGGCCTATAAAGTACCGAGAATTTATGAATTCCGCGATGAATTACCTAAAACGGTCATAGGAAAAGTGTTAAAACGTCAATTGGTTGAAGAGTCAAGTACAGCGTTAAAAGAAGCAAAATAAAAGTAAGAATATTCAAAATTAAAAGATTACTATTTTGTTCACAAAGGCTTTGTTTGACAATCTTTACATGATATTGGTAATCTTAAAATAGATTTGCTAAAATGTAATTATTGACATAACAAGGCTATATATAATAAAATGACATATGAATGATGAATCATTCATATGTTTTTTTATCCTTATTTTATCGAGTGTGAACGAGTTTATTTTAGTGAGGGGATTATGATTGAACAGAGATCGACCAAAATACCAACAAATCATACAGGCAGCATTAGAGGTGATAGCTGAAAATGGTTATCATGCTTCCCAAGTATCAAAAATTGCTAAACGTGCAAATGTAGCCGATGGAACAATATACTTATATTTTAAAAATAAAGAGGATATTTTAATCTCAGTTTTCCGTGAGCGGATGGGAGAATTTATTAAACAGATTGAAGAATCGATAAAAGATAAAAAAACATCAACGGAAAAATTACGTACGCTCATCACGATGCATTATAAACAATTGTCAGAATCTCCTTATCTAGCTAAATTAACACAACTAGAGTTACGTCAATCTAAGCTTGAATTGAGACGGGAAATTAATAAAGTGTTAAAATCTTACTTAGATGTCATCGATTCAATAATCGCCCAAGGCATCGAAGAAAAGGAAATTCGAAACGATATCAACCCTCGGTTAATTCGTCAGATGATTTTTGGTACGATTGATGAAACCGTTACAACTTGGGTAATGAAGTCTGAAAGATATGAGTTGGTAGATCAAATTGATGATGTACATGAATTACTAGTAAATGGGTTAAGACGGCAAGAAGATTTAAAAGATTAAAAATCTATGATACAATTTTTTTATACACATATCATAATTATATTAAAGGAGGTTAGTTATGAGTACGATTGCATTAGATATAAAGGAGCATATCGCCACACTAACTATTCAAAGCCCTCCAGCGAATGCCCTTTCAACAACTTTAATAAATGATTTAGCCGCCCGTTTCGATGAAATCGAAGCTGATGGAACTGTCAAAGCGGTGATTTTAAAAGGTGATGGTAGATTTTTCTCTGCCGGTGCCGATATTAAAGAGTTTACTGAATTGCAGGAAGCTTCAGATTACGAAAAGTTAGCGAGAAATGGTCAAGAACTTTTCGAAAGAATTGAGAAGTTTTCTGTACCAGTAATTGCCGCGGTTCATGGAGCTGCTTTAGGTGGAGGGCTAGAATTAGCGATGTCTTGTCACATCCGTATCGTGACAGAATCTGCTAAACTAGGATTACCGGAATTAACATTAGGAATTATTCCGGGCTTTGCTGGTACCCAGCGTCTACCTCAGCTGGTTGGGAATGCAAAGGCTTACGAACTAATTTTAACAGGTGAACCAATTACCGGGGAAGAGGCAGGAAAGATTGGTTTAGCAAACCATGTAGTAAGCGAAGAAGATCTCGAGGAGACTGCTGAAACCCTTGCCAAAAAGATTGCGGCGAAAAGTAAGCCGACAATAGAGAAAGTGATGGAGCTAGTGCCTTACGCTAAGTTCGCATCCTTCTCCGCAGGTGTTGTCGCTGAAGCAGAGGCCTTTGGTGAAGTCTTCGGTAATGAAGATGCTAAAGAAGGTGTACAAGCCTTCCTCGAGAAAAGAAAGCCAGTATTTAAAGATAAGTAATAAAAGAACAAGGAATTACTCTTTCATGTTATTTAAAACGCATGCAATGATAAGGAGGAAAAATAATGAACATTTACGTTCTTTTAAAGAAAACATTTGACACAGAGGATAAAATCGTTATCAACGATGGCGTCATTGAAGACGATGGTGTAGAGTACATCATTAACCCTTACGACGAATATGCGATTGAAGAAGCAATCATTCAGCGCGATGAGCATGGCGGAGAGGTAACAGTTGTAACGATTGGAGATTCTGACTCTGAACAACAACTTCGCACAGCTCTTGCAATGGGAGCAGATAAAGCGGTATTAATTAATACAGAAGATGATTTAGAAGAAGGCGACCAAACGACAACGATGCAAATTTTAGAAGCTTTCTTTAAAGATAAAGACGTTGACCTCATTTTAGCAGGAAACGTAGCGATCGATGAAGCTAGTGGTCAAGTCGGTCCACGTATCGCTGAAAAACTAGACATGGCCTATGTAACGACCATTGTCGATTTAGAGATTGAAGACGGCGTAGCGAAAATCGATAAAGACGTTGAGGGAGATGTTGAAAAGGTAGAGGCACCTTTACCATTACTCGTTACTTGCCAGCAAGGTTTAAACGAACCTAGATATCCTTCCTTACCTGGTATTATGAAGGCTAAGCGTAAACCATTAGAGGAGTTAGAGCTTGACGATCTTGACTTAGATGAAGACGATTTAGAGCCAAAGACAGAGACTGTCGATGTCTTCTTACCACCTGAAAAAGAAGCTGGCCGAATCTTAGAAGGTGAACTTGAAGATCAAGTAAAAGAACTGATTACGTTATTACGCGATGAAGCGAAAGTACTTTAATGGGGAATAAGTAAAAGAGGGGAGAAGTTACAGTATGAGCAAAATTTTAGTAATTGGTGAAGCAGTCGACGGTACATTACGTAATGTAAGCTTTGAAGCGATTGCTGCTGCGAAGCAAATCGATGAAGGAGCAGAAGTAGTAGCACTTCTTTTAGGAAATAACGATTTATCAGATCAAGCTCAAGAGATGATTCAGTATGGTGCAGACCGTGCCATTACTGTTCAACATGATAATTTAGAACACTATACTTCCGAAGCTTATGGTCAAGTAGTTATGGAAGTAATGGACGAAGAGAACCCAACAGGTATTGTTATGGGACATACTTCTGTCGGAAAAGATTTAACGCCAAAAATTGCTGCACGTCGTGACCTTGGTTTAATTTCTGATGCTACAGCAATTGAAAAGGATGGCGACCAAGTAGTATTCACACGTCCAATTTATTCAGGTAAGGCTTTCGAAAAGAAAGTTATTAAAGAAGGAATTACCTTTGCTACTATCCGTCCAAATAACATTCCGGCATTAGAAAAAGATGAGTCTCGTACAGGTGATGTCGAGGCAAAAGATATCGACGTAAAAGACTTACGTACAATTGTAAAAGAAGTCATTCGTAAGAAGACTGAAGGCGTCGACTTATCCGAAGCAAGTATCGTTATTGCTGGTGGTCGTGGTATGAAAGATGCAGAAGGTTTCAACCGCCTTTACGAATTAGCAGATCTTTTAGGTGCGGCTGTCGGTGCTTCTCGAGGTGCATGTGACGCAGAATTCTGTGACTACTCATTACAAATTGGTCAGACGGGTAAAGTCGTTACACCTGATTTATACATAGCTTTTGGTATTTCAGGTGCAATCCAGCACTTAGCTGGTATGTCTAACTCTAAAGTAATTGTTGCTGTTAACACGGATGAAGAGGCGACAATTTTCAATATCGCTGACTACGGTATTGTTGGCGACGTATTTGAAGTACTCGATTTAATGATTGAAGAAATTAAGGCTCTTCAATAATTTAACAAAAACCTGGCTTGCCAAAAAGGCAACCAGGTTTTTTATTATGTATGAAAGCGAAAAAATAAGTTATACTATGGAAGAAAATAAGGATATTTCCTCGTGAGCAAACTACTAGCACACCTAATAGGGGAATGATATAATCAATTCGAATGTATATTGACGAATGGAGGAAAATTGAATGGCAATCGCAAATGTTACAGACAAAAACTTTGCTGAAGAGACAGCAGAAGGTTTAGTATTAGTTGATTTTTGGGCACCTTGGTGTGGACCATGTAAAATGATTGCACCTGTATTAGATGAGATCGACAATGAAATGGGTGACAAGGTTAAAATCGTTAAACTCAACGTCGATGAAAACCAAGAAACAGCGGGTAAATTCGGTGTTATGAGTATTCCAACCCTTTTACTAATGAAAGACGGTAACATCGTTGATCAAGTCGTAGGTTTCCAACCAAAAGAGGCTTTAGTTAACGTTATCAATAAGCACGTATAACCTATAGTACCAAGTAAAGATTTACTAGAAGCGTTGCATTTACGATAAGTCGTAAGTGCAACGCTTTATTTTGAACCTTAATATGAAAGGGGAATGCGAAGTGTCTAGGAGAAAAATCGAAGAAAAGCTAGCCCTCCTTCCTCTTAAACCTGGGTGCTATCTCATGAAAAACAAAGATGGAGAAGTAATCTATGTTGGGAAATCAAAGCAGTTACGAAACCGTGTTCGCTCTTATTTTCACGGTGCTCACGATCAGAAAACCCAACGTCTCGTAATGGAAATCACAGATTTTGAATATATTGTTACTTCTTCAGAAATCGATGCATTGATTTTAGAAATGAATTTAATAAAAAAATATGACCCAAAATATAACGTTATGTTGAAGGATGATAAAAGTTATCCATATTTAAAAATAACGAAAGAACGACATCCTCAACTCCAAATTACACGAACCCTAAAAAATGACGGTGCGAAATATTTTGGTCCTTATACGAATGTCATCGCTGCTCGGGAAACTAAAAAGTTACTCGACCGCATGTATCCTTTGCGAAAATGTAATAATGCTGCTGGAGACTATTGCTTATATTATCATTTAGGACAATGTCTTGCTTGTAGCGACCAACCAGTTAAGGCAGAGGTCTATGAAGAGATAATTAAAGAAATCACGAAGTTTTTACAAGGCGGATATCGTCATGTGAAGAAAGAATTGGAAGAAAAGATGTATGAAGCGAGTGAAGTGTTAAATTTTGAACGGGCAAAAGAATTGCGAGATCAAATTCATCATATTGAAGCGGTCATGGAGCAACAAAAAGTTATGTTAAATGAAAAAATAGATATCGATGTATTCGCCTATGCTTATAATCATGGTTGGATGTGTGTGCAAGTTTTCTATGTTCGGCAAGGAAAGCTGCTTGAACGGGATGTGTCTTTCTTTCCGATATATACAGAGGCCGAGGATGCTTTTTTAAGCTTTATCGGTCAGTTTTATTTACACCATCAAAATAATTTAAAACCGAAGGAAATTCTCGTTCCTGTTGGTACAGATACAAACTTGTTACAAGGCTTGTTAAATGTAACGGTACGCACCCCTTTTCGAGGCAAAAAGCGAGATTTAGTTAAGATGGCGGAAAAAAACGCTACGATTGCTCTTGATGAACAGTTTGCTTTAATTGAACGAAATGAAGAACGGACGATCCGTTCAATTGAACGGCTTGGTGAACTTCTACATATTGAAACTCCAAAGAGAATTGAAGCCTTCGATAACTCAAATATTCAAGGTGTTGATCCCGTGTCAGCTATGGTTGTCTTCATCGATGGAAAACCAGAAAAAAAAGAGTACCGTAAGTATAAAATTAAAACGGTAGAGGGTCCCGATGATTATGAAACAATGCGGGAAGTTATCCGAAGAAGGTATACTCGTGTTTTACAAGAAAAGCTACCTTTACCGGATTTAATTTTGGTCGATGGGGGTAAAGGGCAGATTTCCGCAGCTGAGGATGTTTTAGAAAATGAATTAGGCCTGTCCATTCCAGTAGGAGGTATTGTCTCGGATGACAAACATAATACTGCCCACTTATTATACGGTTCACCACCAGAAATTGTTCCCCTTGAGAGGCAATCGAATACGTTCTATTTAATTCAGCGTATCCAAGATGAAGTTCATCGGTTCGCCCTTCAATTTCATCGCCAGGTACGAGGTAAAAGCTTCATGCATTCCGCTCTAGATGATATACCAGGAGTTGGACCGAAAAGGCGCCAGTTACTCCTGCGTCATTTTCGCTCGATCCAGGCGATTAAAAAAGCGACAATTGAAGATATTACCAAATTAGGCATACCTAAAAATGTCGCTCAAAATATTTTAACCTATTTACACCGAGAAGCTTAATCGTCGGTATATACTACCTTAAATTCTACTCGGTATAGTCGTTGGTTTACCGCTTCATTACATTCGCAGCTACGTTGGGTTATTTTTTCAATTGCTTCGGCGATAAAGCCGGCCTCTAAGCGAAAGTCGACCTCTATAGGTGACATCATCCGTTCGACGAGCTCATCAGACATGAGATGGAATAAAAGAGAACGGCGGCGATCTTTAACGAGTTCTAGCTGCCCCCATTGTAAGGTTTGAAATAGGTAGTTAAGATCATCTAAAGATTCAATCTCAATTTGTCTTGCTAACTGTCGGCCAATAAAATAGAGGATTGTATCTTTTTCATCGCCTAAGATTTTCGGCATGCTAATATATCGTAGGACATCATGTCCAGCGGTTGCTTTAGGTAGTTTCTCGAACAAAGAGAGAGGGATTAACTTCTCATCCATTTGTTTCATCCTTTACTAAACAAAGTATATAAAACGTATGTAACGTTCATTATTATAACATAAAACGAATGTAATTCATTAATGGGTAGTTCCCGCAAGCTAGGGAGGTGACCATTTTCTTGACGCCATATAAAAGTACAAGTACAATAAAGTGGTAGAGTGATTCAAATTTCTCTAATTTGTTAAAATTGATAGGGGATTTGGTAATAGGAGCCTATTTCCTTTCTATTCAATTTATGCAAATAGATGAAAACGTATGAATCACTTGAGGTCTCTTTGTTTATGTAATTAAGATTAAAAATTATATTAAGGAGGGAGTAACACATGGTGGAAAATCGTGAGTATTTTTACAGAAGATTGCATTCACTACTAGGTGTTGTTCCAATTAGTATTTTCGTCGTACAGCACTTGATTGTAAACCATTTTATTGTGTATGGAGAAGAAAGTTTTAATAAAGCAGCTAGCTTCATGGGCAATCTTCCGTTCGTACTTGCACTTGAAATCTTTGTTATCTACTTACCACTTATCTTTCACGCAGTACTAGGAGTTTATATTGTTTTTACAGCTAAAAACAACGTAAAGTCCTACAACTATGGCCGTAACTGGTTATTCTTTTTACAACGCGTCACAGGAATTATCACATTAATCTTCGTCGTTTGGCACGTATGGCAAACGCGAGTACAGGTTGCTCTAGGGAATGCTGAAGTGAATGCTCAGATGATGCAAGATATTCTAACGCAACCATTTTATTTCTGGTTCTACATTATTTCAATTTTAGCAGTCGTTTTCCACTTATCTAATGGATTATGGGGATTTGCAGTTACTTGGGGAATTGCACAATCACCACGTTCACAACAAGTCATTACATATTTAACTGTACTAGTTTTCGTTGTTGTATCCTTCATTGGAATTCGAACTATTTTCGTATTCGGTACGCTATAAACCGATACTAGGGAGGGAGTTTTAAATAATGAGTAACAGAAAAATCGCAGTAGTAGGTGGCGGTCTTGCTGGATTAATGGCAACGATCAAAGCTGCTGAAGCTGGCGTTCATGTAGATTTATTCTCAATAGTACCAGTAAAACGCTCTCACTCTGTTTGTGCGCAAGGTGGTATTAACGGTGCAGTTAATACAAAAGGTGAAGGAGATTCACCTTGGATTCACTTTGACGACACGATTTACGGTGGAGACTTCTTAGCGAACCAACCACCAGTAAAAGCAATGTGTGAAGCTGCTCCAAGTATCATTCATATGTTAGACCGTATGGGTGTTATGTTTAACCGTACGCCGGAAGGATTGTTAGATTTTAGACGTTTCGGAGGTACGCAGCACCACCGGACAGCCTTCGCTGGTGCAACGACTGGTCAGCAATTATTATATGCTCTTGATGAACAAGTTCGTCGTTTTGAAGTAGAAGGACTTGTTACAAAATATGAAGGCTGGGAATTCTTAGGTGCTGTTATTGATGAAGACGGTGTAGGTCGTGGACTCGTTGCACAAAACTTAAAGAGCCATGAAATCCGTGCTTTCCGTTCAGATGCAACGATTATGGCTACCGGAGGACCAGGAATTATCTTCGGAAAATCAACGAACTCAATGATTAATACCGGATCTGCAGCAAGTATTTTATATCAACAAGGAGCCAAATACGCTAACGGTGAATTTATTCAGATTCACCCAACAGCAATTCCAGGCGACGACAAACTTCGCTTAATGAGTGAGTCTGCTCGAGGTGAAGGTGGTCGTGTATGGACGTATAAAGATGGAGAACCTTGGTATTTCCTTGAAGAAAAATATCCTGCCTATGGTAACTTAGTACCTCGAGATATCGCAACTCGTGAGATTTTCGACGTATGTGTTAACCAAAAGCTAGGTATTAACGGGGAAAACATGGTTTACTTAGACCTATCCCATAAGGATCCGAAAGAGTTAGATATTAAGCTTGGAGGAATCATTGAAATTTACGAGAAGTTCGTTGGAGAAGACCCTCGTAAAGTTCCGATGAAGATTTTCCCAGCGGTTCACTACTCTATGGGTGGATTATGGGTTGACTATGAACAGATGACTAACATTCCAGGTATTTTCGCTGCAGGAGAATGTGATTACTCACAACACGGTGCTAACCGTCTTGGAGCTAACTCCTTACTCTCAGCAATCTACGGTGGAATGGTTGCCGGTCCAAAGGCAATTGAATACATCGAAGGTTTAGAAAAACATGCGGAAGAATTACCATCAAGCTTATTTGATGCCCGTGTGAAAGAAGAAGAGGAAGCTTTCGAAGATTTATTAAAGATGGATGGTACGGAAAACGCCTATCTCCTTCACCAAGAACTAGGTGAATGGATGACAGATAACGTTACCGTTGTACGTGAAAACGCTCGTCTCTTAAAGACAGACGAAAAATTACAAGAACTCTTAGAGCGTTGGGAGAATATCAACATCCAAGATACTTCAAGATGGAGTAACCAGGGTGTCATGTTTACGCGCCAGTTAAAGAATATGATTCACTTAGCCCGTGTTATTACGATCGGTGCTTACAAGCGTGATGAAAGCCGAGGCGCGCACTATAAACCTGAATTCCCTGAACGTGATGATGAGAACTTCTTAAAGACTACAATCGCTGAGTTTGATGCAGAGAAGCAAGCACCAGTGATTTCTTATGAAGATGTCGACGTTTCCTTAATTCCACCAAGAAAACGTGACTACACAACAACAAGCAAGCCGAATAAACCTAGCGAAGGGAGTAAATAAACCATGGCTGACAAGAAGACAGTAACGTTTATTATTAAGCGACAAGATGGTCCAGACTCTCCTTCTTACGAAGAAACGTTTGAAGTACCGTATCGTCCGAATATGAACGTTATTAGCGCTCTAATGGAGATTCAGAAGAACCCTGTAACGGCAGATGGTAAGAAGACAACTCCTGTTCAATGGGAGATGAGCTGTCTAGAGGAAGTTTGCGGTGCCTGTTCCATGGTAATCAATGGAAAAGCCCGTCAATCCTGTGCCGCTCTAATCGATAAGTTAGAACAACCAATTCGTTTAGAGCCAATGTCTACTTTCCCAGTTGTACGGGACTTAATTGTAGACCGCTCAAGAATGTTCGACGCCTTAAAGCAGGTTAAAGCTTGGATTCCAATCGATGGAACCTACGATTTAGGACCAGGTCCACGGATGCCAGAGAAGAAACGTCAGTGGGCTTATGAACTATCTAAATGTATGACATGCGGTGTTTGTTTAGAGGCTTGTCCAAACGTTAACGATAAGTCTACATTCATTGGACCAGCTGCAATTTCTCAAGCTAGATTATTCAACTCACACCCAACTGGTGAAATGAATAAGAGTGATCGTTTAGCTGGTTTAATGGAAGAAGGCGGTATCGTCGGTTGCGGTAACGCACAAAACTGTGTTCAAGTATGTCCGAAAGGTATTCCTTTAACGACATCTATCGCAGCGATGAACCGAGCTACTGTTTTACAATCCTTCAAAAACTTCTTTGGTAGTGACAATGCTCACTAATAAAGACCATATATGGACTGAATCTCGTCTAGATTCAGTCCATATTTTTTGTTTACTTTCTATTTTTGTTGATTCATATTATAATAAATGAACAGTAATTCATCTTGAGAAAGGATGGTAGAAGTGGATTTAGAAAACATGAGTTTAGAAGAAATTTGGCAAACAATCTCCTCAAAAACTGCAGAAAATAGTTTAGCAGAAAATTTAAACGCTTCCTATACTTTTCATATTAAGGCAGATGAGGAAAAGTCTTATAGTCTAATTTTTAAAGACGGAAAAGCAGAAGTAAAGTTTGGGGCTATTGATGATGCCAATTGTTACTTATCAATGAATGAGTCAAACTTTAAACGTTTATTAACGGGAGATTTAAATGCTACGAATGCCTTTATGACTCGCCGTTTAAAACTTAAAGGAAATATTGGTGATGCTTTAAAACTTGAGCAAATTTTAAAAAACTACTCCTTATAAAAACTGGAGGTAGATCAAATGAAACATATCTCTTATATAGAAAATTATGAGACTTGGAAAAAAGAATTCTCTTTTTATACAGATATTCCGATTCGTTTTTCAGAAACAGATATGTTCGGTCATGTAAACAACGTTTCAGCCTTTATTTATTTTGAACAAGGCAGAATAGAGTTTTTAGCATCGAAGGGTCTTACGACTTCTAGTTCTACGATTTTCGTCGTCGCTGATTTACAGTGCGATTATTTACACCCTTTATATTTTGGTGATCGTCTTCGTCTTTTTGTGAAAGCGAATACAGTCGGGAATAGTTCTATAGATATTCATTATTTAGGGGAAAACCAAGAAGGTAAGGAATGTTTAATCGGTCGTGGTAATTTAGTAAGTTTAGATCCGTCCACCGGTAAGGCACGAGCAATACCGGAAGATCTTAAAGAAGAACTTTTAGCTTAATAAATTTTTATTGTAAAGTTGGCATAGGTTTCACTTATGCCACTTTTTATTTATTCTTTCCTAGATGACAAAGGGATGGTAGGATTATAGAAAGGATGTTTGTAAAAGAAGGATGAGTTAATGTATACAGAAAAAGAATTAGAGGCTATTGCCCGACAATTTTTATCGAGAAATTTTCAGATAGATTTACATATTCCGATTAAGCGAAATAATCGTCTACGTTCTAGCTTGGGTCGATATGTCATGGATCGAGAAGGTAGCCCTTTGCGAATCGAATTATCAGGTCATTTACTAACCTATGGTAAAAAAGAAGTCGTTATTGGTGTACTTAAGCATGAGTGTATTCATTATGCCTTTCATCAAAAAGGAAAGCCGATGGAGGATGGAACCTATGAATTCGAACAGGCTCTAAAACGTTATGGTGCACCTAGTACGAAGACATTAAAAGTCGGTAAGTTTTACACATTCCTTTGTAAAAAATGTAAAAAAGAAGGGGAAACTCGTTTAAAACGAATACGTACCCATCATCAACAATATCGGACGAAATGTTGCCATGCGCCTGTAATTTTAACAGGAGAAAAAATATACGACGGAGGCGTGGAAGAAAGAACATAAACTATTAAGTTAATTTGTATATTAAAATAGATATTCCATTTGCAAAAATGGGCTTCTCTTTGTAAGTTTATAATTAGTACTATAACTTGCTATTTTAATAATAAAATAAAAGGAAGTGTAAAGTTGGCAGAAAATAGAGTTATAATTCGCGGAACGAACATAAGCGTCTATCCGGTCGGTCTAGGAACGAATGCTGTCGGCGGACAGAAATACTATCCTCATATTACAGATAGAGATGGACGAAAGGTGTTATTTGCTGCCTTAGAACATGGAATTGATTTTTGGGATACAGCTTATACGTATGGACCGAAGAAATCAGAAAAAATAATCGGTGAAGTATTAAAGGAGACAGGAAAAAGGAAGGACATTGTTTTAGCTTCAAAGGCTGCCCATGATGATTCGGAAGGGTACACGGTTTACAACAACCATCCTGATTTTTTAAGACAGGCTGTTGAAGATAGCCTCAGACGATTACAGACCGACTATATTGATTTATTTTATATTCATTATCCGGATGATAAGACTCCGAAATATGAAGCGGTTGGGGCACTCAAGGAGTTGAAAGATGAAGGGAAAATTCGGGCGATAGGTGTCTCCAACTTTTCCTTACAGCAGTTAAAAGAGGCAAATCGCGACGGCTACGTCGATGTGTATCAAGGGAAATTTAATCTCCTTGATCGAACAGCAGAAAAGGAAATTATGCCTTATACGTTAAAAGAAAATATTTCCTTTGTTCCGTATTTTCCCCTTGCTTCTGGTTTATTAACAGGTACCTATACGTTAGATACAAGTTTTCCGGATGGAGATTTAAGAAAGCAACAAGCTGATTTTCAAAGAGGTCGATTTAAAGAAGTCCTTGACCGTGTCAATCAACTCCGTCCTCTAGCAGAAACGAAGAAAGTAGAAATCGCTCAACTTGTTTTAGCAAGGTATTTACATCATGAAGCCATCGATGTCATCATTCCTGGCGCTAAACGACCGGAGCAAGTGCAGGCGAATAAGCTTTCTAGAAAAGTTGTTCTTACTGAAGAGGAAGTAAACGAGATTGATCGGATTTTCGAAGGATTATAATTAGTTAGATTAGTCTTAACCGTATTTTCCTCCCTAGTTTTTATAAAGGGAGGAATTTTTTAATTTTTTTAGTGAAAGTTTTTAAGCTTTTGAAAGCCTTCTATTAGCAAATCCGATTTGACTTTTTAACTCTCCATTAATTGTTGTGATAGGAAGTCGTTTTCCTTTTAACCATTCGGCAAAAGAAAAAAAGACAGGTTTTCGATCACCGCCCAGAGCAAATCCAACGGTTCTTTCCTTAGGAATATAAAGGGCTGTATGTAAGGTTCCTGACCAAGTACCGTAACTTGTTGAAAAAACGCCTCGTTCTGTATCGTTCATCATTTTATAGGCACTAAGACTATCGGTAACGGAGGTTTCCTGCTTAGCCATTTCTTTTTTACGGCGTAGGGAGTCCTCCATCCTATAACGGTTTTCTTGCGTTAATTTAGTGAAATGATTAGTACAAAGATGTTCTTGATGTACAACGACATCTCTTGGGGAAGCTTCGACAACGACATAGTTACCTTTAGCATCTAATAGAGGATAGCTAAAGGAATGACGATGGGGTATAGCTTTTAATAATTCGATTGCCTCATCGATCGTTCCACAGTTTTCTAAGACCAGACGCCCAATCATATTGCAAATAAACCCGTTTGCCTTTTGTTTCGTATTGATGAAATTATAGCCCATTACTAAACCCTTCTCATTCATTCCGTCAGTCCTACCTGTAATTTGCATGGAAGGTCCAAGACTAGCATACCCTCTATCGGTCGGTTGGTAGAAGACGAAACGGCCTTCGTAGGTTTGGGGTGCGTTATCATAATTTCTTACCATATATTCCTCGGTGAGAAAGATTGAACATCCGCTTTTGATTCGGTCGGTGTCGTAGCCTCCGAATAGGCGAATTGTGTCCTCGATTGATAATTGTAAGGCATCTTGTAGACCCATTATTTCTTCATAAACGGGAGGAGAAAAACGTAGGAGATCCCGCTTAAAGGCTTTGACATCAATATAAACTTGGGAATAAGGACTAGAAAGCCATTGGACTTTGCGGTTTTTTAAAAGGAGACTGTTTTTTAGACTTTCTCCTTGAGCGTAGCCGAAGTCGTAATGGGAGCCTCTAAATTGAATAACATCACTATGAACGCGAATCATGATAAAACTCCTTATCATAAGTTAAAGTCTATCGTTATTGTATCTTTAAAGTATTAGGCTTGCAAAGATTGGCTTTGTCAAGTATATACATAATTTACCTTTACACTTAATTTTTCCCTAGATATATATTAGGATAAATGAAAGGAGGTATAAAAATGGAATCAAAACGTTATGAAAAAGGTATGGAAAAGCTAGGTGAGTTAATTTTAGAAGAAGGAAACCGTCCAACTGGGCACATGGATATCGGCGAAGGCTTTCAAGATATCGCTCCGGACTTACAAAAATATGTGGTAGAATTTGCTTTTGGAGATATTTATGCCCGTCCAGGAATCGATAATAAGCAGAAGGTTTTATCGACGATTTCTGCCCTCGTCGCTCAAGGACTCCCACAAATCGGAATGCATGTTAAAACAGGGTTAGCCGTCGGTTTAAAACCTGAAGAATTAGTCGGATGTATCATGCACTTAATTCCTTATTGTGGTTTTCCTAAAGTGTTAAATGCTTTACGTGTTTGCCAAGAGGTATTTGAAGAACAAGGAATAACAGTGGATACTTCACAAGTGAAGTAACTATATATCTTTTAAAAATGGAACTAAGAAATACTTAGTTCCATTGCTTTTCAAGGGGTGAAACGTTACGTAAAGCTGAAAATATGATACCTTAGATAAGGATATATTCTTGTAGTATAGGAGCGTATGCCCTTTGGAAACGAAACAATTAACAAAGTTTGAAAAAAATATAATGATCGGATTAACCTTAACGGCATCTTTTTTATCGGTTTTAATGATGTTTCTTCTTATAACGGCTTTTCCGAAAATTATGGTGGAATTTGCAGTCAATTCAACACAAGTACAATGGTTAACGACTAGTTTCATGTTGACTATGACGATTTTAATTCCTATTACTGCATATTTTATTGATACCTATGGTACACGGGCTGTAATGCTAGTGTCTATGGTTTTATTTGTGCTCGGTACATTTATTAGCCTTATTGCTAATAGTTTCGGCGTACTATTGCTAGGCCGTATTATCCAAGGTATGGGTTCGGGTATGATGATGCCTCTCATGCAAACGATTCTCTATATTTTGTTTCCTCGTTCAAAACGGGGCTATGCAATGGGATTAGCAGGAATGATTATTAATGTTGCGCCGGCTGTTGGTCCGCCGTTATCTGGACTACTTATTCATTCCTTCGGCTGGCGTTCTCTATTTTATGTGCCTTTACCTATTGGTCTATTATTATTAGTAGGTGTTTACTTTTTTATGCATAATGTTACAGAGAAAAAAGCGACTCAAATTGATTTTCCATCTATTTTATTATCAACTATTGGGTTTGGTACAGCTCTTTACGGGTTTACGATGTTACAAGATCAGGGTGAGCTATCTTTAGTAACTATACTAAGTATGTTTGTTGGATTGCTAGCTATCGGGTTTTTTGTTTACCGACAACTTAAGTTGGAAATTCCAATTTTAGAAGTTCGCGTGTTAAAGACGCCGGTATTTTCTCTAGTGTCGTTCATTTCTATTTTAGCCTTTACTTTATTAATTTCCTTCGAAACGATGATGCCGATGTTTGTGCAAAATGCTCAAGGTTTTTCGGCTTATTATGGAGGCCTCGTTGTGATGCCTGGTGCCCTAACCCTGGCCATCGTTTCTTTTATTGCAGGGAAGTTGTTTGACCTTTATGGGGGAAAGATGATTGTGCTTATAGGTTTTATTATGATTGGTATGAGCGGTCTCTTTGCCTATATATTTTTTGATTTAACGACACCCTTTATTATAGCCGTTGTCGTCTTTATGTTAGCGATGGCTGGTTCGGCCCTCATCAATATGCCCGTAATGACAATCGGAATTAATGCACTGCCAGATGATTTAATTCCTCATGGGACATCGGTAATCAATACCCTTCGGCAGTTCGGCGGAACCCTTGGTTTAGTTTTTATCGTTTCCTTTATCAGCCGGGAAGAGGGGGA
>CALJVC010000017.1 GCA_937974845.1 uncultured Pseudogracilibacillus sp. | reverse complement strand
CAACCCTCTCTTACGGCTCTTCTTTAAAACTCTCATTTGATAAAACAGCTCGTAATCCCTTCCTTAATATCCATTCTCACACAGCCATTTATACATATACCCTCTGAATAAGCCCTTTATAACCAAACAACACTAACAACTTTTTATAGGCAAGTCACTTAGCACAAATAACTAAAAGCTTGCATAGGCTATTGTTGATTAAAGAAGTTTGAAAGGAGTATGAGGTTGAAAAGAACTGTCGTTATTAGCTTTTTACTTGTCACTTTATCGTTAGTGCTCGTAGCTTGTCAATCACCGACACAAAAGAAAATAACTTTAGCAGAAGTTACACGTTCGGTCTTCTATACCCCTCAGTATGTGGCCTTAGAAAAAGGTTTTTTTGAAGAAGAAGGATTAGAAATTGATTTACAAACTACTTGGGGTGGAGATAAAACAATGACAGCTTTGTTATCAGACCATGCTGATATCGCCCTAGTTGGTTCAGAAACTTCGATCTATGTACACTCCCAAGATGCTACGGACCCGATCATCAACTTTGCTCAACTAACTCAAACCGATGGAACATTTTTAGTTGCAAAAGAACCATTTCCGGATTTTACTTGGGATGACTTAAGAGATCAAGTCTTTCTAGGACAAAGGAAAGGCGGAATGCCGCAAATGGTAGGTGAACATGTACTGAAAAAACACGGAATCGATCCCCATCAAGATTTAAAGGAATTAATCCAACATATCGATTACGCCAATATACCAAGCTCCTTCGTTTCTGGTGATGCCATGTTCGTACAACTTTTTGAACCTACAGCTAGTGTCTTTGAACAGGAAGGTAAAGGTCATGTGATTGCATCCTTTGGAGAAGCTTCCGGTTTAATTCCTTACACCGTCTATATGACAAAGGCTAGTAAACTTGAAGAAGACCAGGATACTTTCCACCGCTTTACACGTGCCATTTACAAGGCTCAAAAGTGGGTACAAGAAACCGATGCTACTGAAATTGCCAAAGTCGTGGCTCCTTATTTCGAGGATTCAACGGAAGAGATTTTAGCCTCATCGATACAACGATATAAAGAGCAAGCTTCCTTTGCCCTCGATCCTATCTTAACGAGGGAGGCTTGGGATAATTTATTAGAAATTATGGAGGAAGCAGGAGAGCTCTCTGGTCCCGCCCCTTATGATGAACTTGTCAATACTGATATAGCTAAGCAAGTTATCGAAGAAATAGATAGCGAGTAACCCCTATCCCTATGAGCTTGGAAGGTGGTAATATAGATGGCTTTTTTACAGTTTAAGGACGTCTCTTATTATTATTTTACGCCTACGGGATATACCAAAGCCCTGGAAAATGTAAATTTTTCCTTAGAAAAAGGAGAATTTATATCTCTTATTGGACCAAGTGGTTGCGGAAAATCGACTATCTTGTCATTGATTGCCCGTTTATTAAAACAGACGAAAGGAACAATTTTCCTTGATCAAGAGCCCTTAGCAGAAACGACGACAGAAGTCGGTTATATGTTACAACAGGATTACTTATTCCCTTGGAAAACAATTTTCAATAACATTTTACTAGGACCAAAAATACAAAAACGCATCACCTCTGAGACTATTCGAAAAGCAAGACAATTATTAGACGACGTACAGCTCTCCCATACAATTAACGACTATCCTACTTCCTTATCTGGAGGGATGAGGCAACGTATCGCTCTAGTCCGCACTTTAATGACCGACCCCGAGCTACTCCTCTTTGACGAACCCTTCTCAGCCTTAGATTATGTAACTAAATTACAATTAGAAAACGTCGTCCACCAACTAATGAAAACTTATCGAAAAACAGCTATCCTTGTAACCCATGATATTGCCGAAGCTATATCAATGAGCGACCGTATTCTTTTAATGAGTCCTTCACCAGGAAAAATCAAAAAAATCTTCCATATTCCTGAAGAACTACGAAAACTTGAACCTTTCTATGTTCGACGCCACGAAGCTTATCAACCATTATTCGATACGATTTGGGAAGAATTCCAGAATACCGACGTCGATAAAGAGGGGGTATCTTATGAAACATAAACAAGATGAAGCCATGTATGCTAGCTATATGAGAAAAAGAAAACGAAGAAAATATTGGATTACGGCGACACAAATTACTATTTTTATAAGTTTAATAGTCCTTTGGGAATATGCAAGTAAACATTACCTCATCGACCCGCTTATTTTTAGTTCGCCGTCTAAAGTAATTCAACTGTTAAGCGAAAAAATAAATGATGGTAGCTTTTTACCCCATCTACAATATACAATCTTTGAAACGATTCTCGGATTTTTATTAGGAACCTTAGGAGGAATCGTCATTGCCTCCATCCTATGGTCATCAAAACGACTAGCTGAAATTGTTGATCCCTATCTCGTTGTATTAAATGCTATGCCTAAGGTTGCATTAGGACCTATGATTATCGTCGCTATAGGACCGGGTATGTTTTCTATCATTGTCATGGGAGCAATTATATCAATTATTATTACAACAATCGTCGTCTACACAGCCTTTAACGAAGTAAATCCAAACTACATTGCTGTCGTACGAAGTTTCGGAGGATCACGAAAGACTATTTTTAAAGAAGTCGTCTTTCCGGCAACCATTCCAACAATGATTTCAACATTAAAAGTTAATGTCGGCCTAAGTTGGGTTGGAATCATCGTCGGGGAATTTCTCGTTTCAAACCAAGGACTAGGCTACTTAATCATTTATGGTTTTCAAACCTTCGATTTCACCCTAGTCATGATGAGTCTAGTAGTAATCGCTCTTTTAGCAGCAGTGATGTATATCCTCGTAGAACGATTAGAACAGTTTCTCATCAAACGTTTACGATAAATAATTTAAAACGGTATCCAAAAATG
>CALJVC010000016.1 GCA_937974845.1 uncultured Pseudogracilibacillus sp. | reverse complement strand
AATTTAAGTTCAACTTTTTCATATCGAATGACAGAAAACATACAGACATTAAAAAACGTTGTTCACTTAGGAACAACGTTTACTTTTTATTTTTTTCTTTCTAACACACCGTCAATCAAGCCATATTCGACGGCTTCTTGCGCTGTCATGAAGTTATCGCGATCGGTATCGGCCTCTATAATATCAATTGGTTGTCCGGTACGCTCAGCGAGGATTTGATTTAATTTTTCCCGCATACGAAGGATACGTTTGGCATGAATTTCAATATCGGAAGCTTGTCCCTGTGTTCCTCCTAAAGGTTGGTGAATCATTACCTCACTGTTAGGTAAGGCAAAACGTTTACCTGGAGTTCCAGCTGCTAGTAGGAAGGCTCCCATCGATGCAGCCATTCCGGTACAAATAGTCGATACATCTGCTTTAATATACTGCATCGTATCATAGATAGCCATTCCAGCTGTAATAGATCCACCCGGTGAGTTGATATATAAGGAAATATCTTTTGTTGGATCTTCCGCTTCTAAGAATAAAAGTTGAGCCACAATCGAATTGGCTACATTATCGTCAATTGCGCTACCTAACATAATAATTCGGTCTTTTAACAGTCGTGAATAAATATCATAAGCACGTTCTCCACGGTTTGTTTGTTCAATGACTGTAGGTATTAAAACCATGATTACTCCTCCTTTATTGTTTCTACTTATAAGGAATTTCCATTCTACAAGTATCATACTCCTATGGTCAAAAAAGGTCAAATAATACGATTGATCAACCTATTTCTTAAGTATAGTCGGCTAACTAGAATCCTATACGATAGGAAACCTTTGTATAAAAATTATAACCTACCTTAGCTTGGAAAGTAAACAATGAATTTCCAACAAAGTTCGGCAAAATAAGGTTTTGGCAAGGATAAATATAAAATAGTTGTTTTAATTCGCAAGTCCTTGTATAATATTCCTTGTGATGGGCCCGTAGCTCAGCTGGATAGAGCACTAGATTCCGGTTCTAGGCGTCGGGGGTTCGAATCCTCTCGGGCCCGTAGTTAATAAAGCCAACAGTGAAAATTTTCACTGTTGGCTTTTCCATTAAAAATGAAGGCTTCTTAATAGTTGAAAAGTTAAAGAGCTTATATTAGAATGTACTAGAAATCCGGTTCTGAAATTAAAGGTTGAAAGCTTTAAAACTAAGCCTCTATCCTGATGACAATCCCATAACTTAAGATTTCTAGCCGATGATTAAGTTGGGGGATAAGAAGAAGTATTAAAAAGGTAATCTAGCGAAGAAAACATATAAAAGTAAAACGTTCGGCACTTATATCCGAACGTTTTATCTTTTTTATTTTAGTCGTTTTAAATCAGCGACGATGTTTTCCATTTGGTCTGCTTCAGTACCACTATAATGGCTTTCTATCCGTCCGTCAGGGGTAACTAAAGAGAAGTAAGAAGCGTGCTCTACCTGATCACTGCCTTCTTCTGGTGCTGAGACCCAAACTTTAAATACATCGACTGCATATTCTTCTATTTCACTGAAGTCATAGCCGGTTAGAAAGGTCCAACGGTCGAGGTCGGCACCATTTTCTTCTGCATAGGCTTGTAAAACTTCAGGTGTGTCACGTTCAGGGTCGACGGAGAAGGAGACAAGCTTAACATCATCGAGTCCTTCTTCTTCAAGCATATCTTGTAGCTTAGCCATGTTTGCAGTCATTGGAATACAGACGGTTTCACAATTTGTAAAGATAAAATCAACAACCCACCAATGGCCTTCTAGGTCACTAACATTGAATTCTTCACCGTCTTGGGTGATTGCTGTAAAATCTTCGACCTTCCTTGACTCTGCTTGTTCCTGAGAATTACTGTTGTTGCATGCTGATAGCAATAGTAAAGACATCGTTACAACTAATAAAATTCGTAGGTGTTTCATAGGAACCTCCTTTGAGAATTGTGTGAATTTGTTAGAATTTATCATAACATATAATTCATTTACTTATAAGAATAGCATAAATTTTTATTTAATTAGAGTAAAAAGCGCTGATTTTTAATCTTTCCTTGTTTAGATATTTTCCATATTTAATGGACATTTTACCTGAATATCGTTAAGATTAGTAAGGAATACATAAAAATTGAGGGATGTTAGAAATGTTAAAAGCAATCTTTTTTGATTTAGACGATACGCTTTTATGGGATGCCAAAAGTATCAGTGAAGCATTTAAAGCAACGTGTGAACGCGTGCTCGATAAATATAATATTGATGTTGCTCAACTAGAAAAAGAGGTTAGAGAAAGCGCTACAAGATTATATCCTACGTATGAAACGTATGATTTTGTTAGCAATATCGGAATCGGTACTTTTGAAGGAATGTGGGGAGAGTTTTTAGACGAGGGTGAAGATTTTGCTAAACTACGGGAAGTAGTTCCAGAGTTTCGCAAGCGGGCATGGTTTGAAGGGTTACAGGCTCTCGATATCGAAGATGAAGCTTTAGCTGAAGAATTAGCAAAAATTTTCCCGGAAGAACGTAAAAAGCATATCTACCTTTATGAGGAAACATTAGAAGTTTTAGATGAGCTAAAGGGCAAGTACCAGTTGCTTATGTTAACAAATGGTTCTCCTCATTTACAAAAGACAAAGCTATCGTTATCACCAGAGCTAGCTCCATATTTTGATCATATCGTCATCTCCGGTGATTTCGGTCATGGAAAGCCAAATGTAGAATTGTTTAAATATGCTTTAAGTCTTTTAGATGGTGTAGAAAAAAATGAAGTGATTATGGTCGGCGATAACCCAATGACTGATATTTTAGGAGCATCTAAATTTGGCATCGATTCGATTTGGATCAACCACGATGGAAGGGAACTTGAAGAAATTATACCGACCTTTGAAGTCAGTCGATTACGCGAAATTTTACCTATAATTAAATCCCTATCTCAAGAATAGGTTAATCATCATAAATGTAAAACGAAAGCCTACAGTCTCGATGAAAGACTGTAGGCTTCTTTATAGCTATTTAGCAGGGTTCATTTTTCCATACATGTGAGTGCATCGTCGATTTCTTTAGCTATCTTTTCTGGTGTTTTATCGTCCGTACGTATTTTGATATGATGATACTGGTAGTAGGGTTTTCTCTCCTCGAAAAGTACCCGTATTTCCTCCTCTGATTTCTTTTGTAAAATCGGTCGAGTAGGTCGCAAGAGATCTATTCGCTTTCGCCAGGTTTCCCAACTCGGTTCGAGATAGACGACGATACAGTGTTCCATACATGCCTTACGTATCGCTTCCTGTAAAAAAGCCCCGCCGCCAAGGGAGACAACTTTACCTTCTTCTTTGGTTAGTTGTAAAATATATTCCCTTTCCTTTTCTCGAAAATACGATTCTCCATACTTTTGAAATATTTCTGTTGTGGGTAGTTTTAATTCCTTTTCAATCGCTTCATCGGTGTCAATATAGGGGCGATTTAATCGTTTAGCTAATGCGCGTGCAATGGTTGTTTTACCCACCCCCATAAAACCGATTAACATGATGTTTTTCATTGTAGCGTCACCTTACTTTTTTGTTTTCATTAATTGTTCATAGGAAGAATGAATTTGTTCACGTCCGTCAGTAATTTCCGGATGGAATTGAATAGCCGATGCTTTCCTCGTAGCTATTACTTCCTCTATAGCGGTCTCCCTTTCCGCTTTGATGGCTTCTTTTTGAAGGTGGTGGTAGGCGATGGATAAGCCAGCTACCTTCCCTTGGGCTTGGGCTACCTTCGCATTTTCAATACCTGTAATGTTTCCAGCAACGAATATTTTTTCTACAGGAGTTTCCATCCTTTCATTATGGATGGGTACATGGCCACCTAGGGAAGGAATATAACGAAAAGGTACACCAACTGTCGCGGCTAGCTCACCGAGGGGGTAGAGACCTCCAGCGATACAAACGAAATCGACTGCAAGTTCCTCTTCGGTACCTGCGATTGGTTGGCCATTCATATCGAGAGAAACTAAAGTTACAGATTCTACCTCCTTATCCCCGTTAATTTCCTTAACAGCTTTTCGTAGATGGATTGGCATGTCCCAAACTTTTATCCCTTTTCTAGGATAAAATTGTAAGGCTGCTTGTCGGACCCAAGAAAAACGGGTGAATTTGCTTCCGAAACGGAGTAGGGGTGAAGGGGCTAAGGGTGCTAAAGGTATTAGTTGTTCCATCACATCTTTAGGATGACCATTTCCGTCTGTCGCACTATTTTGTATAGGCAAGGCAATGCTTCGGATATTCATTCCTGCTAATTGAAGTTCCCTTGCAATAGCTACAGACAGTAAGTTTACTCCGACAATAATTCCTTCTTTGCCGACACGTACTCGTTGGACATTTGTCATAACTTGCGCAGCGCCGATCGACATGACTCCGGGCAGTGTCCAACCAGGAATCGGAAGGGCGGTTTCCGCTGCACCGGTTGCGATGACGACATAGGTTGCTTTAAGAGAACCACGATCTGTATGTAGATAGAAGGAGCCGTTTTCACTCTTTTCTAGATGGTAGACGGAACGGTTCAGTTCGATGGGCACATTGGCTTGTTGAGCCTTCTCTATCAGTTTTTCACTTTCGGCAATACCGTTCCACCAAGTACCGTCCGGCTCCTCATAGAGTTGACCAAGTAAACGACCTCCGGCATAGGGGAATTCATCGACGACGATTACATTGAGATCATATTTTCGACAAGCAAGGGCAGAAGCTAATCCCGCAGGCCCAGCACCGATTACGGCAACATCGTAACTAGTCATTTTTTTCACCATCTTTCTTCTCGATATACTCCTTATAAGTCGTGGGAATAACTATATTGCTAGGGTCTAAAGGTGAAGGTTTTTGCACTTGTCGAGTAACGACCATATCTTCTTCAATCGGGGTAAGACAGGCACGAAGATTCGCCTGTCCGTTGACGGTTACACGGCATTCCATGCAATGGCCGATGTTGCAATAGATGCCCCTAGGTGAGCCGGAGCGTTCATGGTATCTTAAGATGCGTACACCGTTAGCTAATAGGGCCGAGGCAATGGTGTCTTTTTCATAACCTTCATAGGTTATGCCATCGAAAGTAAAGCGTATTTTCTTCCGCTCTTCTTGTTTACCGAGTATAGGATGATTGATAATTCTAGCTTGTTTCATCATGAAAACCTCCTAACTGTGCTAAGGAGATTGGCCGTACAGGGGGTTGTACTTTTAAAGGTAAAGCATCGGTCGGTTTGTTTTTCGTAAGTTCTAAAAGTACTTGGTCGACGATTGGTCGACAGGTTCGTCCACCACAAAACCCCATTCCTGCTCGGGTTCGTAATTTCAATTCCCGGGCCGTGGTGTTAAATTGCTTCGCTGTTTCTTCCAGTTCCTTTAAAGTTACTTCCTCGCAACGACATACAATTACATCTCTCACTTGAGTAACCTCCAAGCTATACGGTATGATAAAGAAGAAATATATGTCTATCATAACATAAAATAAAAGACAAAATGAATAGAGATTAAGGAAGTAGGCTACTTCTTTAAACTTAAGTATAGATCGATTTTCATGCGCTTTACAGATGATAGAGTAGGAGGTATACCGGTGGGGAAAAAAAGCTATGAAGTCGCGGTCATTGGTGGTGGAATTGTAGGAAGTGCAACGGCTTATTATTTAGCTTCCGCTGGTTTGGAAACGATTTTAATTGAGAAGAACGACATTGCTAGTGGGACGAGTTCTCGTTGTGATGGCAATGTGACGATAGTTGATAAGGATCCGGGCTTCGACAGTGAAATGTCATTAGTGAGTCAAGAGTTGCTAAGGGATTTGCAAGGAACCTTGGACATTCCCTTTGAATTTAGAGAGCATGGAAGCATTTTAGTTTGCGATAATGAAGAAGAAATGGAAGCAGCTGTTGAATGGGTAAAGACCCAACGGGAAGCTGGGCTACAATTCGATGTGCTTGATCACCAAGATATTAAAGATGAATCACCTTTCTTTGCGGATGATATTCCCGGAGGGCTCGTTTGCGATACGGATTCTTTAATCAATCCTTATATGTTTTGTTATTCTTTAGTTCATAAGGCGGAACAATATGGCTTGAAGGTACAGGCTCAAACGGAAGTAAAGCATATGATAAAAGATAAAGATTTTAAAATTGAAACGACACGGGGGAGTTTCTTCGCTGAGAAAGTAGTAAATGCTGCGGGGGTATGGGCACCTTTTATTAGCGAAATGTTAGGAGTACCATTGCCTATTATACCTAGAAAAGGCCATATCCTTGTAGGTGCACGAGAAGAACCAGTTATGTTGAGAAATGTTATGGAGTTTGGCTACTTAATGAATAAATTTGGCCGTGAACGAATTGCTGATCAAAGGACGACAGACCATGGAGTCGCCCTTGTCTTGGAGCCTACGGAACATCAAAATTTTTTACTCGGAAGCAGTCGTCAGTTCGTTGGTTTTGATGAATCGGTAGATATTAATGTTGTTCAGACGATTGCCCATCGGGCCTTGCGTTTTTTTCCGAAAATGAACGACTTTAAAATTATTCGAGCCTATACAGGTTTTCGTCCTTATACAGAAGATCACTTACCAATTGTTTCAGCGGTCGATGAAGTGCCGGGTTATTATATAGCTGCTGGCCATGAAGGGGATGGGATTAGTTTAGCTACGGGTACGGCGAAACTTATCGAACAGTTGATAACAGGTACGGAAGAAAGGGTCTTTTCCGAAGAACCTTTACGGTACGATCGATTTGATAAGGTGAAAGATCGCTAACATAGAAATTTAACGCGAAATCTGCAGTTTGCGGACTTCGCGTTTCTTTGCATCGGTCCTAGGTTGTCGTTATAAAGGAGATATATTCATCGATGAATCGTCAAGTGTATATGTTAATGCTTATTGCTTTTGTAGTAGGAATGTCAGAGTTAATAGTCGGGGGTATTTTAGATTTAATCGCCAAAGACTTCCATGTTCCGGTAAGTCAAGTTGGTTTGTTAATTACGGTCTTTGCCTTTGTTTTTGCCCTATCTCCCCCTATTTTTCTTGTCATTTTTGCTAAAGTCGAGAGGAAACGTTTAATTATCCTATCTTTGATTGTCTTTTTCTTTGGAATTTTACTAGCAGTTGTTAGCACTAATTTTACATTCCTACTACTTTCACGTATCTTAGCTGCTGCTAGTGGATCGGTAGCGACGGTTCTTAGTATTAATCTTGCATCGCGGGTTGTAGAACCAGCCTATCGTGGCCGAGCGATTGGCCTAGTAGTGATGGGAATTAGTGGTGCTCTCGTTTTCGGTCTTCCGATTGGTGTATTTTTAGGCAACTTTATTAATTGGCGTGCGCCCTTTGTACTGACAGCTCTTTTAAGTTTCGCTTTAATACTAGCTGTATACTATTCCTTGGATAGGTTTGCGCCAAGCCAAGTGGTTAGTCTAGCAGAGCAAGTAAGAACTTTGAAAAATCATCGAATTCTTTTAGCCCATGCGACGACCTTTTTCTTTTTAGCAGGCCATTATACGTTCTTTGGTTACTTTACACCCTATGCAAAGGAAATATTAGAATTTAATGGATTAACTATTTCTATTTTGTATTTATGTTTCGGGATAGCAGCGGTATCGGGGGGAGGACTAGCAGGTATTTCATCTGATAAGTTCGGTTATCGGAATACCTTATTTGCAGCAACTATTTTACTAGGTCTATCGCTTTTAGCAATTCCAACGATAGGGAGTATTTCTTTACTTTTCTGGCCTATTTTACTCGTACTAGGTGTAGTGAGTTGGAGTATTACACCACCTATACAAAGCTTTTTGTTTACGGTTGCTAGCGATACGTCTGATATTCAACAAAGCTTAAATAATGCAGCCTTACAACTTGGTATTGCCTTCGGAACTTTAGTGGGTAGTTTTACGATCGATACGTTAACGATTCGTCTTACCCCTTATGTGGGACTGATTTTTGTAATGCTTGCTTTATTATCGGGGGGTCTTGCTATGAAGGGTGAAGGGAAGGTTAGAGGGTAAGAAATTAAATTAATCAACGGTGCCATAAACTAGGCACCGTTGAAGTAGTTATTTTTTCTCGCTGAAAAAAGAGGCGAGATAAGGAACGGCGTCTAGCATCATCGCGCCATACCAGAACATTTCCCCATCAATTCGTTTGACCGTGGTTTCGGGAAATTGTGTTTGAAATTCTTCTACATGACTGTCTTGAAAAGGATAGGGTTCGCTTGCTAAAAAAATATAATCTAGCTTTGCTTTAGCAAAGTCTTCCTCTGACACACTTGGGTAGCGTCCTTCATAAGAAATGAAGGGATTTTCAAAGCCAAGGGTTTCTAAGACGGAATTGATGTAAGTATTTTTCCCAACGACCATGTATGGACGTTGCCAGATGACATAGCTAGCTTTTTTCCCTTCCTGTTGGCGAGGAAGTGTATCGAGCATCGAGCGGATTCCATTGCGTAAAGATTCAGCCTGTAAATAACGGTCGGTAATTGTCCCAAGGTCTACGATCATTTGTAAAGCATCTTCTACCGACTGGACTTCGAACACGTAGACAGGATAGTGTTGCGCAAGCTCTTCGACCATTTCCTTTGTATTTTCTTCCTTTTCCATGATAATTAAATCGGGTTTTAAAGAATGTACGCGATCTAATTTGAAATCTTTTGTACCACCGACATTTAGTACATTTTCGACCTTATCTTCCGGATATTTGCAAAATCGAGTTCTTCCTACAATCTCTTCATCTAGTTGTAGAGAAAATAAGGTCTGGGTAATAGCGGGTGCAAAGGAAACAATTTTTTTAGGGGGAAAGGAAAAAGTCACTTCCCTCCCTAAATGATCCGTAACAGTTTTCATCGTAAATCCTCCTTTTTGAACTTTTAACGTGTGAGAATGAACGAATAGGAAACGGAAGCAATTATCTTTATCGTAGCATAAAGTCGAGGGAAAGCTAAATTGTTTTAATTGCGAAAAGCGTAAAACTAAGCGATACTTTTAAAAGAAGGCAATTTTTATAGGAGGGTAAAGAATGACAAGAGAAGCAGAAGTTCGCTTTACATGCCCAGAAGGTGCTCTGAAACAGTATATTTCAGATTTAACTGGTGATTATGGTGTGACCTTTGAAGATGGTCGAGTGATGGTTTATGTAAAAGAAATAAAAGAAACAGAACAAACCTATGATAAAGTTCGTCAATTAGCCGGGGATATCGCCCGTGACTTACAAAAGCAAAAGGTAACAAAGGCGACGGTAGCTGATGAACAGTTTAAAGAAGCCTTTTCCAAATTAGATATACAAAAAGTGACGACAGCCTTTGTCGAAGGTTGGGAACTAGGCAGTTATCAATTCGCTAGTTATAAATCCAAGGAAAAAGAAGGAAAAGTAGCTTTACACCTTAAACAAGGAGCCCTTCGTCATCAAGCAGTGAAAGAAGGAAACTTACGTGCAGAAGCTACAGCCTTTGCCCGAGATCTAATGAATGAAATTCCGAGCAAGCTTAATCCTGAAACTTTCCCAGAGATGTTAAAGGATGCTTTTGCAAATACAGAAGTTGAAGTTGTCGTTCATAATAAACAAGCTTTAGAAAAAATGGAAATGAACGGTCTGTTAGCTGTAAACCGAGGGAGTAAACATGACCCAGCCTTCATCGAACTTCATTATGAAGGTGACCGTTCGAAACCGTTAATTGCCCTTGTCGGTAAAGGTGTCACCTTTGATACGGGGGGAATTAGCCTCAAAAGTGGCCGTAATTTAAGCGATATGCGTATGGATATGGGAGGCGCCGCGGCCGTAGCAGGGGCGGTGAAACTTTTAGCCAGTCTGGATGCAAAGGTAAATGTCGTTGGTTTAATTCAGACGGTAGAAAATATGCCGGATAGCAACTCCTTGTTACCAGGAGATGTTATTCAATATAAAAATGGTCATACAGTACAAGTAGGTAATACCGATGCTGAAGGACGGTTAATTTTGGCGGACGGTTTAATCCGGGCAGATGAATTGAAGGCTGACTATATCGTTGATATCGCTACACTAACCGGAGCCATCGCCTATGCCTTAGGACCAAAAGTTGCTGGAATTTTTGGTGAGGAGAGCTTAACGGCGACGATGAAGGCGGTAGGGGATGCGAACGGTGAATTTGTATGGCCAATGCCATTAATCGATGATTATGAAAAAGATTTAAAGAGCGATTATGCTGATTTTTCTAATATTAGTAATCAAAGTTATGGTGGTTCGATTACAGCTGCTTTATTTTTACGTCGCTTTGTGCAGGATCCAAGCAAATGGATTCATGTTGATATTGCTGGGGTTATGGAAAGCAAGGAAGAAGGATATTATCGTGCCTCAGCAACTGGCTTCGGAGCTCGTCTATTAGCTGATTATGCTCTAGCGATATCTCAAGAAAATTAATTAAAAAACGTTGTTCCTTAATGGAACAACGTTTTTTAATTAAGCTTCCTTCGGGGCAAAAATCGTTCTGTCAAGTACTTCCTGAGC
>CALJVC010000015.1 GCA_937974845.1 uncultured Pseudogracilibacillus sp. | reverse complement strand
GTTTTATCTGAACTTAGTGGGATATAAAGTTTATATTTAGCCGAGGTTTTAATTTAAAAGGCTTTGTATAAGCACTTAATTATTTCAAATTTAAGTAATCTTAGAGATGAAAAAGAAAAATTTCTGCACACATTTTCATTATTATAGTTTCAATTCTACGGTTATCGGTTTACTTTTAAAATGATAAAATTGAAAATATTGTTACTCAAGTAATGGAAACGACCTTTCTATTTATTGGATTAGAAATAATAACTTAAATGTTCCCTTTAATCATCATTGTGACTATTGATTTTATCTTTATTCAACAAATAATAAAAGCTGGATATTATCCAGCTTTAAATAAGTGAATTCTTTATAGATAAGTTTGTGTTATATAAAGTCATTCATAGGTAAATTTTAAGACTGATTAAAAGGTTTTTAACAAATTACTTGCCATTTACGTTGGTGAGCAATAGATTGAAGCTTCCCTTTTGGACATACCACTACCGGATTACCTACCATTTCTAGTACGGGTGTATCAGCTATACTATCTCCATAAGCGTAGCTATTTAGCCAGTCCACTTCATTTTCTTTCATAGCTTTTAAAATACACTCGGTTTTTCTTTTAGATTGTATATGATCGATTTCGGCCCGAGCATTTACTCTTCCTCCTATCGTTGGAATATCTGTTCCAATAATAAAATCGATTGGAAGTCCTTTTAATGCTGCATTTAAAAGAGGCGTATAAGCACCGGAAACGACTAGAATTATGTCTGCGTTTTGATGATGTTTTTCGATACGTTCGAGGACAAGCTCGTTAAAGTTTCCTCTCATTTTTTCAGCGATTTTTTCCATATATCCTTCTACTTCTTGTTGGTTCATTCCATCTAACAATTGCAAGTATCGTTGTGTTAGTACATACTTCATTTTAGCTTCTGGATAAAGATTCATTTTATATCCGGCGTAGGCAGGGATGATGGAGTAATAAAAGGGTTTAAACTTCTTTCTAAAGCGTGGTTCGTGCTTAGCTACTTCTAACATGAGGGAATAGGTTTCATATTTATAAATCGTTCCGTCAAAATCAAAAATCGCTACTCTCACTTTTGTCACCTTCTATTTCTCTGTTGTTTTATTTACCGTATCATAATTATGAAGAATAGGAAAGAAAGCGAGTTTCGGAAATGAACTAGTCGCGAAAAATAAAAATTTACTGTAGGCTTAATAATAGTAATGCTTAAGCATTGATTTAAATAAGAAGGTGAAACTATGGTGAAACTAAGTATACTAGATCAATCTCCAATTTCCCAAGGTCAGACTGCTAAAGAAGCGTTAGAGGCTTCCGTTGAATTAGCTCAGTTAGGAGAGGAACTAGGTTATGAACGTTTTTGGATAGCTGAGCATCACGATTTATATGGTCTTGCTTGTCCTAATCCTGATGTGATGTTAGGAGTTATTGGAAGTCAAACAAAGAGAATTCGTCTTGGTGCTGGAGCAGTATTGCTCCCTTATTATAAACCTTTTCGTGTAGCGGAAACGTATAATTTATTATCCACTTTGTTTCCTGGCCGAATAGATTTAGGAATTGGGCGGGCGCCGGGTGGTTCGGCAGAGGTCTCCTTAGCCCTTTCAGACAACTATTTAGCTAAGGTAAGAGAGTATAGTAAATTAATCGATGAGTTGCATCAATTTTTATCTCAGTCCTTTCCTCAAGGTTCTACGTTTTCTAAAATCCAGCCTACTCCAGTACCAGAAGTTCCACCAAGGACTTGGTTACTTGGTACAAGCGAAAAGAGCAGTGCTTTAGCGGTTGACAAACAGATGCCTTATGCCTTTGCTGACTTCATGACGGATTTCAACGGAGTAGAAATCGTTCGTCAGTACCGTACAGAGTATGAAAAACGTTATGAAGAATCCGCTGAGGTCATCGTGGCTGTCCATGTTGTTTGTGCTGAAAGTTCTGAGGAAGCTCATGACTTGGCCAAAAGTAGTATAGCTTGGTCACTTTTACAGGAGAAGGTACAAGAGGAAATAAGGATACCTAGTGTAGAAGAGGTAGATTGCTACAGATGGACAGCGCAAGATAAGGAGAAAATGGAGAAAAAGAAAAATTCGATGATCATCGGTAATCCAGAAGAAGTGACGGAAGCCTTGGCTCATTTAGCGAAAGCTTATACAGCGGATGAATTAATGATTATTACTATCACCCATGATAAGGAAGATAAGCAACGTTCTTATCGTTTAATTAAAGAGGCATGGGATTTGAAATATGAAAAGGGCGTTTAAAGCAATCCTTTTTCATAAAGGAGTAGCTTTTGTTGCTACTTTTCTTTGGATGGGAATAATATTTTATTTGTCTCATCAACCAGCCGAGCAATCTAAAGAATTAAGTGGGGGTATCCTCGTATGGGTGGAGGAAGTTTTGGCCTTTTTAGCCCTTTCCGTTGATGGGGAGGGCTTGCATTTTTTCATTCGCAAGGGGGCGCATTTTTTTGCTTATTTTGTTTTAGGTATATTACTTGTTCATAGCTTGAGGCTCGTTTCTATTCCGTCAAAAATTAAACCGTTTTTCTATGCTTTTTATGCTTTATTTATTTCAATTGTTTATGCGGTAATCGATGAGTGGCATCAGACGTTTGTTCCAGGAAGAAGTGGTGAGTGGCGGGATGTTTTCATTGATAGTATTGGTAGCCTTGTTGGTATAATACTGTATTGTATTATCTGTATTGTAAGATTTGAAAAAGAAGGAAATTGGGAGGAGAAATGATGAAGAAATATTATATATCGATTTTGCTTGGGGTTCTTTTTTTACTGTCTTCCTGTAGTAGTGATGATGGGACGAGTTTACCTAATTTTGAAGAAACAGAGGCTGTGCCAGTAGTAACGATGACGATGGAAGGGGGAGGAGAAGTAGAAATAGAATTATATCCAAATGTGGCTCGAAATACTGTGAACAATTTTATTTCACTGGTGCAGGATGGTTTTTATGATGGATTAACCTTCCATCGCGTGATTCCGGATTTTATGATTCAGGGTGGGGATCCTGAAGGAATCGGGATAGGAGGACCAGGGTACTCCATAGTTGGCGAGTTCGAGAACAATGGTTATGAAAATGATTTAAAACATGAGCGGGGAGTTATCTCCATGGCGAGAAGTAACGATCCTAATTCTGCCGGTTCTCAATTTTTTATCATGGTAGCGGACTCTCCTCATTTAGATGGAGATTATGCAGCTTTTGGCAAGGTAGTTAAAGGGATGGAGGTTGTAGATGAAATTGTGGGTACTGAGACGAATTCCCATGATCAACCTTTAGAAGATCAAGTTATTGAATCGATGACGGTAGAATTAAATGGGTACGAATTGGAAGCGCCGATTATCATTGAAGAATAGATTGATTCAGGTTGGTTTGTAGATTAAGCGAGGGTTGTGGAAGTAATTACTGATACGCCTGAAAAGGCCCTGGAGATTCGTTCAAAAGTTGGGGCGGAGCGTATCTGACATCTCAGTTATATTCATAGTGGGATGCCAGAGATGCTCCAAGTTATTAAATTTCCCAACGTATCGGCTGTTGTCCACTTTTAATTAAGAGTTCATTTGTTTGAGAAAAGGGTTTACTACCAAAAAAACCTCGATAGGCTGATAAAGGGCTTGGATGGGGTGCTTGTAAAATATAATGTTTCGAGGTGTCGATAAGTTTCCGTTTATTTTGTGCAGCCCGACCCCATAAAATATAGACGATTGGTTGTTCTTTTTTATTCAATGTGCTAATCACTTCATCGGTAAAGACTTCCCATCCTTTACCGCGGTGGGAATGGGCTTGGCCAGCTCGAACTGTTAAAACGGTATTTAATAGCAGGACCCCTTCTTTTGCCCACGCAGTTAGGTTTCCGTGGTTTGGTCGCTTGATTTGGAGGTCGTTTTCCATTTCGGTGAAAATATTTTCTAAAGACGGTGGCGGTGGCACACCGGGTTGGACTGAGAAACTTAACCCATGGGCTTGATTCGGTCCATGGTAAGGGTCTTGGCCAAGAATGACAGCTTTTACTTTAGAAAACGGCGTATAATGTAAAGCGTTAAAGATATCATTCATATGTGGATAAATTGTGCGTGTGAAATATTCTTGTTTCAAAAACTCGCGCAAGTTACGATAATAGGGCTTGGAGAATTCTTTATGCAAGTAATCGTGCCAATCATTATGTAAAATTCTTTTTCCCAATGTTCTACCTCCTTCATGAGAGTAGTAAATAGTCTAGTAGTAGTTTGACAAAACTTATGGTAAAAGACAAGTAAAGTTTTAGAAAGGAAGTTCTTTACATGTTACCGAAAATTACGCTGATGGATGTATATGTGATTGAAAGTTTACGGAAAAAAGGAGTATCAGAACAAACGATTATCGAAAAGGTACGTAACCATGAGGTTGAAGCATTTCATCGCTATGAAGAAGGATTTGATTATACTGTATTGTATGCTTTAGAGGAGGAAGGAATCTTAGAAAAGGTTTTGCAGGAAGGTTATGAGGTGAAATTTTTAACCTATACTGGTTTAGTCAATCTTCTTGAATTACTTTTTAATAAGAAAGAAAATATCGACTATCAAACAGAAGATTTTACAGTTTATGAGTTAAAACTTGAAGGTGAAGAACTAGAAAAATTAAAGCAGATGGTATCGAAAAATTGGACAGTTCTTGAAGAAAAGGGCTTCGTGACAATCAAGCCTTTATATCAACCTCCTACTTTGCCTTCTGCATAAAAATCGGGCTTTTGTTTCCTTTCTATAGGAACGAAAGCCCGATTCTATTCTTCTTGTATTGTTTTTAAAAAGTCATTTAGCTTTATCCGTGCTTCAGGGGATAAAGCTTTGATTGTTTCGATCAATTGTAAATAATCTACTGAAAACATTTCGTCTTCTTGGGCAAAAAAAGTCGCTAAGTCACAATTTAAAGCTCGTAAAATATCTTCTAGTAAGGCGATATCGGGAATTGCACGATTGTTTTCAAATCGACTAATATACGATTGGGAGACGGCGACTTTGTCAGCTAATTGTTGTGTAGTAAGGCCTCGTGCCTGACGTAATGCTCGTAACCTCTTTCCTAAATTAGCAACCATTCCTTTAGCCCCTCTATCTAATTCCTTATACATGTAGTCTAACTTGTCCCTATCGAAATATGTACTTAAATCAAACTTTTAGAACAAATAAATATAAAAAAGTTGACAAAAATTACAATAAATCATAATATGTCATAAAATGTAAATAACTTTCTTCGTGAGGTGTGAATATTGGGAAGGATACAGACCGGGAAGTTACATATAGGGGTAGGAGTTTTGAAACGTTTGAAAGAGGAACTCAATGCCAATCGTTCGGAAAAGGTATTACTTATTGTAGAATCAGAGAACCGAGGCTCTTCTTTTTTCTATAAATTGATGGCTGATATATTAAAGGATGGGATAGAGGCCCATTTTTATTTTGTTCCTCGGAATCAGGAGAGACTTCATCAACCGTACCAATACCCTTCAGATTTGTATGGCGTTAGCTATGATACGATTATTGCGCTGGGAAGTTTTGAGTTGCTCAATTATGCATCTTTTCTTGCTTTATTCTCCGAGTCTATTGGCCAGCCAAGGCAGAAAAAATCATTAATCCTAGTACCTAATACACCGACGCTCGGATTAGAAGTGGCGGGGCTAGTCTATGTATATCATCAGCAGGTACGAACCTATCCCTTTATGAAAAGATGTTATCCTACAGCTGTCTTCTATGACCCTCTCATGACTACTCGCATTCCCTTGATGCAACTTCTCTCGTCTAGTATATTAACTCTAGCAGAAGCAATCGAATATCATTATAACAGTTTAGTTCATAGAAAGCTTACGACTTCAGCAATTAACCTTGTATTACGTTACTTAGTACGGGCAACATATCAACGGAAAGATTTAGAAGCTAAGGAAGCATTATTACGAGCGGGGATGTTCTTAGGTTTAAGTCGTCAGGAAGATGATGGTGTTTCTTTGCTTCCTTGTATGGTACGACCAATTTATCAAAAAGTTAATATATCGTATGCAAGTGTTACTGCTGTTTTGCTTCCGTATATGGTGAAGTTTTATCGTTTGTTAGAAAAAGGGAGAAAAGAGATCGCATTGTTGTCGGAGCTCAATTATGACGTCTCTTTTATAGAACTTTCATCCTCTCCTTTACCTTATCGATTAGCAAAGCTTCTTCGGGGAGTTGGTTTTCCTTTAGATTTAAAAAGTATAGGTATTCTTGAACGAGACTTAGAGGCTTTAGCTACACATGCTTATACTTTATGGAGCAAGGGCGTAGGAATAGAAGAGGAAATAGACGAGGAGTACTTTTATGCTTTTTATAAGTCGGCTTATTTAGGAAATATCGAAAGTTTTCTCGATTAGATCTTAAACATTTTAGTTTTTTACAAAAAAACATACCCATTATTTGAAAAATATAGTAAAATAAAAGCGGTATTATTTTTGGAGATAAGGAGGATTAACATGGTCAATGGTGAAGAGGTGTTATTAGGCTTTTTTGCAGTGATAGCAGGTGTTTTCTTTCTGTTTTTATTGATTATGGTACTCATGTATATTTTTTATGGTATAGGTATGTTCAAGATTGCTAAAACCTTAGGGCGGTCCGATTGGGCTTTTCTCGCTTGGATTCCTATTGCACAAGTATTTTTAATGCCTATTTTAATAGAAGAGGATGTCCATGAATCGTTACGGGGGAAGTTTACTTTAATTTTTGCAATCGTATGGATTAGTTCGTTTGTTTTAAGCTTATTTTTTGCAATCTTCGGTTTCTTATCTTTAATTATTCAAATTTATGCCTTTCATGTTTTGGCGACGCGTTTCTCTGAGAATGCTTTAGTGCACACGATTATTGCCATTGTTACTTTAGGAATATCTATGCCTATTTCCCTATTTTTATTTAGAAATAGGGATCCCCTACCTCAGCAAGGTGTAGAGGTTCTTGATTAAGTTATAGTTGTAGGTTCTAGTAAAACATTTACTAGAACCTTTATTTTAAAGAAAGGATTTTTTAAGGGAGTGGAGGGGAAACATGCGATTAAAAAATAAAGTTGCCCTCATTACAGGGGGTGCGAAGGGAATCGGTGCAGCTAGTGTTGAAAGGTTTTTAGAAGAAGGGGCAAAGGTTGTTTTTGCGGATATCGATGAGGAAGCGGGGAGGGAACGGGCTAGACAGTTAGAAGGGGAGGGCTCAATCGTTTTTCTTCCGGTCGATGTTACCGATGAAAAGAGTGTGATCCAGCTTGTAGAAGGAGTGCTTCGTCACTTTGGAACGATCGATATATTAATTAATAATGCTGGTATCATAGCGGATGCGACCCTTGAACGAATGACGGCGGATATGTTTGAACAGGTCTTTCAAGTGAATGTAAAAGGAGTATTCCATTGTACGAAGGCTGTTGCACCGATTATGGTGGAGAAACGGTCAGGAAAAATTATTAATACTTCTTCGGTTAGCGGTGTATACGGAAATTTTGGCCAAACAAACTATGCGGCAGCAAAAGCAGCGGTAATCGGTATGACGAAAACCTGGGCGAAAGAATTAGGTCGTTATGGAGTTAATGTGAATGCTGTTGCACCTGGTTTTACATATACGGAAATGGTTCAACAAATGCCAGAAAAAGTGATCGAAAAAATAAAGGGACAAATTCAGTTACGAAGAATTGCTGACCCTATCGATATTGCTAATGCTTATGTATTTTTAGCTAGTGATGAAGCGGATTATATCCATAATCATGTTTTACATGTCGATGGCGGAATCATGATGTAATAAGGAAGAGGAGTGTAGTGATATGGAAACTATTTATCTTTTAGAAGGGGCTCGAACGGCCTTCGGTAGTTTTGGTGGTAGTTTAAAAGATATCGATGCTACGACCTTAGGTGTTCATGCAAGTAAAGAGGCAATCAAACGAAGTGGTATTACAGCAGAAGAAGTGGATGTTACTTTTTTTGGTCATGTATTACATTCTTCTAACAATGCCCCATACTTGGCTAGGCATGTGGCATTACATTCAGGTGTTCCAGTCGAACGTCCAGCTTTATCGGTAAATCGCCTCTGTGGTTCGGGAATGCAAGCGATCATTTCAGCAGCTCAATCACTAATGTTGGGAGAGGGAAGGGTTGCTTTAACTGGCGGTACAGAAAATATGAGTCTTGCCCCTCATGTTTTGCGGGGGTCTCGTTTTGGAACGAAATTAGGTACACCGAAAGTGGACGATATGTTGTGGGCTGGATTGACTGATGAATACATTGGTGCTGGTATGGGGATGACAGCAGAGAATTTAGCAGAAAAATACGATATTACTCGGGAAGAGCAAGATGCTTTTGCCCTTCGAAGTCATCAATTGGCTACGCGTGCTCAAATAGAAGGAAAGTTCAAGGAAGAAATAGTTCCACTAGAAATATTGACTCGGCGTGGGAAGCAAGTTGTTGCTGAGGATGAACATATTCGGCCTGAGACTTCTTTAGAGAAGTTATCTAGTTTACGTCCTGCCTTTAAGGAAAAGGGAACCGTAACTGGAGGAAACGCAAGTGGTATTAATGATGGTGCGGCAGCTAATATTATTGCAACTGAAAGCTTCGTTAAGGAAAAGGAATTAACACCTATTGCCCGCATTGTATCTTGGGGCATAGCGGGGGTAGATCCTAATTATATGGGGATTGGCCCTGTACCTGCAATGAAGCAAGCCCTTGAAAAGGCGCAATTAAATCTGGAGGATATGGCTTTGATTGAGGTGAACGAAGCCTTCGCTGCCCAATATTTAGCTGTAGAAAAAATCCTCGGTATCGATAGGGAGAAGGCGAATGTAAATGGTGGAGCAATTGCTTTAGGCCATCCTTTAGGTGCCAGTGGGGCACGGGTAGTATATACACTAGTTAAAGAATTACAACGTCGTAAAGAAAAGTACGGTATTGCTTCTTTATGTATTGGTGGTGGTCAAGGTATTGCCCTTATTGTCGAAGCGTTATAATTAATGGAATTCTTAATGTCTCTACCTTGTTTAGGTAGGGGCGTTTTTTTGGAGCTTATTTTGTGTTTCATACTAGGATATTCATGCAATTTTTATAAAAAAGAAGTCATTTCATGTATAATAGAACCATTGTAATAGCTAAGAACAGGAGTGGCAATGTGTGAATAGTTCTTCAGATCAATGGACAACAAAATTAGGCTTTATTTTAGCAACGGCCGGTTCTGCTATAGGTCTCGGTGCAATCTGGAAGTTTCCGTATATGGTCGGTATTTCCGGAGGTGGGGCCTTCTTTTTAATCTTTTTACTATTTACAGTTTTTATAGGGATGCCTATTCTTTTGGCGGAATTTGTGATTGGTCGAGGTTCACAAAAGGATGCAATCGGTGCCTATAAACATTTTGCTCCGAATAGTGGCTGGCACGCCATCGGTATCTTAGGTATGGTTGGTTCCTTTATTTTGCTGTCCTTTTATAGTGTAATTGGTGGTTGGATTTTACTGTATTTAATTCAGACTGTGACCGGTCAATTAACTGGTCTATCGGAGGCTGATTATAGCCAACGATTTTCGGAAATCATAGCCGATCCGATGTATGCTATCGGAGCTCAAGGGATATTTATGCTCCTTACAATCTATGTCGTAGCCCGTGGGGTGCAACGAGGAATTGAGCGGGCGAGTAAGGTGCTCATGCCTGCCCTTTTTATCGCTTTTATTATTTTAATCCTTCGTTCCTTAACTTTGGATAATATCAGTGAAGGCTTAAAGTTTTTCTTATATCCTAGTTTTGAACATATGACGTCAGAGACGATTTTGTTTGCCCTTGGTCAATCTTTTTTCTCCATTAGTGTTGGAGTTTCTGTGATGGTGACCTACAGTTCTTATCTTGGTAAAGATGAGGACTTGCCTAAATCAGCCTTGACCATCGTGCTGATGAATGTCTTGATTTCTTTTCTTGCTGGGCTTGCGATTTTCCCTGCTGTTTTTTCTCTAGGGTTTGAGCCGGCAGAGGGTCCGGGATTACTTTTTATTGTTTTACCAGCGGTTTTTGATCAATTGCCTTTTGGTTCTTTCTTTCTTTTTGTTTTCTTAATTCTCTTTTTATTTGCAACTTTAACCTCAGCCTTTTCTATGCTGGAAATTATCGTCGCCTCAATTATTAAAAGAGATGTAAGGCGACGGCGTAAGGTCAGTTGGCTTACAGGGACCAGTATTTTTATATTTGGGATTCCATCTGCCCTTTCTTATGGAGCCATGGAAAATGTTACAATTTTTAATTTAACGATGTTTGAAATCTCAGATTTTTTAGTTTCTAATGTGATTCTTCCAGTAGGGGCATTAAGTATCGCTATTTTCGTTGGTTTCAAGGTACCGAAAGAAATTTTAATTAAGGAAGTGACAAGTGGTTCCCATTTAGGTACACGTATATTTGCATTATGGTATTTAATCATTAAATATGTAGCACCTAT
>CALJVC010000014.1 GCA_937974845.1 uncultured Pseudogracilibacillus sp. | reverse complement strand
TTAACGTTTTGAGAATTGACCTTTTTTACGGGCTTTACGACGGCCGTATTTGTAACGTTCTTTCATACGTGCGTCACGTGTTAAGAAGCCTTCCGCCTTTAAAATACGACGGTACTCTGGATCTGCTTCTAAGAGTGCACGTGCGACTCCGTGACGGATTGCACCTGCTTGACCAGTATAACCTCCACCATGGACATTTACAAGGACATCATAAGTACCTTCTGTCTCTGTTGCAACAAGAGGTTGTCTTAAAATTAAACGTTGGGTTTCATATGGGAAGTATTCTTCCGCATCACGATTGTTTATAATCACACGACCAGATCCTGGTACAAGACGCACACGAGCAGTTGACGTTTTGCGACGACCTGTGCCGTAATATTGGACTTGTGCCAATGTATTTCCTCCTTTACTTATCCTTTAAGTTCGTATACTTCCGGCTGTTGCGCATGGTTGTTGTGCTCTGGACCGCTATAGACGTGTAATTTTTTAAACATCTTACGGCCTAAAGCTCCTTTCGGCAACATACCTTTAACAGCAATTTCAATTACACGCTCTGGATGACGATCTAACATCTCTCCAGCTGTACGTTCCTTTAAACCACCAGGATAACCTGAATGACGGTAGTACATCTTATCTGTTAGTTTTTTACCTGTTAATTCAATCTTCTCTGCATTAATTACAATGACGTGATCTCCTGTATCTACGTGTGGAGTATATGTCGGCTTGTGCTTACCACGTAAAAGTGTGGCCACTTCGCTTGCTAAACGACCAAGTCTTTGGCCCTCAGCATCGATGACATACCATTTACGTTCTACAGTAGCGTCATTTGCCATGAACGTCGTACGCATTTTCTTTACCTCCAAAATTTCAAATACTTATCTTTCATCTATTCTCACACAATTAGTTTCCGGGGCTAATTATGGATTAGACTAAATTTGCCATACATCATAATAACCTTTTTTGCCCGTTTTGTCAATAAAATATACCCTTTATTCCCCCTGAGAAGGGTAGATAACCTCCCATAAATAAAGACCTTGGGGAGGTAGGGGAGGACCATGACTCCCGCGGTCCTTCCTTCGAAACATTTCCTCTATTTCTTGAGGGGTTATTTCACCACGACCCGCTTCTAAAAGGATACTTACGATGATACGTACCATATGGTATAAAAAGCCGTCACCTCGCAAAATAAAGACTAATTCGTCTCCCTTTCGTATAAAGCGAACATCGTGTAAGGTACGAACCTTATCCCCCTTTACAGTCGATCGGGCTGAGCTAAAGGCTGTAAAGTCGTGACGTCCTTTAAATATATCGCACGCTTCTTGTAAGAGCCGGTCATCGAAACGATCCTCGGTTTGATAACGGTAATTCCGTAAAAATATATTCGGTTGCTCCCCTAATAAAACGAAGTACCGATACTCCTTCATAATAGCCGAAAAACGGGCGTGGAAGGAAGGGGGAACTTTTTCAACCTCGGTTACATACACATCCTCCGGAAGTTGAGCATTGAGGGCCTTCTTCCAATTCTCCTCTGGAATTTCTAAATTCGTAGCAAAGTGACAGACTTGTCCTAGCGCATGGACGCCTGTGTCGGTTCGACCGGAGGCATGGACTCGAACTGGCGTCCCCTTATGCATCCGCTGTAACACTCGCTCTAGCTCACCTTGTACCGTCCGCTTGTTCGGCTGTATTTGATAACCGGAAAAGTGTGTCCCATCGTATTGAAATGTACACTTAAGCTTCTGCATCCCAAATCCCTACTTAATTTCTTACTATAAAAAGTATACCAATTACTACTATAAAGAAAATAAAACTTACGATATCATTACGACCGTAGGATAATTCCCGTAACTTCGTCCTTCCTTCTCCTCCACGATACCCTCGAGCCTCCATCGCCATCGCTAGTTCTTCGGCCCGTTTAAAGGCACTGACAAAAAGGGGTATCAATAAAGGAATCACTGCCTTCAAACGCTCCTTCAAACTCCCGGTTCGAAAATCTACTCCACGGGAGGCTTGAGCCTTAGAAATCTTCTCCGTCTCCTGCATTAGGGTAGGAATAAAACGCAAGGAAATCGACATCATTAAGGCCAACTCGTGAACAGGAACCCGAAATCTTTTTAATGGATGTAGTATGCTTTCGATCGCATCGGTAATATCGATTGGCGTCGTCGTCAACGTAAGTAAGGACGTCATTAAAACGAGGAGGAAAAAGCGCAAGGAGATAATTAATCCTTGGTTAATTCCTTCTTGATGAATCGAAATGCTAAAGATTTCAAACACTACCGGACCCTGTTTCGTTAAAAAAAGGTGGAGCAACATCGTAAAGGCGATTAAAAACCAAACCGGGGTTAATCCTTTTAAAATAAAGCGAACCGGCACCCGGGTAATGATCACAACAAGTAACGTGTAGGCCGTCAATAAACTATAGCTCCAAACATTGTTTGCAAAGAAAACAAAAATTACAAAGAAAAATATCGTAATAATTTTCGTTCTGGGGTCTAAACGATGAATAAAAGAATTACCTGGTACGTATTGACCAATAATCATAAAGTTACTCATCTTGCTTCCCTCGAATCGTATGTACTATTTCCTCACTTAAGGCTGTTAGGGTATGTTTTTTTAAAGGGATAGCCGTTTGAAACCGCTCGTTAAAGGCCTTAATAAACTGAATTGATGGTGGCACTTGTAAGTGAACTTTTTCTAAGGCGGATTCCTGTTGAAAAATTTCCTCTGGGCTCCCTTCCATATATAAGCGACCTTTATTTAAAATAATAATATAGTCAGCATACCGTAGTGCATCTTCCATATTGTGCGTGACAAGGACGGTCGTCACTTCTTCGCTTTTATGGATTTGATAGAAAAGATCCATCATCTCTTTTTGACCCCGGGGATCGAGCCCAGCTGTCGGCTCATCGAGGACGTAGACTGATGGCTTCGTTGCTAGCACGCCGGCGATGGCGACGCGTCGCATTTGTCCACCACTTAATTCAAAGGGAGAGCGCTTTAGTAAATCTTCGTTAAGACCCACCCGGGGTAATATATATTGGATTCTTTCTTTCACCGTCTCTTCGTCCATACCGAAGTTTAAGGGACCGAAAGCAATATCCTTTTCCACCGTTTCTTCAAAAAGTTGGTGTTCTGGATATTGGAAAACTACTCCTACCTTACTACGCAACTCCTTCATATTGTTCGGCTTCTTATCTTTAGCTAAAGTATAAGAACCGATCTGCACCTCTCCCTGTGTCGGAAGAAGTAAACCGTTTAAATGTTGGATCAAGGTCGATTTTCCCGATCCTGTGTGGCCGATAATCGCAACGAAGGAGCCGGAGGGTATATGAAAAGAAACATCGTCTAAGGCACGATGTTCAAAGGGGGTATTTTTTTGATAAATGTAGCTTACGTTTTTGAATATAATGTCCATAGTTCCTCCAAAAGTTCTTCCTGTGTAATCGTATCCTCTAGTAAAGGCAATCCTTCCTGCCTTAATCTTTGGGCTAAGCGAATCGGAAAGGGCGAATCAAGGCCAATCGAGCGCAAGGCATCTCCTTCTTTTAATACTTCTTCTGGCCTTCCTTCTGCATAAAGCCTTCCCTCGTTTAAGACGATGACATGATCCGCCTGTATCACTTCATCTAAATCATGGGTAACTGTAATCAGAGTAAGGTTTTCCTCCTGGCGCAGACGAGTGATCGTTTCCATAATTTCCTTCCGGCCTAAAGGATCAAGCATAACCGTCGCCTCATCAAGAATCATTACTTTCGGTTGTAAGGCTAGCATACCAGCAATAGCTACCCTTTGCTTTTGACCACCGGATAGACGGTGGGGTTCATGTTCCTCATAGGCTTCCATCTGCACAGCCTTAAGGGCTTGGTCGATACGTTCTATCATTAAATCCCTAGGGAAACCTCGGTTTTCCATCCCAAAGGCTACATCATCGCGCACGGTGGTACCGACAAATTGGTTGTCAGGATTTTGGAAAACCATGCCGATTGTATCTCGAATATCCCAGACCGTTTCCTCAGAAAGGCGGATTCCATCGATGTAGATTTCTCCCGATTGAGGGACGAGTAGTCCGTTCATCAACTTAGCAATCGTCGACTTTCCCGAACCGTTATGCCCGATGATCGCTGTCGTCTGGTTTGCCTGAATCATAAAAGATATATCTTTCAATATCATTGGGCCGTCCTTTTCGTATTGAAAGGAAACGTTTTTAAATTCGATTAACGCGCTCATTTTCCTGCCTCCATCTTTCGTTACGTCCTATTATACAATACTTTCTAAAGGATTTCCTTTTCTCTTTATACGCACTAGCTTTATACTTAGACCGGCTTACAAAAGTTCAGTAAATTAGTCTTTTAGGCATAAGCATATCCTTACTAGCGTAACTTAAGGCTTCCTTGTCCAAAAAAGGAATAACTTGTTAGTAGAGAACAAATAAAAAAGGGCATGATTGTTCATGATGAACCGAATCAAGCCCTTGTAGGAACTGTTAAACGTCGAGCAGTATAGATTGACCTTACTGAATTAGTCGACTAATTCAATGATTGCCATGTTAGCACCATCGCCACGGCGAGGACCTAACTTTAACACTCGAGTATATCCACCTTGTCTATCCTCATAGCGTTCAGCAATGTCGTCAAATAGTTTATCTAGCACTTGAGTTTCGTCTTCAGACTGTTTGTCATATAAAAACGCGGCTGCTTGACGACGGGCACTTAAATCGCCACGTTTTGCTAGTGTAATCATTTTATCAACAGCAGAACGGACTTCTTTAGCTTTTGCTTCCGTCGTTTCTACACGTTCATGGAGGATGACATCCGCTGCTAAATTTCGTAATAATGCCATTCTCGTTTCTGTTGTACGTCCTAATTTTCTTGCCATGAGTATCCCTCCTTTTCTCCGTGACTATTGCTTATTCATCACTTCGTAAGCTTAAGTCAAGTTCAGCTAACTTACTTTTCACTTCATCTAAAGATTTACGACCTAAATTACGTACCTTCATCATATCGGCTTCTGTCTTTGTCGTTAACTCCTGAACCGTGTTAATACCTGCACGCTTCAAGCAGTTATATGAACGAACAGATAGGTCAAGCTCTTCGATTGTCATTTCTAGTACTTTCTCTTTTTGATCTTCTTCTTTTTCTACCATGATTTCTGCTTTTTGTGCATCGTCCGTTAATCCTACGAAAATATTTAAATGCTCGGTAAGTACTTTTGCACCTAGAGAGACAGCTTCTTCTGGGCGAATACTACCGTTCGTCCAAAGATCAAAGGTTAACTTATCATAGTCTGTACGCTGTCCAACTCGCGTGTTTTCTACTTGGTAAGATACACGGGAAACGGGTGTAAATACTGAGTCAACAGGAATAACGCCAATCGGTTGATTTTCTTGCTTATTTTCATCGGCTGTACGGTAGCCACGACCACGTTCAGCAGTAATTTTCATGTATAGTCTACCGTTACTGTTTAATGTTGCAATGTGTAAGTCGTGATTGAGTACCTCTACATCACTGTCATAGGTTAAATCTGCGGCAGTTACGACTCCTTCCCCTTGAGCATCAATCTCTAAGGTCTTTACATCATCGGAATAAATTTTAAGCGCTAAGTCTTTTAAATTTAAGATGATGGTCGTAACATCTTCTACTACCCCTTCGATAGTAGAAAATTCATGCAGTGCCCCTTCGATTTGAACAGAAGTGACGGCAGCTCCAGGAAGTGAGGATAATAGCACACGACGTAACGAGTTACCTAACGTTGTTCCATAACCTCTTTCTAAAGGTTCAACGATAAACTTTCCGTACGTCCCATCGTCACTTACTTCGACCAGCTCGATATTCGGTTTTTCAATCTCAATCATTCAAAAAAGCCCTCCTTCAAAACTAACGTCCTAAAAATCGTTTCCGATAAAACGGGGAGCTCCCGTCTTATGAAACAAGCCTATTTATCAGTATAGACAGTACACTCTTTTATAAACGATTAACCTTATACACGGCGACGTTTTGGTGGGCGACATCCGTTATGTGGAACTGGTGTAACATCACGAATCGCTGTGATTTCTAAACCAGCAGCCTGCAATGAGCGGATTGCAGCTTCACGGCCTGCACCAGGACCTTTAACAGATACTTCTAATGTTTTCATGCTTGATTCTAAAGCTGTTTTTGCAGCGGCTTCAGCAGCCATCTGTGCTGCATAGGGAGTTGACTTTCTTGAACCTTTAAAACCGAGTGCTCCTGCTGAATTCCATGCGACTACGTTACCTTGCATATCTGTAATTGTAACGATCGTGTTGTTAAAAGTAGAGTGAATATGGGCGATACCTTTTTCAACTACTTTTTTCGCACGACGTCTACGAGCCGTTGATTGTTTCTTTGCCATCGTTACTTTCTACCTCCTTTAATTAGTCTTTTTTACCTGCGATTGCAACTCTAGGACCTTTACGAGTACGAGAGTTGTTCTTCGTTTTTTGTCCTCTTACTGGTAAACCTCTACGATGTCTAAGGCCACGGTAAGACCCGATCTCCTGGAGACGTTTAATGTCCATAGCGACCTCACGACGTAAGTCACCTTCGATCGTATAGTTGTTTACTTCTTGACGAATTCTTCCAAGCTCTTCCTCCGTTAAATCACGGACACGGGTATCCTCGGAAACATTAGCCGCCTCTAAAATTTTCTGAGATGTAGTTTTACCAATACCGTAAATCGATGTTAATGCAATAACGATGCGTTTATCTCTAGGAATATCTATTCCTGCAATACGTGCCATTTACTCGTTCACCTCCAAATATTATTAACCTTGTCTTTGTTTATGCTTAGGGTTTTCGCAAATTACCATTACTTTTCCTTTTCGTCGAATAACTTTACATTTTTCACAAATTGGTTTTACAGATGCTCTTACCTTCATCTTAATACCTCCTTTAAGATCGGAGCTGACTAACTATTTATAGCGGTACGTAATACGACCTTTGGTTAAATCATAGGGTGACAATTCTACCGTCACTTTGTCACCTGGTAAAATTCGAATGAAGTGCATACGGATTTTACCAGACACATGGGCTAAAACCGTGTGCCCATTTTCAAGCTCAACATGAAACATAGCGTTAGGCAATGTTTCTGTCACTACACCTTCAACTTCAATGACGTCGTCCTTAGACACTGTCTTTAGTCTCCCTTCTCTAATTCAGTCACAACTTCACGTTCGTATTTAGCAACAGCAAATCGTAACTTACCGTTGGAGACACGACCAGTCTCCAAAAGACTCTCCCTTACTTCTTGAGAGATAAAGGGTGTGCCCTGAAGATGATTGATATTTTTCTTTTTTGGGCGATCGTACTTTCGCTTATCTCCATCGGCAATCAAAACAAAACGATCATCGATGATTTCTATGATAACTGCGACTTTATTTCGATCTCGACCTTGGGTTACGAGGACAAGCTGACCAATTTGTGGCGTCCTTACCTTTTCCGTCACAACGATCACCTACAATTATATAATAGTCGAATACGGAAGCACAGTTGCAGTTATTACTCTTCTAGCTTAGAAACGATCTCAGCGAAAACTTTATCAATATCTTGGTCACCATTTACTGTAACTAATACCCCTTTATCTTCATAAAAATCTAAGAGAGGTTTTGTTTGCTCTATATTAACGGTTAATCGTTTTTTGACCGTTTCCTCCGTGTCATCATCGCGTTGGACTAGCGCGGAACCATCGTGGTCACATACCCCTTCTTCTTTCGGAGGGTTATTTACCACATGGTAAGTTGCTCCACACTTTGGACAGACTCTTCTTCCCGTTAAACGTTCAAGGAGTTGGTCCTCAGGAACCTCCACATGGATGACATAATCGATGCTTTTATTTAGCTTTTTCAAAATCTCGTCTAAAGCTTCTGCTTGCGGGAGTGTTCTCGGGAAGCCATCGAGTAAAAAGCCTTCTTGGCAATCGTCCATTGCTAAGCGCTCTTCAACGATGCCATTCGTTACTTCATCGGGTACAAGCTGACCTTCATCCATATAGCGTTTAGCTTGTTTACCAAGCTCCGTCTCTTCTTTAATTGCAAGTCGAAACATATCTCCTGTTGATATATGTGGTGTCTTGTACTTTTTTTCAATCTTTTCGGCTTGTGTACCTTTACCTGCCCCAGGAAGTCCCATTAAAATTAAATTCATTTTATCGCCTCGCTCTCTACATTGTACATAGCCATAAGCTTAGAGTGTCTCACGATCTTATGAACCCTCTGTAATGTCTCTTGACAAGCTGGCCTTCGAGTTGCTTCATCGTTTGTAGGGCTACTCCTACGACGATGAGTAAACTAGTTCCACCAATTTGGACGGCTTGCGGTAAGTTGGCAACCCCTCCTAAGAAAATCGGTAACACTGATACGGTTGCTAAGAAAATCGAACCTACAAAAGTGAGTCGGTATAACACACGTGTTAAATATGTTTGTGTATTGCGACCTGGACGGATTCCTGGTATATAACCACCTTGCTTTTGTAAGTTTTCTGCCATCGTTTCAGGATTTACTTGTACGAATGTATAGAAGTAAGTGAAAGCGATAATTAAAATGATATAAATGATCATACCAATTGGCTGGGTATAATCAAAAATCATTTCAATTACATTAGCTACTTTATTACCTTCCCAAAAGCTAGCAATTGTCCGGGGCGCTGTAATAAATGCAATCGCAAAAATAACTGGAATAACTCCTGCTGCATTTACTTTTAACGGTAAGTGTGTCGATTGACCACCTACGGGCGTACGGTGATTGACTAAGCGTTTCGCATATTGAATCGGTATTTTACGCTCCGCCTGGATAATATAAATTACCCCAACCGTTACCGCTAAAATAACGAGTAAAATTAAAGCTACGATGACGATGTTGATGAACAGGTCGTCACCTGGGTTCATTAAGTACTGAACGTAAAGCTGTTTTACCCCATTCGGTACACCGGCAACAATCCCTGCGAAAATGATAATTGAAATACCGTTTCCTACACCGTGCTCTGTAATCTGCTCCCCTAACCACATTAAGAAGGTAGTACCAGCAGTTAACACGAGGGCGATAACGATAATTTTTACGAAGCTAGGATCTTCAATTAACATTCCGCCGGCCATTGCGTTAAATCCGATGGACATTCCAATCCCCTGAATAAAGGCTAGCACGACCGTTCCGTATCTCGTTACTTGAGCGAGTTTTCTACGGCCCATTTCTCCTTGCTTTCTCCATTCGGCAAAGGTTGGTACAACATCCATCTGTAATAGTTGCATAATAATCGATGCTGTAATATAAGGCATAATTCCCATCGCTAAGATGGAAAAGTTTTGTAAAGCTCCACCGCCGAATGTATTTAAAAAGCCAAAGACATTCTGCTGATTCATGAAGTCGATTGCGTCTTTATTCGTATACGGCACAGGAATGAATGTACCGATACGAAAGATGACGAGCATTAATAATGTAAAAACAATCTTTTTCCGTATATCAGCTACACGCATCAAATTGGAGATTGTTCGAAACATTAAATCACCTCAGCTTTTCCACCCGCTGCCTCAATAGCTTCAACAGCCGAAGTAGAAAATTTGTGGGCTTTAACGGTAAGTTGTTTCTCAAGCTTACCATTACCTAAGATTTTAATATCTTCTGTTTTCTTTCGAACAATCCCGGATTCGACTAATAATTCTGGTGTGACAACCGTATCATTATCGAAACGATTTAATGTTTCTACGTTTACAATGGCATATTCCTTACGGTTAATGTTTGTAAAGCCACGCTTCGGTAGACGTTGGAAAAGCTGAGTTTGACCACCTTCAAAACCAAGACGTACGCCGCCGCCTGAACGTGCATTTTGTCCTTTATGTCCTCGTCCTGATGTCTTTCCGTGACCGGATGCCATACCGCGTCCTACACGTTTACGGTTCTTGCGTGAGCCTTCACTTGGTTGTAATTCATGAAGTTTCATAGTTTGCGCCTCCTTTACATGATATTATCGTTCTTTAACTGCTACGAGATGTGAAACCGTGTTGATCATACCTCGGATAGCTGGTGTATCTTCGTGAACGACAGTGTCGTTTAATTTCTTTAATCCTAAGGCTTTCACTGTTTGCACTTGGTTTTCTTTACGACCGATCACACTTCGTTTGAGGGTGATTTCTAATTGTTTAGACATGTAATTCCCTCCTTATCTTTGCAACTCTTCGACTGGAATTCCTCGTAATTTCGCAACCTCTTCGGCAGTTTTTAAGTTTTCTAAACCGTTTAAGGTTGCACGGATCATGTTGATAGGGTTGTTAGAGCCGAGGGACTTCGTTAAGATGTCACCTACTCCAGCTAACTCAAGGACCGCACGGACAGGTCCACCTGAGATAACCCCTGTACCTTCTGCCGCTGGTTTTAACAGTACGTTTCCAGCACCAAATTTTCCGACGATTTCGTGTGGAATTGTCGTTCCAACAATCGGCACTTCGATTAAGTTTTTCTTTGCGTTGTCGATCGCTTTTTTAATCGCTTCTGGTACTTCAAGGGCCTTACCTGTTCCAAAGCCTACACGACCATTTTTATCACCGACTACAACGACGGCCGCGAAGCGAAAACGACGACCACCTTTAACAACTTTAGCTACACGATTTACCGTTACTACACGCTCTTCAAACTCTTTATTTGCATCAAAACGTTTACTCAAAGTAATCATTCCCTCCTTACTTATCAATTAAAATTCTAATCCAGCTTCACGGGCTGCTTCAGCAAGAGCTTTCACACGTCCGTGGTATACGTAACCTCCACGGTCAAAGACAACGGACTTATGTCCTTTTTCAATCGCGCGCTCGGCAATTAATTTACCGACTTCCGCTGCTGCTTCAACCGTTGAAGTTTTTTCTAAATTTAAATCCTTCTCGTTTGTATTCGCACTTACTATTGTTACATTGTTTACGTCATCGATTAATTGTGCATAAATGTTTTTATTCGAGCGATAGACGTTTAAACGAGGGCGTTCTGGTGTTCCAACAATAGTTTTGCGTACACGCTTATGAATTCTTTTACGAACTTCATTTCTGCTCGGTTTTGTAATCATTAGGTGCCACTCCTTTCAATCTATCACGTTTTACTTAGCTGTCTTACCTTCTTTACGACGTACATATTCGTCTTTGTAACGAATACCTTTTCCTTTGTACGGTTCAGGTGCACGGATCGCACGGATATTCGCTGCGACACGACCTACTTGTTCCTTATCGATACCTTTGACGATAATTTGGGTATTTTGTGGTACTTCGAACTCGATGTTTTCCTCTTGTTCGACTTCTACAGGATGAGAGTATCCAGCACCGATTACGAGTTTTTTACCTTGTAACTGGGCACGGTATCCTACCCCGATAATTTCTAATTCTTTTTGGAAGCCTTTAGTAACTCCTTCGATCATGTTGTTAATAAGGCTTCTTGTCGTCCCATGTAATGAGCGTGTCTCTTTATCTTCTGATTGTCTTTCGATTGTGATTGTATTTCCATCCATTTTAACGTCCATTGTCGGACTGATTGTACGACTTAATTCTCCTTTAGGGCCCTTGACGTTGATCGTGTTGCCATCAAGCTTCACTTCTACGCCCTCAGGAATGTCAATTGGTCTAAAGCCAATACGTGACATATCTTACACCTCCTGAACAAAAAGATTTTTTACCAAATATATGCTAAAACTTCTCCACCGACGGATTGAGAACGTGCTTCGCGGTCTGATAAAACACCTTTTGAAGTAGATACGATCGCGATTCCTAAACCGTTCAATACGCGAGGTACTTCATCAGCTTTCGCATAGACACGTAAACCTGGCTTACTAATACGTTTTAAACCAGTAATTACTCGTTCATTATTAGCGCCGTATTTTAAGTAGATACGTAGGATGCCTTGTTTGTTATCTTCGATTACTTCGTAGTCACGAATGTAACCTTCACGCTTTAAGATATCAGCAATCTCTACTTTTAATTTCGAAGAAGGTAGTTCGAGTTCTGGATGGCGAACTACGTTTGCGTTACGAATGCGTGTTAACATGTCTGCAATTGGATCTGTCATTACCATAAGTTTGTACCCTCCTTTGACTATCTTTCTCTTACCAACTAGCTTTTCTTACGCCTGGAATTTGACCTTTATGGGCAAGCTCCCGGAAGCAAATACGACATAGCTGAAACTTGCGAATAACTGACTTCGGTCTTCCGCAACGTTTGCAACGTGTGTATTCACGAACTTTAAACTTTTGTGGTCGTTGTTGCTTCGCAATTAATGATTTTTTAGCCACACTCTTTCCTCCTTGTGATTCAAACGTACTTATCTTTTAAATGGCATTCCTAATTGAGCTAGTAACTCACGAGCTTCTTCGTCCGTATTCGATGTCGTTACGATAACGATGTCCATTCCACGAATCTTGTTGACCTTATCGTAATCAATCTCTGGGAAGATGAGTTGTTCTTTGATTCCGAGTGTGTAGTTACCACGTCCGTCAAAGGATTTGTTCGATACCCCACGGAAGTCACGTACTCGTGGTAAGGCTACGCGGATTAATTTTTGTAAAAATTCATACATTCTTTCTCCACGGAGCGTCACCTTCACACCGATTGGCATTCCTTCACGTAAGCGGAAACCGGCGATCGATTTCTTCGCTCTTGTAATTACTGGTCGCTGTCCAGCAATTAAAGATAATTCCTCTACAGCACTATCTAAAACCTTTGCGTTAGAAACTGCGTCACCTACACCCATATTGATTACGATTTTTTCTAATTTCGGTACTTCCATTACAGAGTCATATTCAAACTTCTCCATCATGGAAGGTACGATTTCTTCTAAATATATTTGTTTTAATTCGTTCATTGGTTACCCTCCTTTACTGCTTATTTATCTAATGGTTCACCTGATTTTTTTGCGATTCGAACTTTCTTTCCATCTCTCACTTCATAACCTACCCGTGTCGGTTCTCCTGTCTTTGGATCGATTGGAAGAACGTTAGACACGTGGATTGGAGCTTCTACGTTTAAGATTCCACCCTGTGGGTTGTCTTGAGATGGCTGGGCGTGAACTTTAACCATGTTTACTCCCTCGACGAGTACACGGTTTTTCTTAGGAAAGGCTTCTAAAATAACGCCTTCTTTTCCACGATCTTTCCCAGTGAGAACTTTTACTTTGTCTCCTTTTTTAACGTGCATGCCTCGCACCTCCTATTAGTACCTTGATCTTCGTTTCCTATTTAGATATTACAGTACTTCTGGAGCTAACGAGATGATTCTCATGAACTTCGCATCACGTAACTCACGAGCAACCGGTCCGAAAATACGTGTGCCTCGTGGGCTCTTGTCTTCACGGATGATGACCGCTGCATTTTCGTCGAAGCTGATGTAAGAACCATCTTTACGTCTTACTCCTGATTTTGTACGAACTACTACTGCTCGGACGACGTCACCTTTCTTGACAACGCCTCCTGGTGTTGCTTGTTTGACCGTGCAGATAATTTCATCACCGATGTTGGCGGTTTTCTTTCCACTTCCACCTAACACTTTAATCGTTAATACTTCTCGAGCACCTGAATTGTCAGCAATCTTTAAACGAGTTTCTTGTTGGATCATCGTTCGTTGCCTCCTTTCATCGTTTGAATCGGCTTTTCATTAAATAATAACAGCTTCCTCTACTACTTTGACTAGTCGGAATCGCTTTGTTTTCGATAAAGGTCTTGTCTCCATGATTTGAACAATGTCGTTTACTTTTGCCACATTGTTTTCATCATGGGCCTTAAACTTCTTAGATTGTTTAACACGTTTACCGTATAGAGGATGAACTTTATACGTTTCAACTAAAACCGTAATCGTCTTATCCATCGCATCGGATACTACTTTACCGGTATACACTTTACGACTGTTTCGCTCACTCATTATTGTGGCGCCTCCTCTCAGCTTTAGTTATTTATGCTTAACTCACGTTCACGAACGACCGTTTTTAAACGGGCAATCGTGCGCTTAACTTCTTTAATACGAGCTGTGTTTTCTAATTGACCTGTCGCTAATTGAAAGCGTAGGTTGAATAACTCTTCCTTCATTTCTTTAATGTTCTTTTCAATTTCGGCAGTGGTTAACTCTCTAATTTCATTAGCCTTCATTGATTTCACCACCAATTTCATCACGTTTGACAAACTTTGTTTTGATTGGAAGTTTATGAGAAGCGAGTCGGAGTGCTTCGCGAGCCGTCTCTTCATCTACCCCTGAAACTTCGAATAAAATCTTACCAGGTTTGACGACTGCTACCCATCCTTCGAGCGCACCTTTACCTGATCCCATTCGTACTTCTAATGGTTTTGCTGTATATGGCTTATCTGGGAAAATCTTAATCCAGACCTTACCTCCACGTTTCATATGACGGGTCATTGCAATACGAGCTGCTTCAATTTGACGAGCAGTAATCCATGCTGCTTCCGTTGCTTGTAAACCATAATCTCCAAATGATACCTCTACGCCAGCTTTAGCCTTTCCTTTCATACGGCCACGGTGTTGACGACGATATTTAACACGTCTTGGCATTAACATCGTTTATTGCCCCCTTCCTTAGTTTTTCGGTTTTTCTGGAAGGACTTCACCACGATAAATCCACACTTTTACGCCGAGCTTTCCGTAAGTAGTATCTGCTTCAGCGTGTGCATAGTCGATATCTGCACGTAATGTGTGTAGTGGAACTGTTCCTTCACTATAGTGTTCTGCACGAGCGATGTCTGCACCGCCTAAACGACCAGAAACTTGCGTTTTAATTCCGTAAGCACCCGCACGCATTGTACGTTGGATAGCTTGCTTCTGTGCACGACGGAAAGAAATACGCGCTTCTAGTTGCTGTGCAATGTTTTCTGCTACTAACCGTGCATCTAAGTCTACTTTCTTAATTTCTACAATGTTGATGTGTACTCGTTTACCCGTTAATTTAGAAAGTTCTTTACGAAGTTTTTCAACTTCTGATCCACCTTTTCCGATCACCATTCCTGGCTTACCTGTGTGGATTGTAATATTAACACGATTCGCTGCTCGTTCAATTTCAACCTTTGACAACGCTGCGTTCTTTAACTTTTCATCTAAATATTCTCTAATACGAATATCTTCGTGTAATAGGTCTGCATAATCTTTCTCCGCATACCATCTTGATTCCCAGTCCTTAATAATTCCGACTCGAAGACCAATTGGATTTATTTTCTGACCCACAGATTATCCCTCCTTCTTTTCTGATACGACAACTGTAATGTGGCTCGTACGCTTGTTGATGGCACTAGCACGACCTTGTGCTCTAGGTCTATAACGTTTTAATGTGATTCCTTCATCAACATACGCTTCGCTAACTACTAAGTTGTCTGGATCCATTTCATAGTTATGTTCCGCGTTTGCAATAGCTGATTGCAACACTTTTTCAACAATTGGTGATGCTGCTCGATTTGTATGACGTAAAATCGCAGTAGCTTCGCCGACATCTTTGCCTCGGATTAAGTCGATTACTAAACGGGCTTTACGAGGGGCGATTCGTACTTGCTTTGCTACTGCCTTTGCGCTTTTCACTTCAGACATTTTTCAGTCGCCTCCTCTCATTATTGACCTGTTTTCTTATCGGAGCTAGAATGCCCACGGAACGTTCTTGTCGGAGCAAACTCTCCTAATTTATGTCCAACCATATCTTCTGTGACATACACTGGTACGTGCTTTCTCCCATCATGGACAGCAAAGGTGTGACCAACGAAAGATGGGAAAATTGTCGATCTTCTTGACCAAGTTTTAATAACTTGCTTTTTGTTTTCTTCGTTTAATTTTTCGACCTTTTTCAGTAAATGATCATCGGCGAAAGGTCCTTTTTTCAAGCTACGACCCATTTCTTGTCCTCCTCCCTAATTCGGTAATAATAATTATTTTCTACGCTTTCTAACGATATACTTATTAGACGGTTTGTTTCGCTTGCGAGTAATCTTACCGAGTGTTGGTTTACCCCATGGCGATACTGGTGATGGACGACCGATTGGTGTACGTCCTTCCCCTCCACCGTGTGGGTGATCGACAGGGTTCATCGCAGAACCGCGTACAGCTGGTCTTCTGCCTAACCAACGGGAGCGACCTGCTTTACCGATACGAACAAGTTCATGTTCAACGTTACCGACTTGACCGACCGTTGCACGGCAAGTAGTTAACACCTTACGAACTTCACCGGAAGCTAGGCGTACTAATGTATACTTTCCTTCTCTTCCAAGTACTTGGGCTTCTGCTCCCGCAGAACGAACTAATTTCGCTCCAGCACCTGGTTTTAATTCGATATTGTGTACTACTGTACCTACTGGGATATTTGCTAAAGGTAAGGCATTCCCTACTTTAATGTCTGCCTCTTCACCTGATTCAATCATTTGACCGACTTCTAAACCTTTCGGCGCAATAATATAGCGTTTCTCACCGTCAACGTAATTGATCAGTGCAATATTTGCAGAACGGAATGGATCGTATTCGATCGTGGCAACGCGCCCTGGTATGCCATCTTTATCCCGCTTAAAATCAATTACGCGATACTTACGCTTGTGTCCGCCGCCTTGGTGGCGCATTGTAATTCTACCTTGGTTGTTACGACCAGCACGCTTTGCCTTAGAACGTAATAAGGACTTTTCAGGCTTATCTGTCGTAAGTTCAGAAAAGTCTAAGCCTGACATATTACGCGTACCATTTGTCGTTGCTTTATATTTCTTGATGGACACGTTATTTACCTCCTTTTATAGATCTCATTAGTTTATGCTTCGAAAAAGTCTAACTCTTTACTATCCTCTGTTAATTGGACAATGGCTTTCTTACGGTTTGGACGGTAGCCTTCAAATTGTCCCATACGCTTACGCTTTCCTTTGACGTTCATCGTGTTTACTTTTTTCACCTTTACGCCAAAAGCCTGTTCGACTGCTTCTTTAATTTGTGTTTTATTCGCTTTTGGGTCAACTTCGAATGTGTACTTTTTATCCATCATTAGGTCAGCCGAATGCTCTGTAATTACAGGGCGTTTTAAAATATCACGCAAATCTTTCATTATGCGTACACCTCCCCTGCTTTTTCAGCTGCTTCTTTCGTCATAATTAAGGTGTCGTGGTTTAGTACATCCAGGACATTTACTTCGTTCACAGTAATAACCTTAACGTTTTGTAAGTTGTTCGCTGAAAGAACGACATTGTCTTCCTTTTCAGCCGTGACGATTAAGGCCTTGTCCTTAGCCTTTACACCTTCTAAAACATTTACCATTTCCCTCGTTTTAGGTTGTTCAAAAGTAAGTTCGTTTAATACGATGATGTTGTCGTTTTTTGTCTTTGATGAAAGTACTGACTGGATAGCTAAACGACGAACCTTCTTTGGCATACGTTGTTTATAGTTTCTTTCTGGAGTTGGTCCGAACACAACGCCACCACCTACCCACTGTGGGGAGCGAATAGAACCGTGACGTGCACGTCCTGTTCCTTTTTGTCTCCATGGTTTACGTCCGCCTCCACGTACAGCTGAACGATCTTTTACGGCATGAGTACCCTGCCTTTTTGCAGCAAGTTGCATAACTACTGCTTGATGAACGACATGTTCGTTCGGTTCGATGCCAAATACTGCATCGGAGAGTTCGATATTACCGGCTTCTGTTCCATCTTGGTTAAATAATTTTACCTCAGGCACAATGTTTCCTCCTTTCATCCATACATTAATTAGTTAGCTTTAATTGCTGATTGGATTTTTACAACGGACTTTTTCGGTCCTGGTACATTTCCTTTAATTAATAGAACGTTCTTTTCTGGTTCTACTTTTACAATTTCTAAGTTTTGAATTGTGACTTGCTCATTACCCACTTGTCCTGGAAGGTCTTTTCCTTTAAAGACACGGGATGCGTCAACAGAACCCATTGATCCGCCTGTACGGTGGAATCGAGAACCGTGACTCATTGGTCCACGGGCATAGTTGTGACGTTTGATTGAACCTTGGAATCCTTTTCCTTTCGTTTTACCAGTTACGTCAACTTTTTCGCCCTCTTCGAAAATTTCGACAGTCACTTCTTGTCCTAGTTCGTATTCATCGATATTAGCGTTACGAATCTCACGAATGTAGCGCTTAGGGGTTGTGTTTGCTTTTTCAGCATGCCCTATTTGTGGTTTAGTCGCTTTTGGATCAATATTTGAACCCTCTTCATAAGCTTCTGGTTTATCGATATCTTCGAAACCGAGTTGAATCGCTTCGTAACCATCGTTTTCTAAAGTTTTCTTTTGTAAAACAACGTTAGGTTCTGCTTGAATTACAGTTACTGGCACGAGTTCGCCATTTTCTAAAAAGATTTGCGTCATGCCGATCTTGCGTCCTAAGATCCCTTTCGTCATCTTCGTTACACCTCCTAAAGTGCATGATTATTATAGTTTAATTTCGATATCTACACCGGATGGTAAGTCGAGACGCATTAGCGAATCTACTGTCTGTGGTGTAGGATTTAAAATGTCGATTAGACGTTTATGTGTACGCATTTCAAATTGCTCACGAGCGTCTTTATAAATGTGTACAGAACGTAAAACTGTAAACACACGCTTGTCAGTAGGTAATGGAATTGGTCCAGAAACCTTCGATCCAGAGCGTTTTGCTGTGTTAACAATCTTTTCTGCTGATTGATCTAAAACGCGGTGATCATAAGCTTTTAAACGAATTCGAATCTTTTCTTTCGCCATTATTTCCCCTCCCTTTCGCCCATTTTATTAATAGACATTCTCCGTGAAAATTTCTCGCTTATTCCCATGGCAAGAAATAAACGACAACCTCTCACTTCATCGCATACGGGTTTTTATATTCGTTTTCTTCTATAAAAACTCCGTTTTAACGCCGTGCCTATACATGATTGCACGATTACATATTATACAAATAAACCCGTCTGAATGCAAGTAATATCTACCTTTTCCTTCATTTTTCTAAGTGAAGAAAAAAGCTAGGCGAGGAGCCTAGCTTTTTTTATTCAAAGCTTGCATTACTTTTCAATTTTAGTAACAACACCAGAACCTACAGTACGTCCACCTTCACGAATAGAGAAGCGTGTTCCTTCTTCAATCGCGATTGGTGAAATAAGTTCAACGGTCATTTCAACGTTGTCACCAGGCATAACCATTTCTACGCCTTCAGGTAATTCTACAACACCTGTAACGTCTGTTGTACGGAAGTAGAACTGTGGACGGTAGTTAGTAAAGAATGGTGTATGACGTCCACCTTCCTCTTTAGATAAGACGTATACTTCAGCTTGGAAACGAGTGTGTGGTGTAATAGAACCTGGTGCTGCTAATACTTGACCACGGCTTACCTCGTCACGCTGAATTCCACGGAGAAGTGCTCCGATGTTATCTCCTGCTTCAGCATAGTCGAGAAGCTTACGGAACATTTCAACTCCTGTGATAGTTGTTTTCATTGGTTCGTCAGTTAAACCAATGATCTCTACTTCGTCACCGACTTCGATACGTCCACGCTCAACACGACCTGTAGCAACTGTTCCACGACCAGTGATAGAGAATACGTCCTCTACTGGCATCATGAATGGCTTATCTGTGTCACGCTCTGGCTCAGGAATGTACTCGTCTACTGCTTCCATAAGTTCGATGATTTTTTGCTCGTACTCTTCGTCTCCTTCAAGAGCTTTAAGCGCAGAACCAGCGATTACTGGTACTTCGTCACCTGGGAAGTCGTATTCAGATAAGAGTTCGCGAACTTCCATTTCAACTAATTCTAGTAATTCTTCGTCGTCTACCATGTCGACTTTGTTTAAGAATACTACGAAAGCTGGTACTCCAACGTTACGGGAAAGTAAGATGTGCTCACGAGTTTGTGGCATTGGACCGTCTGCTGCAGATACAACAAGGATCGCACCGTCCATTTGTGCCGCACCAGTGATCATGTTTTTAACGTAGTCAGCGTGTCCTGGACAGTCAACGTGAGCGTAGTGACGGTTGTCTGTCTCATACTCTACGTGAGAAGTAGCAATTGTAATTCCACGTTCACGCTCTTCTGGTGCACCGTCAATTTGGTCGTAAGCCATCGCACCATCTGTTCCTTGAACTTTATGCATAACAGTTGTAATTGCTGCAGTTAATGTAGTTTTACCATGGTCAACGTGTCCTAAGGTTCCAATGTTAACGTGTGGTTTCGAACGATCGAATTTTTCTTTTGACATTTGTATTTCCTCCTTAAATATTTACATAAATTATTATAACTAAGTTTCTCTTAGTTGTTAATGATTTACTAGCTTATAAGTAAGGCGGCTTAGTTGCCAGCACTTTTTTCAATAATTTCATCAGCGATCTGCTTTGGTACTTCTGCATAATGGTCGAATACCATCGTATACGTTCCACGTCCTTGGGTGTTGGAGCGTAGAGCTGTTGCATATCCGAACATTTCTGCAAGAGGTACATAAGCTCTTACTAATTGTGCATTACCACGGGCTTCCATACCATCGACACGACCGCGACGGGATGTAACGTCTCCCATGATATCTCCCATGTACTCTTCCGGAATGACGATTTCTACTTTCATCATTGGCTCGAGTAAGACTGGGTCACACTTATCCTTCGCTGCTTTAAGAGCCATTGATGCGGCGATCTTGAAGGCCATCTCGTTGGAGTCTACGTCGTGGTAACTACCATCGAACAATGTAGCCTTAACGTCGATTAATGGATAGCCAGCTAAGACACCTGTTTCAAGGGCTTCTTCAATTCCTTGCTGTACAGAAGGAATATATTCTCTCGGTACAACTCCACCGACAATCTCGTCGTTAAACTCAAAGCCTGCACCTTCCTCATTTGGACCGAAACGAATCCAAACATGTCCGTATTGTCCACGTCCACCGGATTGACGGATAAATTTACCCTCAATCTCTGCTTCTTTACGGAAGGTCTCACGGTAAGCTACTTGTGGAGCACCAACGTTTGCTTCCACTTTGAACTCACGCTTTAAGCGGTCGACGATAACGTCTAAGTGTAATTCTCCCATACCGGAGATAATCGTCTGTCCTGTTTCAGGATCTGATTCAGCGACGAACGTTGGGTCTTCCTCAGCTAATTTTCCAAGGGCCATACCCATCTTATCTTGGTCAGCCTTTGTTTTCGGCTCGATGGCAACAGAGATTACCGGCTCAGGGAACTCCATTGATTCGAGTACAACTGGATGGTCCTCATCGCACAGGGTATCTCCCGTTGCTGTATCCTTTAATCCAACAGCTGCTGCAATCTCACCGCAATGGATTTCATCGATCTCCTCACGGGAGTTCGCATGCATTTGTAGGATACGTCCGATACGTTCACGCTTATCCTTTCCTGTGTTAAGTACGTAGGAACCAGCCTTTAACACTCCAGAATAAACTCGGAAGAAGGTTAACTTACCGACATAAGGATCCGTCATAACCTTGAAAGCTAAAGCTGAGAACGGCTCGTTGTCGTCTGCTTTTCGCTCAGTTTCTTCCTCTGTTCCAGGGATGACTCCCTTGATAGATGGAATGTCTGTAGGAGCTGGTAAGTAATCGATTACCCCGTCTAAGAGTAATTGAACTCCACGGTTTTTGAAAGCTGAACCACAGAATACAGGATAGAAGTCAACTTCTAGCGTCGCTTTACGGATCGCTGCTTTTAACTCATCGATACCGATTTCTTCTCCTTCGAGGTAGGCCATCATAATATCCTCGTCGTAGTCTGCGACTGCTTCAATTAAGTCGTTACGTAACTCTTCTGCCTGCTCTTTATATTCCTCTGGAATTTCACGTGGTTCTGCCATCGTTCCCATTTCGTCTTTATAGTAAATAGCATGCATATGAAGTAAGTCGATAATTCCTTCGAACTCATCCTCTGCACCGATTGGGAACTGTACTGGATGGGCGTTTGCTCCGAGACGTTCTTTTAACGTGTTCGTCGCATATAAAAAGTCCGCGCCAATCTTGTCCATCTTGTTGATGAACACAATTCTTGGTACTCCGTAGGTTGTCGCCTGTCTCCAAACCGTTTCTGTTTGTGGCTCAACCCCTGACTGAGCATCAAGTACTGTAATAGCACCGTCAAGGACACGGAGTGAACGCTCAACTTCTACTGTGAAGTCGACGTGACCAGGAGTGTCGATAATGTTAATACGATGACCTTTCCATTCAGCTGTAGTCGCAGCAGAGGTGATCGTAATTCCACGTTCCTGCTCCTGTTCCATCCAGTCCATCTCAGATGCACCTTCGTGCGTTTCTCCTACTTTATGAATACGACCTGTGTAGAAAAGAATACGCTCGGTCGTCGTTGTCTTACCGGCGTCAATATGCGCCATAACTCCGATGTTTCGCGTCTTTTCCAAGGAGAACTCTCTAGCCATAAATTTTTCTCCTTCCTTTCAAAACGAATATTTTTATTACCAACGATAGTGAGCGAAAGCTTTGTTCGCTTCTGCCATCTTGTGTAAATCTTCTTTTCTTCTAACTGCTCCACCTGTATTGTTGGCAGCGTCTAGAATTTCGTTTGCCAGTCTCTCTTCCATCGTCTTCTCACCGCGTTCACGGGCATAGTTTACGAGGAAGCGAAGTCCTAACGCTTCACGACGCTCTGGACGTACCTCCATTGGTACTTGGTAGTTGGAACCCCCAACTCGACGAGCGCGAACCTCCAATACTGGCATTACGTTTTCCATCGCTTGCTCAAATACTTCCATTGGGTTTTGACCGCTCTTCTCTTTAATAATGTCAAAAGCATCATAGAGGATTCGCTGTGCTAAACCTCTTTTACCATCGACCATAATTTGGTTGATCATTCGTGTAACTACTTTTGAATTATAAAGCGGATCTGGTAATACGTCTCTCTTTGGTACTGGTCCTTTACGAGGCATTCTTGTTTCCCCCTTTCTCCTAACCGCTACATCATTCTTTTAGCTTATTCCTTAGGTTTTTTTGCACCATATTTTGAACGACCTTGCATACGTCCTTCTACACCAGCAGTATCAAGTGCACCACGCACGACGTGGTAACGAACCCCTGGTAAGTCTTTCACTCGTCCACCTCTTAAAAGAACGACACTGTGCTCTTGTAAGTTATGGCCGATTCCAGGAATGTATGCAGTCACTTCCATGTTGTTTGATAAACGAACACGTGCATATTTACGTAAAGCTGAGTTCGGTTTTTTCGGCGTTAACGTACCAACACGTGTACAAACACCACGTTTTTGTGGTGAGTTTACATTCGTGAAACGTTTTTTAAACGTGTTATAACCACGGTTAAGGGCAGGTGAGTCAGATTTTTTAGGCTTGCTCTTTCTCCCCTTACGAATGAGTTGGTTAATTGTAGGCATTGATATTCCTCCCTTCCTTTCTAATGTAAAATGTATGAATCAAAGGCTTTCCTCGTCAATAAGACTACAGCAAAAGCCCATCATCCTATTGAACGAGCAATCTGTTCCATTGACAGATAAACTAGGAAATCACCTTTCATCCGTTGAACTAAACAAAAGCGATTCTTTACCCACACATCCTGGTGGTTCATTTTTTGGCGACGAAAAATAACGCTTCATTTTACTCCTTACGAATCGCAACCGTCGATGCATCGACGTCGATGTCACAGGCGTCTCCAAGCTTCTGCTTTGAATCTACCTCGACGATCGGCACTTGGAATTCCTCTGCCAGTTCGATGACTGGTTCGGTCACTTTTGCATCGGCATCCGTTGCGACAAACACTTCTTCTACGTCACCATTTTTTATCGCTTTTAACGTTTGTTTCGTTCCGATAATAATTCGTGACTGAAGTTGTCTTACTTTGTCATAAGACATAGGATAACCTCCAATACGAAGTGTAGTTCGGAAACACCTTGAATATCTTAACATCCTTTTGGCGTCATGTCAATCAATTTCGTCATCGTTTCCGATTTTTTTACTCGATTTCTTTCCGAGGGATATAAAAATAATAGGAGGTGTCCGGAGAAAGAATTCTATATACTCCGGACCCGTTCCTATCTTTCATCATTTTAATTTGTTACTTCTGTTTCCTCCGCCTCTTCTTCCGAAGCTTCTTCTACTTGGCCGGCCTGCAACTTACGATACCTTTGCATACCTGTACCGGCTGGAATAAGTTTTCCGATAATGACGTTCTCTTTGAGACCGAGTAAGGAGTCGGTCTTTCCTTTGATCGCAGCATCCGTTAAGACCCGTGTTGTCTCCTGGAAGGAAGCTGCCGATAAGAAGGATTCTGTTTCAAGGGATGCTTTCGTAATTCCAAGGAGAACCGGTTCACCAACTGCTGGCTCTAAACCTTGCTTTAACACTTCATTGTTAATTTCTTTGAAGTGGTGCAGTTCAACTAAGGAGCCTGGTAAAACGTCGGTATCACCAGATTCTAAAATCTTCACCTTACGTAACATTTGTCGAACCATCACTTCGATATGTTTGTCGCCAATTTCTACCCCTTGCATACGATAGACTCGCTGTACTTCTCTTAAGAGGTAGGATTGAACACCTTCGACACCCTTTATACGTAGTAGCTCTTTCGGGTCGATTGAACCTTCTGTGAGCTCTTGACCTGCCTCTACTTCATCACCGACTTCTACCTTCAGCCGGGCATTGTAAGGGACAGGGAATTCGATTGTTTCGACATCACTTTCGATTACAATCTCACGTTTGTCACGGGTTTCGGTAATATCTGTCACCGTTCCATCGATACTACTAATTACTGCCTTACCTTTCGGGTTACGCGCTTCGAAGAGCTCTTGGATTCGCGGTAAACCTTGAGTAATGTCGTCTCCAGCAACTCCACCAGTGTGGAAAGTTCTCATTGTCAACTGGGTTCCTGGCTCCCCGATGGACTGGGCTGCAATAATTCCTACTGCCTCTCCTACTTCTACATCGGTACCAGTCGCTAAGTTACGGCCGTAACACTTCTTACATACACCGTGCTTAGTGTTACAAGTAAAGACAGAACGAATCTCTACTTCTTCAATACCAGCGCGAATAATACGTTTCGCTTCATCTTCGTTAATCATTTCGTTCGCCTTAACGATAACTTCTCCCGTTTCAGGATCTAACACGTCATCGAAGGCCGTTCTACCAACGAGTCGGTCGTAAAGTGGTTCGATAAGCTCTGAGCCTACAGCAAGCTCCGTCACCTTGAGGCCTCGATCTGTACCACAATCGTCTTCGCGGACGATTACGTCTTGAGCAACGTCCACCAAGCGTCGAGTTAAGTATCCTGAGTCTGCCGTCTTCAAGGCCGTATCCGCTAGACCTTTTCGAGCACCGTGGGTAGAAATGAAGTATTCAAGAACACTGAGACCTTCACGGAAGCTAGACTTAATTGGTAATTCAATAATTCGACCAGCAGGGTTAGCCATCAGTCCACGCATACCGGCTAACTGCGTATAGTTCGACGGGTTACCTCGAGCTCCAGAATCACTCATCATATAGATTGGGTTCTGCGGATCTAAAGATTCCATTAAGCGCTCTTGGATATCATCCCGCACCTCTGTCCATATGGAGATTACGCGATTGTAGCGCTCTTCTTCGGTAATTAGTCCACGTCGGAACTGGCGTTGTACTGTATCGACTTTTTCTTGTGCTTGATCTAATAATTCTTGTTTGTTATTTAGAACGACGATATCGGAAATACCGACCGTCATCCCTGCAATGGTAGAGTAATGGAAGCCAAGATCCTTCATGCGGTCTAACATTTTAGACGTTTCGCTAATTTTATACTTATTAAAGACTTCGGCAATAATATCGCCCAGGATTCCCTTCTTAAAGGGTGGAACGATATCCCGTTTACTAATCTCTTCCCTTACGTCGACACTACCTTCAATAAAGTAATGGTCTGGCGTTTCGACCTCTAAATTATGGCGGGTCGGTTCATTAATATAAGGGAAGGATTCTGGGATAATTTCGTTGAAAATAATTTTCCCTACGGTAGTAATGAGTAGTTTTTTATTTTGTTCCTCGGTAAAGGTCGGGTTGTTTAAACTACTAGCCCGAACTGCAATTCGCGAGTGTAAATGTACGTGACCATTGCGATAGGCGATAATCGCTTCGTTCGGATCTTTGAAAATCTTCCCTTCTCCAATGGCACCAGGTACTTCCATCGTTAAGTAGTAGTTTCCTAAAACCATGTCCTGCGATGGTGTAACGACTGGCTTTCCATCCTTCGGGTTTAAAATGTTTTGTGCCGCTAACATTAAAATTCGAGCCTCTGCTTGGGCTTCTGCTGAAAGCGGTACGTGAACGGCCATCTGGTCACCGTCGAAGTCAGCGTTATACGCAGTACAAACGAGCGGGTGAAGACGGATGGCACGACCTTCAACCAAGGTAGGTTCGAAGGCTTGGATTCCTAACCGGTGCAAGGTAGGTGCCCGGTTGAGTAGAACTGGGTGTTCCTTAATTATATCTTCTAGGACATCCCACACTTCTGGGTGAAGTCGTTCGATCATTCGTTTGGCCGACTTAATATTGTGGGCAATATTTTGTCCGACTAATTCTTTCATAATGAAAGGCTTAAACAATTCTAAAGCCATTTCCTTCGGTAAACCACACTGGTACATTTTTAAGCTCGGACCGACGACAATAACGGAACGACCAGAGTAGTCAACACGCTTACCTAATAAGTTCTGACGGAAACGTCCTTGTTTACCTTTCAACATATGAGAAAGGGATTTTAATGGACGGTTTCCTGGTCCTGTAACTGGACGGCCACGACGACCGTTATCAATTAGTGCATCCACTGCCTCTTGTAGCATACGCTTTTCGTTTTGAACGATGATGCTCGGCGCTCCTAAATCAAGGAGGCGTTTTAGACGGTTGTTCCGGTTAATTACACGACGGTATAAATCGTTTAAGTCTGAAGTCGCAAAACGTCCACCATCTAATTGAACCATCGGACGAATTTCCGGCGGAATAACTGGAAGAACGTCTAAGATCATCCATTCAGGTTTATTCCCTGAATTACGGAAGGCCTCTAGTACTTCTAGGCGGCGAATCGCCCGAGTTCTTCTTTGGCCTTGAACCGTTTTTAGCTCTTCCTTCAGCTCTGCAACCTCTTTATCTAAGTCGATGTCTTGCAATAATTTTCTAACAGCTTCAGCACCCATTTCCGCCTTGAAAGAGTTTCCGTATTTTTCATAGAAACTACGATACTCTTTTTCTGATAGGAGTTGTTTCTTTTCTAAGCGGGTATCTCCAGAGTCCGTCACTACGTAAGCAGCAAAATATAAAATTTCCTCTAGGGCTCTCGGAGACATATCTAATAGTAATCCCATGCGACTAGGAATACCTTTGAAATACCAAATGTGAGATACAGGAGCTGCTAGTTCGATATGTCCCATGCGTTCACGGCGCACTTTCGACTTCGTTACTTCTACACCACAACGATCACAGACGACGCCTTTATAACGAACACGCTTATACTTACCACAATGACATTCCCAGTCCTTTTGCGGTCCAAAAATACGTTCACAGAAAAGACCATCCTTTTCTGGCTTCAAGGTTCGATAGTTGATCGTTTCTGGCTTTTTAACTTCACCGTACGACCATGAACGTATTTTTTCTGACGAGGCTAAACCGATTTTCATAAATTCAAAATTATTTACATCAAGCAAGGGCTCTACCTCCCATAATTTTACGTCCTAATCCGATTCTATAAAAAATTGATGTGAGAACGGAAAAGGTCCTCTTACACCTTGACCTTTTCCGTCTTACTTACTTTATTTCTCATGTTGTACTTCTAAATTTAACGCATCTTCTTTTTCATTATCCTCTTCTTCTAAGGCACGTAAGTCGATTTCTTCTTCATCACTTGAAAGCATCTTAACGTCCATACCGAGACTTTGTAATTCCTTAATAAGTACCTTAAAGGATTCAGGAACTCCAGGCTCTGGAACGTTCTCGCCTTTGACGATAGCTTCGTAGGTCTTCACTCGACCGACAATATCGTCCGACTTCACCGTTAACAGCTCTTGTAAGGTGTAGGCAGCACCATAAGCTTCTAATGCCCAAACCTCCATCTCACCAAATCGCTGTCCCCCGAACTGTGCCTTTCCGCCAAGAGGTTGTTGCGTAACGAGGGAGTATGGTCCTGTCGAACGGGCGTGCAACTTGTCATCAACCATGTGCGACAATTTCAGCAAGTAAGAAATTCCTACTGCGACACGGTTATCGAAAGGTTCCCCTGTGCGTCCATCGTAAAGGATCGTCTTCGCATCCCGTGGCATACCCGCTTCTTCTAAGGTATCCCAGACATCTTGTTCGTTAGCTCCGTCGAAGACCGGCGAAGCAACGTGGATGCCTAGTTTTCGGGCAGCCATTCCTAAATGAAGCTCGAACACTTGTCCGATGTTCATTCGGGAAGGAACTCCTAGTGGGTTTAACATGATATCGATCGGTGTGCCGTCAGGTAAAAACGGCATATCCTCTTCTGGTAACAATTTAGAAATAACCCCTTTGTTACCGTGACGTCCTGCCATTTTATCCCCTTCGGAAATCTTTCTTTTCTGTACGATATACACACGGATTAACTTGTTAACACCCGGTTTTAATTCGTCTCCTTTTTCTCGGTCGAAGACCTTTACATCGTGGACGATACCACCCGCTCCATGGGGTACTTTCAAGGACGTATCCCGGACTTCGCGGGCCTTTTCTCCAAAGATCGCATGGAGTAAACGTTCCTCCGCCGATAATTCAGTTACTCCCTTCGGCGTGACCTTTCCAACTAGGATATCCCCGTCCTTCACTTCGGCACCGATACGAACGATACCATTTTCATCTAGGTTTTTCAGGGCATCTTCTCCGACGTTTGGAATATCCCGGGTAATCTCCTCTGGTCCTAATTTCGTATCACGGGCTTCCGCTTCGTATTCTTCGATATGAATCGACGTAAAGGTGTCGTCTTTTACGAGACGTTCGCTCATAATGATCGCGTCCTCGTAGTTGTACCCTTCCCAAGTCATAAAGGCGACAAGCACGTTACGACCTAAGGCTAGCTCACCCTTCTCCATCGATGGACCGTCAGCTAAAATATCGCCCTTTTCTACCCGGTCTCCCTTTTTAACAATCGGTTGTTGGTTGTAACAAGTTCCTTGGTTGGAACGGACATATTTTTGTAAACGATAGGTATCGGTATCGCCTTCTACTTCCTTACCATCGACTTCCGATACACGACGGACGACGATCTCCCGTGCTTCGACTTTTTCTACAATTCCGTCATGGCGACAAATAATCGCCGAACCGGAATCCTTTCCAGCCATGTACTCCATACCCGTTCCGACAATCGGGGCTTCCGGTTCTAATAGAGGAACCGCTTGACGCTGCATGTTCGCTCCCATTAACGCTCGGTTGGAGTCGTCATTTTCTAAAAACGGGATACAAGCCGTTGCAGCCGACACCACTTGCTTAGGTGAAACGTCCATATAGTCAACTTGATCCCGAGATACGATTGTGTTTTCTCCTCGGAACCGGGCGATTACTTCTTCATCCTTGAAGCTACCATCCTCGTTGAGACGGGCGTTTGCTTGAGCAACAACATATAAATCCTCCTCATCGGCAGTGAGGTAGTCAATTTCATCCGTTACTCGACCAGTTTCAGGGTCTACACGACGGTATGGCGTTTCAATAAAGCCAAACTTATTGACCCGGGCATAGGAGGATAGGGAGTTAATTAAACCGATGTTAGGACCTTCTGGGGTTTCGATCGGACACATACGACCATAGTGGGAGTAGTGTACGTCTCGAACTTCCATCCCCGCCCTCTCCCTAGTTAAACCGCCTGGTCCAAGGGCAGATAAACGACGCTTATGGGTCAATTCAGCTAATGGGTTCGTCTGGTCCATAAACTGAGATAACTGCGAGCTACCAAAGAATTCTTTAATCGCCGCAATAACTGGTCGGATGTTGATCAGTTGTTGCGGTGTAATGCTCGAGGTATCTTGGATGGACATCCGTTCGCGAACGACACGTTCCATTCTAGATAGTCCGATCCGGAATTGGTTTTGTAACAGCTCTCCTACGGAACGTAAGCGACGGTTACCTAAATGGTCGATATCATCTGTATGGCCAACATCGTGCAACAAATTAAAGAAATAGTTAATCGATGCTAAAATATCCGCAGGGGTAATATGTTTTACATCCTCTGCGATATGGCCATTACCGACGACGTTAAGTACACGTTCACCTTCGGGATCCGTCGGGTCTATAATTTTAATAGCCTGAAGCTCTACCTCGTCTTCTATTACCCCTTGTAAGGTAATCGTTTTTAAACCTAGAGGATTTTCTTCATTTTCTAAATAAGGTAATAGTTTATTTAATAGCTTTCGATCAAGTTTGTCGCCTTTTTCAGCCAGTACCTCTCCAGTCTCTTCATCGACAAGGGTCTCAGCTAAAGTTTGGTTTAATAGGCGATCCTTAATATTCAGCTTCTTATTCGTCTTATAGCGCCCAACATAGGCTAGATCGTACCTTTTCGGGTCGAAAAAGCGTGTTTCTAATAAACTTTTCGCATTTTCTACGGTTGGCGGTTCACCCGGACGTAGACGTTCGTAAATTTCTAATAGAGCCTTTTCGGAAGTTTCTAGGTTATCTTTTTCTAAAGTATTTTGTAAGTATTCATTATCACCAATTAAATCGATAATTTCTTGGTCAGAACTTAAACCTAAGGCTCTAAGTAACACCGTAATCGGTAACTTTCTCGTCCGATCAATCCGTACATAGACTACATCTCGAGCATCTGTCTCATACTCTAGCCAAGCACCACGGTTCGGAATAACCGTTGCCGTTAACCCACGCTTACCATTTTTATCTACCTTTTCGTTGTAGTATACGCTGGGTGAACGAACGAGTTGTGAAACGATGACCCGTTCGGCTCCATTAATAATAAAGGTTCCTGTTTCGGTCATCAGAGGGAAGTCCCCCATAAAGACTTCTTGTTCTTTCACTTCTCCGGTTTGGTTGTTTATTAGACGTACACGAACGCGAAGTGGTGCACTAAAAGTGACGTCTCGTTCCTTCGATTCTTCTACGGGATACTTCGGTTCTCCTAGACTATAATCGATAAATTCTAGCGATAAATTTCCTGCAAAGTCCTCGATTGGCGAAATGTCTTCAAACATTTCCTTCAATCCTTCTTCTAAGAACCAATCGTACGAAGCTGTTTGAATCTCGATAAGATTCGGCAGTTCGAGCACTTCACTGATTCGTGCATAACTTCGGCGCTTACGATGCTTTCCATACTGAATGACTCGTTGAGCTACCAATAATCTTCACCCCTAAAATGAAACATTTTTTCATCTGTCCTAACTCGATTGTTAGGGCTTTATTATAAAAATAAGGATTGCACTACAATATCTTTCGCTTGTCTTTTTATTTATTTTGCGTTATGATTTTTTCAAACAAAAAATTATCTATGTAGGTTAGCACGATGAAGAAAATATACTTCTTGCCTCTGTATAAAGCGAAAAAAGGTTTTCGTAAAAACCTTCCTCTCACTTATTCCTACAATTAGAATTAACTATATATCTATATTCCCCAGGTTGAACCTTCATATATAAGATTCTTTCCCTTATCTTTCCATTATAAACGTTCGACATACATATATACATCGAACAATGCTGTTCGTACTTGACAAACCTTAAGCATTGTAGCATTTAAAAATTATATCACAAGACCGCAGTCTAGTCAATTACTCTTCCTTCTTTGCTCGAAAAACAAAATATCCTTTGCTTTTTTTCTCCACCGTAACGAGGGGAAATAAGGTTGTTAATAAACGTTGAAATGACGGGGCGCCTTGTTTCTTTTGAATCACAGCCCATAGTTCGCCCCCGGCTTGTAAACGGGTTGCACTCTCTTCGATCATTGGATAAACTACCTTTTTCCCAGCACGGATTGGTGGATTAGTCACAATAGCAGAGAAATTTCCCTCTTCTATCTTAGCGAAGCCTTCGCTTATCAAAACCCTCGCATTGTCGACATTATTGCGGTCAATATTTTCCTCTGCTAGAGCAATCGCCCGTTCGTTAATATCGACCATGAGAATGTCACGATTGGGAAAGCTTTTCGCCAAGGAGATGCCTATGGGACCATAACCACAACCTAAATCTAATATCGGCCCGTCTACTTCCGGCTCTTGAAAACTTTCAATCAGTAGTCGCGAACCGTAGTCAACACCATGCTTGGAGAAAACACCGCTCGCGGTAGTAAAGGTAAAGGGCTGTTCACGTAACGTGCATTGTATGCGATTCGTTTTTAATGGTGAGTGCGGTTGTTTGGAGTAATAGTGATCGGACACTTCTATACACCCGTTTCATTGAAATTCCTTTTTCTTTGTCTAACTATCTTGGGGACAGTGAGGAACGATGAAAGTAGATAAAAGCTCGTCAAAAGGTTGACGAGCTTTTATCCGATTTATTGAGATTACTTGAGTTCTACTTTTGCTCCTGCTTCTTCTAACTTTTCTTTCATTTCTTCGGCTTCTTCTTTTGCCACAGCTTCTTTCACTGTATTTGGCGCGCCGTCTACTAAGTCTTTCGCATCCTTTAAGCCGAGGCCTGTAAGGTCACGAACAACTTTAATAACTTTGATTTTAGATGAACCAGCGTCAGCTAAGACAACGTCAAACTCAGATTTCTCTTCGCCTGCGTCGCCTCCACCAGCCGCTGCACCTGCTACTGCAACTGGAGCTGCAGCTGTTACACCAAATTCTTCTTCAATAGCTTTTACTAAATCATTTAATTCTAAAACGGACATTTCTTTTATCGCATCGATAATCTGTTCTTTAGTCATCTGTTCTTTCCTCCTAATTAATTATATATTGAACGTTCTATATTTAACTTCCGTATTATTCTTCGCCAGCTTCTTCTTTCTGATCTGCTACCGCCTTTGTCGCATAAGCTAAATTGCGAATTGGACCTTGTAAGACGCTAAGCAACATAGAAAGTAAGCCTTCGTAATCCGGTAACGTCGATAATTCTTTAAGCTCTTCGAGGGTAGCGATTTCCCCTTCGATTACGCCACCTTTAATTTCAAGGGCTTCGTGATCCTTAGCGAATTCGTGAAGGACTTTAGCCGGCGTAACGACATCGTCCTTACTAAAAGCAATCGCCGTTGGCCCTACTAATGTATCTTTTAACTCTTCTAAGCCTGCCGCTTCAGCAGCACGACGAGATAAGGTGTTTTTATACACTTTATAATCGACGTTATTTTCACGTAATTGTCTACGTAATTCGGTAACTTCTTCTACCGTTAATCCACGGTAGTCTACAAGTACCGTTGCTTCACTCTCTTTTAATTTTTCAGCAATTTCTTCTACAACTTGTTTTTTCGCTTCGAGAGTAGCCATTCATCCACCTCCTAGAATGTTATACAGGTGTTTCGAATATAGAAAAGCCTCCACAGTAGACGTGGAGGCATCGATTGCTTTTGAGCATACGCATGTAATGACTTCAATCAAGCAATAGTCCAAACACCTCGGCAGGATTATTAAGCACTAGTGTGCCCCTGAGTCTACGGTATAACGTATTTATTTGACTTTTAAAATTGTAACTTATCTATTATAAATTGTCAACTATAATTTGACATAAGGACTTACGTCGATTTTAATGCCAGGTCCCATCGTCGATGAGATTGCTGCGTTGCGGATATACGTTCCACGTGCAGATTGTGGTTTAGCACGGACGACCGTTTCAATCATCGTCTCTACGTTTTCAAAGAGTTTCTCATCATCGAAGGAAACTTTACCTACTGCTACATGTAGGTTGGCAGATTTATCTACTCGGAACTCTACTTTACCCGCTTTAATTTCTTCGACAGCTTTGCCTACGTCGAAGGTAACTGTGCCAGTTTTCGGGTTAGGCATGAGGCCTTTCGGTCCTAAAACTCGACCGAGCTTTCCAACTTCCGCCATCATATCTGGCGTAGCGACGACGACATCAAAATCAAACCAACCTTCGTTGATTTTCGCGATGATTTCTTCGTCACCGATATAGTCTGCTCCTGCCTCTTCAGCCTCTTTCACCTTTTCGCCTTTAGCAAACACTAATACGCGCTGGGTCTTACCCGTACCATGTGGTAACACGACAGCACCGCGAATGTTTTGATCCGCATGTTTCGGATCAACGCCGAGACGAAAAGCGAGTTCTACCGTTTCGTCAAAGTTAGCCGTTGCTGTTTTCTTCATAAGTTCAATTGCTTCACGTAAATCATAGGTTTTCGTACGATCGACTAACTTTAATGCCTCTTCGTATTTTTTTCCTCTTTTTTTCAACTTCATATCCTCCTTCTTTGTGGTATTAACGGTTTAACCTCCCACGTTTCCAGTACTGCAAACTAGTCTTCGATAGTAATTCCCATACTTCTTGCAGTACCTTCAACCATACGCATCGCCGCTTCGACATCTGCTGCGTTTAAGTCTTTCATTTTTGTTTCAGCGATTTCACGTACTTGATCTCGTTTAACTGATGCAACTTTATTACGGTTCGGCTCTCCTGAAGCCTTATCGATACCAGCAGCTTTCTTTAATAGAACGGCAGCTGGTGGAGTTTTCGTAATAAAGGTAAACGAGCGGTCTTCAAACACCGTAATTTCAACTGGAATAATTAATCCCGCTTGTTCTTGTGTTTGTGCGTTAAACTCTTTACAGAATCCCATGATATTAATTCCTGCTTGTCCTAGAGCCGGACCTACAGGTGGTGCCGGGTTCGCTTTACCCGCTGGGATTTGTAATTTTACTACGTCGATAACTTTTTTAGCCACGAAACACACCTCCTCTAGTTCGTGATGTGGTAATTGGGCAAGGCCCTCCCACTCAAAAGACGAAGGCTTATCTGCCGTTCGTACAACATAGAAAATTTAACATATTTTTTAACATTTAGCAAGCAATAAATACCTTATTGTTATACTTTTTCGATCTGTGTAAATTCGAGTTCAACCGGCGTTTCCCGACCGAACATATTGACATGAACTTTCACTGTCTGCTTATCGAGATCGATTTCTTCAATCGTCCCAATCATATCTGCAAAAGGACCGTCGATGACTTTTACATTTTCCTTCACTTCAAAATCTACAGAAACCGTTGAATCCTTCATCCCCATCCGTCGCATAATTTCATCTACTTCATGGGGTAGAAGTGGCGTCGGTTTGGTCCCTTGACCACTAGAGCCGACAAAACCCGTCACGCCCGGGGTATTTCTAACGACATACCAAGAATCATCGGTCATAATCATTTCAGCCAGTACATAGCCTGGGAAGACTTTTTTCGTCTTTACTTGTTTTTTTCCATCTTTAATCGTCGTCTCTTCCTCTTCGGGGACGATTACTTGGAAAATCTTGTCCTGCATTCCCATCGTTTCGACTCTTTTTTCTAAATTGACCTTTACCTTATTCTCATAGCCAGCGTAAGTATGAATTACATACCAAGCAGTTTCCATGATTAACCTCCGTTCTTTCTTTTCCTTCAGCCTCTGACATACAACTGAACCCTTTGTTACCACGCATCCTATAACGAAATACTTCCCCGAACAGTTAATTTTTTCCGAAAAAAGACAATATTAAAAACCCGTACTGAGCGGGTTTTTACATAGCGACATATGACAGAGAAATATAGTTCGTAAAGTCATTATACCATATTTCTTCTTCAACTATTCAAAAAGCGCATTTAAAATTTGCGAAATTCCTAAGTCAATTACAGCAAAGAAAATTGCAACGAAAGCGACAGTTACAACAACAGTAATTGTATAACTAACTAATTCTTCCCCTTTCGGCCACGTCACTTTGCGCATTTCGCGGGCCACATCTTTAAAGAACTTGAATATTTTCACTGTCTTCCTCCAGCTTTCCTATTTTGTTTCACGATGAAGTACATGTTTATTACAATATTTGCAATACTTCTTTATTTCTAGTCTTTCTTGACTTTTAAATGTATTCTTTGTCGTTGTATAGTTTCGATTCAAGCATACTGTGCATGCTAAAGTAATTTTTTTGTTCATAGCCGTTCACCATTTTATACTTCTTTTTTTAATGTAACACGGTTAGAAAAACGTGTCAATTAATATCCTTTGATTTTAAACCATTATAGTAGATGTTGCTCCGATATGCAATATAAGCCTTAGGAAAGCTTAGAAAGCACGCCTTGCTTACATAGCTCGTCCATTTTGCGTC
>CALJVC010000013.1 GCA_937974845.1 uncultured Pseudogracilibacillus sp. | reverse complement strand
TTTTTTATCGTTACATTCGTATTATTTTATCCACAGAATGTGGACATGTTCGCATAAATGTGGGTAACTTTTAGAAAGCTTTTTATTACAAGCCTTCCCTATGTGTATGAAAATTGTGGATAACTTTGTGAATAGTGTGTATAAGTAGCTATATATCTATAAAAATTAAGGATTTACAAGGGGAATAATCTGTGTATAAGTTGTCATAGTAACTTTTAATATAACAAACGCCTTATAAACTCTACTCCACACGACGTATAATTATTGTTATAATGATAGCAAATACTATAAGTAGGAGTGGAGGCCTTGGTAGAAAAAAAGGAAACCTGGTCCATATTACGGACAGAACCGCTCGATGCGGCGGTCAACATGGCCATTGATGAAGCCCTTTTACGTTGGCATAGCGAAGGAAAAATTAAGCCGACCCTTCGTTTCTATCAATGGAAAACCCCAAGTCTATCGGTCGGCTACTTTCAAAAAGTTTCTTCATCGGTCGATGTCGATAAACTAAACGAAGCAAAAGGACAACTCGTTCGCCGACTCACCGGTGGCAGTGCTGTCCTACACGACAAAGAGCTTACGTATAGTATCGTCGTAAGTGAAAGGCATCCAAAGATTCCAAAAACGGTGCAAGAAGCTTATTACGTCCTTGCCCAAGGAATCGTTCTAGGCTATCGCTACCTTCAAGTCGATGCTAGCCTTCAGCAGCAACAGCCTAGGGATGAACGCTCTCCGGTCTGCTTCGAAACCCCAGCCCTTTATGAATTAGTAGTAGGTGGAAAGAAAATTAGTGGTAATGCACAAACGAGGAAAAAAGGAGTACTCTTACAACACGGCTCTATTCCCTTCCAATTCGATGTAGACTTTCTATTCAGTCTATTTTCCTTTCCTAATGAAAGGGTCCGCCAAAGAAAAATAGCACAGTTTAAAGAAAAGGCGGTAGCCCTAGAGGACTTGCTCGGTCGTTCCGTTCAGTATGAAGAAGTAGAAGAAGCCTTTTATCGAGGTTTTACAGAAGCACTCGGAATCAATACAGAACCCCTAGAACTTTCTACAGAAGATTGGAATGAAATCCACCACTTAGCAGAAACGAAATATCGTTCCCCTGCTTGGACCTACCATCGACAAAGAGATATCATCAAAGGAGGCAATATCTATGGCTAATCAAGAAGCACCTATGCGCAAGCCAGATTGGTTAAAAATTAAAATCAACACCTCTGATTCCTATAAGCAATTAAAAAAGCTTATGCGGGATAAAGAGTTAAATACAGTCTGTGAGGAGGCGAGATGTCCTAATTTACACGAATGCTGGAGCGAAAGAAAGACAGCAACCTTTATGATTTTAGGGGATACATGTACCCGGGGTTGCCGTTTCTGCGCAGTAAAAACAGGAATCCCTAATGAGCTAGACTGGCGCGAACCGAAACGTGTTGCCGAATCTGTTCAAATTATGGGGTTGAAACACGTCGTAATTACAGCCGTCGCCCGGGATGATCTAAAGGATGGCGGGGCCCAGGTCTTTGCCGAAACCATTCGGGAAGTACGAAGGCTAAACCCCTTGACTACGATCGAAGTTCTACCTTCCGATATGAAGGGAGATTTTGAAAGCTTAAAAACCTTGCTATCTGCAGGGCCGGATATTTTTAACCATAATATCGAAACCGTCCGCCGGCTCACAAAACGGGTTCGGGCTAAGGCGACCTATGAACGCTCCCTACAGTTATTACAACGGGTTAAAAAAGTCGCCCCTTACATTCCAACGAAGTCTAGCATGATGCTTGGTCTAGGAGAAACAAAGGAAGAAATTTTAGAAGCAATGGACGATTTGCTAGCCCACGATGTCGATATCCTCACCCTAGGACAATACTTACAACCGACAAAACAACATCTCGAAGTCGTGCGCTACTACCATCCTGATGAGTTTAAAGAGCTAAAAGAAATCGCCTTAGAAAAAGGCTTTACCCATTGCGTCGCCGGACCACTCGTCCGCTCCTCTTACCATGCCGATGAACAAGTATCTAAGGAAACGATCCAACGTCGAATCCAATACTTACGTGGTTATGAAGAAACAGAAAAGAAACCGATTGATTTCTCATTAAAGGACCTACTTGTCGAAGAATAGGATTATGAGAGCGAGAGGGGTCTCTTACTTAGAAAAGAGACCCCCTATGCTTGTAAAATCGAACGAATGATATGCTTAGAATCCCATTCACCAAAAGAAAAGAAAGTAATAGGATATCGTTTAGGAAAAATCTCTCCTTGAATCTCCTTCGACGTCAGTCCTTTCTCAGCTAAAAATAATACACGATCCCGTAACTCCGTTAAATAAGTTAGCTTTCTTTCTAGCGCCTTTCGACCATCCTCTATATAACCAGCATGGGAACAAAACATTTCATCAAAATCATAGGTTAATAACTTTTCCAAGGATGCAATCGTATCCGGTATACTTTCCTCCCTTAAAATTAACTTAGTTTCTGGATGTACAAAAAGATCTCCAGAAAAAAGCTGTCCCGTAGATTCATTTATAAAGGAAAGATGGTCGACTGCATGCCCCGGTGTCTCTATTACCTTCCATCGGCTAGAGGAGGACTCGAAGGAGCTAGTTAGAGGCCGGGCCTGAAAAGGTGGGCGCACCCCCCAAAAGGCTTTACGATATAAAGGATAACGGGCCGCTTCCCGACACGAATCGATCAACACCGGATGCATATAAATCGGAAGGCCATAACGCTCTTGTAAATAAGCTGCCCCGCCCGAATGGTCTTCATGGTGGTGAGTTAGAAGAACGGCCTCCATATCTAAACGGTCAAAAAAACTTTTGAAGTAGGAAAACAAGGCCGGAGCACCGGTATCGATTACGATACCGTCCGTATAAAAGGCAAATACATTTAAACGTACAGGTCCCATAACTTTGACAGCATTAATATAAGCAACTCCATGTTTTTCTCCTGTCGAAAATGTTTTCCGAATAAACAAGCTTGCCCCTCCCCCTTTGATAACGTTTACAATAGTATACCACAAGAAATAAAGCCCTTTCTAAAATTATAGAATAAGAGTATCGACTAGCTTTTTAGCCACCTTTTCTTTATACTAAATATTTGTGAGTTTACTCACCGTTGTTCGAAACCATCCAACGTAAAAAATACTAAGGGGGAAATAATATGACTGGAAGAACACTCGTCACAAATGCCTTGGTCGCTGCCTTATATTTTGTCGTGACCGCCGTCGTAGCACCGTTCAGTTTTTTAAATATTCAGTTTCGCTTATCAGAATTATTCAACCATCTTATCGTTTATAATAAACGGTACTTTTACGGTATTGTCATCGGTGTAATTATCGCTAACCTTGTTTTTTCACCAACGAAGGCTGACCTAATCTTTGGCGTTGGCCATACCGCCATCTCCTTAGGGATTACAATCTTCCTAAGCAGATATATTCACAATAAGTTAACGTTGATGGTCGTTAACTCCTTTGTTTTTTCCTTTAACATGTTCATTATTGCTTACATGTTAAAAGTATTTGTCGGACTAGAAGACGGTTTCCTTTTCCTATGGTTTACCTTAGGTATTAGTGAATTTGTGACGATGCTAGTAGCCATTGTTGTTATCTAT
>CALJVC010000012.1 GCA_937974845.1 uncultured Pseudogracilibacillus sp. | reverse complement strand
TTTTCTTGTAAACGAAATAATCGCCGGTATACATAGGAAGCCTTAGGTAAAAGGCTGCATCATTCTAGAAAATAATTCCCCTTATATAGGTTAGATCGCGTAAAAAAAGAAGCCCTATTTCAGGCTTCTTTTTTAATCCATTTTGTCCCTTGTTTTATAGGGAGATTGATTAGTATTCACGTAGACACGGCAGGAACCTCCGCCCTTTCGGGAACAGTAAGGGCATTTCTGCGGATTGATTCTTTCGAGGGCATCGTTGATGGCGTCCGTCGTATCTTCGTAGAAGTTGTCCGGGCCGACCATTTCATACAATTCGGTTTTCTTCAACATTTCTAAGGGTTCTTCAGCAATCTCTGTAATTAAAACAATCCCTTTGTTCTTAATGAAATCTTCAATAGCTGCCGCTAGGTTCGCTGCTCCTGTCGCATCGATCATCGAAACGTGCCGCATTTTTAAAATTAGAACCTCAGGTCTACGGTTAATTGCTTGGGATAGGGTCGATTCGAAACGGTCAGCAGCTCCGAAAAATAGTGGACCACGAATGGTAAAACTAGCAATTTGTGGACAGGCATAGTCTTGCCGACGTTTGTTTTGGATTTCTTTTTCTGTAAATTTGTCCGGCTTGATGTCATCGACTTCTAAGACGTGACTGATTCGACGAACGAAAGAAACCATAGCTAACAATAAACCGACAGGGACTGCGACGGTTAAGTTAACAAAGACTGTTAATAAAAAGGTCGTCACAAGTACAAGGGAGTCAGAGTTCCGTAGTTTTAAAATCATTGAAAAAGATTTGTACTCACTCATGTTAAAGGCGACAACCATTAGAATCGGCGCCATGCTCGCTAAAGGAATATATGAAGCAAAGGGCGCAAAGAGTAGTAAGGTTAGTAAGACAAATAAACTTTGGAACACTCCAGACATTGGACTGACGGCACCACTTTTAATGTTAGTGGCAGTTCGGGCGATTGCTCCCGTCGCTGGAATTCCACCAAAAAGAGGTGTTAAAATGTTTGCTAACCCTTGACCAAAAAGCTCCCGATCGGAGTTATGCTTTTTCCCTGTCATTCCATCGGCAACAACGGCTGAAAGTAAGGATTCAATTCCTCCTAGCATAGCAATCGCAAAAGCTGGTTGCCATAGATACATCAGTTTTTCCCAAGTTATTTCTGGAAATTTGATTGTCGGTAAAGACTGGGAAATTCCACCAAAGGCCGAACCGATTGTCGCTACCTTACCGGGCATAAAGATAACAGCAACCAAGGTCGGTATAATGAGAGCGACAAGTAAAACCGGTGTTCGGGGAGAGATTTTCGGTACGAAAATAATAATTAGAAGTCCGATGATTCCGAGTAAAATACTATAAAAGTTGACAGAATGGAAGTTGGAAAATATCTCTATCATATTCTGATGGAAATATTCTTTCTTTTCTATATTTTCCAAGCCGAAAAAGTTCTCCAATTGTCCCGTAAAAATAATTACTGCAATACCAGAGGTAAAACCGATAGTTACAGAACGGGGAATATAGGTAATTAAGCTTCCAAACTTAAAAATACTCATAAGAATAAGCATAATCCCCGCAAGCATTCCGGCGATAAGCAAATCTTCGTAGCCGTATTGCAGAACGATACCTAATAGGATTGGGATAAAAGCCCCTGTAGGCCCGGCTATTTGGAAACTAGACCCACCGAAAATCGCCACGATTAATCCGGCGATAATCGTCGTATAGATCCCGTATTCTGGACTTACACCCGAGGCAATTGCAAAGGCCATTCCTAAAGGGATAGCCACTACCCCGACCGTAATTCCTGCAATTAAGTCCTTACGAATATCGGTCATCGTAAGACCTTTAAAACGATCATCTCTAAACAACCTTCGACACTCCTGTTATTAATATTATTTATATCTATCAGTCTAGTGAAAGCAATTACTAATAGTTTAAGAAACACAACATACATTATAGCATATCTGATTATTTTTTGTTATAGAACAGTTTGCTTTCGAAAAATGAAACAGTTTATGTAAAAAACTAGCAATTTAAAGGAGAGAAGGTCGATAGGTAAAAATTTGTGACAAAATAATTGTGCTTTACTTACCGATTGATTACAATATACATAAATAAAGCTATAAAACAAAGATTACTTAGGGGAAAGTGGGCGCTTTCCCTTCCTATCGCGAAGAAAAGAAAGCGCTTTCTTTTTAGGGGGTGTGCATGGATGAAGTTGATATTAGAACAGAGGCAATCCTTGCAAGTAGTGATGACGACGGAATTACGTCAAGCAATCGAGTTATTGCAACTTACTAACTACGATCTCCGACAATTTATAGAAAAAGAGGCAGAAGATAACCCTTTTATTGAAGTCATAGAAAGGGAGGATTCATTTTATTCCCGTCGTCCATCGAAATTTCGCTCTTCCACGGATTCTGAAGTAGACCCTTTAGATTTTGTGTCGATAGAAGACAATTCATTGTATAGTCATCTAGTTCATCAAGTCAATTTATTGAAGATAGATGAAAAGCTTAGAGAAATTTTATATATATTCATCGAACGCCTCGATGAATCGGGTTATTTGCCTTTTACTAATGAAAGCTTAAGTCAAATGCTCCAAGTCCCAGAATGGAAAATAGCGAAGGCCCGGAACCTTCTATTAAATATTGAGCCTTTAGGGATCGGAGCGTATGATTTAACCGAAAGGCTCCTTGTACAAGCGAAGGAAAAGTATCCAGAAGATGTTTTTCTGCATACGGTAATCGAGTATCATTTAGAAGATTTAGCTAAAAAGGATTGGGGAAAGGTTGCAGAAAGTTTACACATAGGTAAGCAGGAAGTATTAAGCTTACTGAAAAAAATTCAAGGTTTACATCCAAAACCGACGGCGAACTTCGTTTCCCAACGTCCAACCTATTTGATCCCAGACCTAATCGTTGAATACGATTCGGAGAAGGAGCGGATAACGATTCAACTGAACGATGCTTATCTTCCGGAAATACGGTTTAATGATAGCGATATGGTTAATTATGCTGAGGATCAAGAGGCTATACGTTTTGTCAAGCAACAACATCGACGTTTTCAATGGCTGAGGCAAAGTCTTGAACAGAGACGGCGTACAATTCTTAATATTGCCCAGGTTGTCTTCGAACATCAACGCCTCTTTTTAAAGGAAGGTTTTCGAAGTTTACGGGCTTTAACCTTACAGGACGTGGCCGAGGAATTAGGAATCCATGAATCGACGGTAAGTCGAGCAACAAAGGATAAAATTGTCCAAACACCTCAGGGAAGCTTTGAATTTAGACGTTTATTTTCTACAGGGGTTAAGGGGCATTATGGCCAGTTGATTTCACGGACGAAAATTAAATACCTTATTAAGGAAATTGTCATGAAGGAAAATAAAGGAAAACCTTTATCGGATCAAAAAATAGCTGAAATCCTTGCTGAAAAGTATCAAGTGACTATTTCCCGACGAACGGTAGCGAAGTATCGAGAGGAATTACACATCCCTTCTTCTGCACGTCGAAGACAAATCGTGCGGAGCTATTCATAAAAAGAACCGGAAGTCTCTCATCCGGTTCTTTTTTATTTTTTAATCTCCTGCCATGACGACGCCAATTGGTTTTAGTGTATGCAGGATTTCAATCGTTCCTTCATGGGCTTTTAAGACGTCTTTTAGTTTCCGATAAACGAAGGGGCTTTCATCGGGTCCGGCACCTCGTAACTCGACTCCATAGGCTTCCACTGCCTTGTGCATTTTTTCTTCTGAAATTAACCCTCCGGTACGTTTTTTTGTTTTCCAATTCATTTTACCAGCCGCCTTCGTCCGGCTCATAATTCTACCAGCCCCGTGGACGGTGCTATAGAAGGCTTCGCGACTTTTTTCGGAATCTACTCCCCGTAAAATAACAGAGATATCTGCCATACTTCCTCCGACAAAGCCAAGCTGCCCTGGAGCTGCTGGAGTCGCGCCTTTTCTAACGACGATATACTCTTTACCGAAGTGGGTCTCTTTCCAAGCATAGTTGTGGTGGTTGTGTACTTCAAAAGTAGCTTCAGCACCCAAAATATCCAAGACTTGATCGATTACATAATCCCGACCAGCATAGGCGTATTTGCCCGCCAGCTTCATAGCCCGGTAATACATATCGCCGAGTTCGCTATCGATTTCAAGGAGTGTAGGTGCCACTTCCATCGATTCCCGAATATTTCCCGCTGTAAACTCCCGTCCCTTAGCTAAATTTAAGAAGCCTGTTGCTGTTCGGTGGCCAAAGCCTCGACTACCGAAATGGTTGCCGATCCATACTTCCTTAGTTTTTTGATCGATTAAAAGGTCGACATAATGGTTACCGGAACCGGTTGTTCCAAGTTGTGAGCGGGCTAAGGCTTTTAATTCATCGTGTACTTTTTGATCGATCCTTTGAAAAACTTGCCAATCTTCATCATCGAAAAGTTCGTGGTCTACTGGAGTCGGGTTCGTTCGAGAGACGCCAAAAGGGATTCGATCCTGGATTTCATCCATTATTTTTCCGAGGTCGTCCTTAATGTCCTCATAGACTAAATTCGTTTTTACTGCTTTATTTCCGCAAGCGATATCGTAGCCGACTCCCGAGGGGGATATTTGTCCGTCATAGACAACGACGCCACCAACTGGTTGTGAGTAGCCGTAATGACCATCGGCACAGAGGGCGCCTCCGACAACCCTACCAGTTTTCAGGCAATGATTAAATTGGCGTAACGTATTGTCATCATGTGTTCCAAAAATTACTTTCTTCAATACTTTTCACCTCTGTTTCATAGTATACAACATTTTCGATATGAGATTTTATCTATTGCAAAATAAAACAAAGTAGTTTACAATACAAATACACGAAAGCTTGGCGAAAGTGATTGGAGAACTTTCCCATTGCATTTTCTATGTAGATTCATTATGATATAGATAGTCACGAAGCTACAATGTGCGTAATTATTTTAAGTTTAACCTCTAAACAACGAAAAGGGAGTTTTACATTGAGTACTGGCTGTCATGCCTTCCTTTGAGGGGACGACAAAAAGTGCTCTGCGGACACCCACTTGAACAAAGTGGTGGTTAAAAACTTCTATGTAATTACGGCATTGTGGCTTTATTTATAAGAGCTGACTAACCTTCCGCCCTATTAGCTAGGGCGGATTTTTTATTGTAGAATTATCTTTTTCCCTCTCAACAGGATGCAATAATTACCAGCTTACCGATTGATTAAACGGGTAAAATAAGGCCAGTAGATTTCTACTTATGAAGGATTATTTAAATAGGAAAAAAAGAAAAAAGTCAAGGGCGTAAAAGCAACTTTTATAAGGAAAAAGTTTGACTCTTGTATAACGCTTTCAGACTTTCCGTTCAATTACCTTACCGTGTAGGGTATAATATAGGTGTAAAGTATGAGGGAGGGAAAACAATGAGGAAAAACGTACTTTGGTTGATGTTAGTAATCGTATTAGTGTTTGCCTTTGGTTGTAGCGCGGACAAGGAAGAAGCAGTGGAAGATCAAGCTTCTCAAGAAGCATCCGCAAGCAATGAAATTCCTGAAGTGATGCCGACGGACGAGCTCGACCCTGACCATCCGATGACAGCCGCTATTCAATACGGAGAGGAAATTTTTAATGAAACGAATACTGTTTTAGCTGATTATGTAGGCAATGAACTTTCCTGTCAAAGCTGTCACGCCGATGGTGGATTATCCGATAGTTCGACCTTAGTTGGGGTAGTAGCAGACTATCCGCAATATCGCCCACGTGAAGGGGTTGTCTTTACGCTTGAGGATCGAATTAACGGTTGTATGATTAGAAGTATGAATGGAGAAATGTTACCAGCCGATAGCGAAGAAATGCGAGCCCTAATGGCTTACTTTTCCCATATTTCAAAAGGGGTAGCCATCGGTGAGGAACGTCCATGGTTTGAACCGAATGAAATGGAGACTATTCCAGAGCCTGATGTTGTAGTAGGTGAGGAATTGTACGAATCAAAAAACTGTTTATCCTGTCATGGGGAAAATGGTGAAGGTATCGGTGCTAATACAGGACCAGCTTTATGGGGTGAGAACTCCTTTAACGATGGAGCTGGGTTAGCAAGGTTATCAAAAATGGCTGGCTATATTCAAAACAATATGCCACCAGGAGAGGAAGGCTCGTTAACTGATCAGGAAGCATCGGACTTAGCGGCATATATTTTAATGCAGGATAGACCGAAGTTTAAAGACGTTGACAAAGACTTCCCTCATGGTCCAGGTCCGGATGACTTTATCCGAGGCGATCGCCTAGAAAAAATCCGGAATGGAGAATTTAACTGGAAAGAAGAGATCGAACGAGTAGTCGATCGCGAAGAATGATCTTATACCTATTATTTTTATTTTAACAAGATAAGTTTCTGTGCCAAATGAAAAATATAGAGCGTTATTAAATAAACAGTAAAACTTTGTAAACATAAGAGTAATCAAATATCATATACATTGGATAGGGTTATTTCTTGACTTTAAGTCTAAACCCGATATAATGTATACAAAATTAAGTCTTTGTAAATTTCTGAAAATAGCGTTGATGAGGAAAAGTAGGATTTTGGACTTTTTACAGAGAGCTCCGGTAGGTGAAAGGGAGTAAAGGGAAGAAATCTGAACAATGGCCTCTGAGCTGCGCGCTGAACGTACGATTTCGTATCAGTAGGTTGCGACGGATTTGGTACCCGTTAGCTATACCACGGTATTCAGAATGTGATTAGTCACATTTGCGTACTTAGTGAGGCTATTTGCGTGAGCAAATGGCGAAATAAGGTGGTAACACGTATTCAACCACGTCCTTATATTGTTTAAGGACGTGGTTTTTTATTTTAAAGAGGAGGTATAAGGATGAATCGAGCCCTAGTATTTCAAACGGATTTTGGTTTAGTAGACGGTGCAGTAAGTGCGATGTACGGAGTGGCGCTTTCTGTTGACCCTACTCTACGTATATTTGATTTAACCCATGAAATCACCCCTTTTAATCTTTGGGAAGCTTCCTATCGTCTTTTTCAAACGGTGCCATACTGGCCGGAAGGGACGGTTTTCGTTTCAGTAGTCGATCCTGGTGTTGGTTCTAAGCGCTCAAGCATCGTTGCTAAAACAAAGGGGAATCGTTATATCGTTACGCCTAATAATGGTAGCTTAACTCATATCGAACAGACCCTTGGAATCCTTGAAGTAAGGGAAATCGATGAAAAACTACACCGCCTTCGGAACTCGGAGGAATCCCATACGTTTCATGGTCGGGATATTTTTGCAAATGTTGGTGCAAAATTAGCTAGTGGTCTAGATTTTACTGAGGTGGGTAGGTCTCTTCCTCTTGAGACGATTGTTCGGCTTCCGCAGGCTAACCCGGTTCTAACTGAAATGAGTGTGACAGGGCATGTCGATATTTTAGATGTACGTTTTGGAAATGTTTGGACGAATATAGAAGGAAAGGTACTCTCATCTTTAGAAGCCCAATATGGGGATGCCTTTGAAGTGACGATTGTCCATGAGCACCGTCGAGTTTATAAGCAAAAGATGACTTTCGGAAAATCCTTCGCCGATAGTCGTTTAGGTGAGCCCGTACTTTACATTAATTCCGTTGGTTATCTTGGTATTGCGTTAAATCAAGGTTCTTTTGCGGAGGCTTACCGAATCGGTACAGGGAGTAATTGGCAGGTGACGATACGTAAGCTCTCAGAACAAGAAAAGGCAAGTTAAGTAAAAGCGCGTACAATTTGGTCATTGAACCACTATTGTACGCGCTTTTTTTATGACCTTCTTTTGGCTTTTACATATAATAAAAGATAATCGATGTAAAGGGACGATTAATATGAAAAGGTTTCTCAGTTTATTGGCGATTGTAATTGTGCTTGTCTTTGGGATTATGTATGGAGCGAGTGTGTATTTTTACAAACTTGCCATCGAACGCGGGCCAAAGGATTTCTTGCAAGGAAATGAAGATTTAGAAGTATCTTCAGAAACGTTAAATTATTTTTTAGAAGGGGACTGGATCGATTGGCGGGAGAAGCAGGAGTTTGAAACTCTCGAGATACAATCCTTCGATGGTCTCCCTTTACAGGGATATTATTTACAGGCGAAGGAGCCGTCCCGGAGTTTTGTTGTCTTTGCCCATGGATATTTAGGACGGGCTTCAGACATGACCTTGTTCGGTAAGTATTACTATGAAAAGCTCGGCTTTCATCTCTTCACACCGGATTTACGAGGACATGGGGAAAGTGGTGGAAATTATATCGGCTTTGGCTGGCATGATCGGCTTGACTTAATTCAGTGGATTGATGAGTTAATTGCTCGTCATGGTGAAGGAATCGAAATTATCTTACATGGCTTGTCTATGGGGGCATCGGCGGTTTTAATGGCGAGCGGTGAAGAGCTCCCTCCCCAAGTAAAGGCAATCGTAGCAGACAGCCCATATACCTCGGTCTATGATTTATTTGCCTACCATCTGAAGCGGATGTTCCATCTACCGGATCAGCCTATTTTACCGATGACGAGTTTAGTAACGAAACAAAAGGCAAACTATACTTTAAAAGAAGCTTCAGCTCTAGAACAAGTGAAAAAGGCTAAGTTGCCTATATTATATATTCATGGAGAAGCCGATACCTTCGTGCCGACGGAAATGAGCGAAGTCTTGTATGAGGCGACAGCGAGTGAGGCTTATCGTGTAACCTTTCCTCATTCTAATCATGGGGAGGCTGTCGTTTTACATCGGGAAGAATTTTTCGAGGCCTTAACGGATTTTATAGACCGTTATACAGAAATAGATCCTTAACCCTATAAGTAAATCCCTATAGGGTTAAGGATGAAAAAGTAACTTAAAATCCACTTACTTTACGGGTATACAACCGTGCATCCCTTTCGTAAAGGGTCTGTAATTCCTTGGTTACTGAACCGACCTTGCCATCGCCTATAGGGTGTTCGTCGACTTGAGTGATAGGCATGATTTCAGAAATAGTGCTCGTAAGAAATAGTTCATCGGCTGTTTTAAGATCCTCTATAGAGAAGGCTTCTTCTACTATTTTCCATCCTTCTTCCTTTGCAAGCTGTAAAATTCGTTGGCGTACACAGCCATTTAAAATGCGATGGCTTACTGGATGGGTAAAGATGGTTTCGTCCTTAACAAGAAAAATATTGGAGGAGCTTCCTTCAGTAATTTCGCCTTCTCGGTGGAGAATCGCTTCATAGGCCTTTTCCTCCTTGGCCTTTTGCTTTGCTAAAACGTTAGGGAGTAAATTTAAACTTTTAATATAGCAATTATCCCAACGTTGATCAGGGTAAGTGATAGCTGTTACCCCTTGTTGGATGAAATCGAGGGGGCGGCTTTTTCTTTTAATATAGGCAAAGACATTCGGTTCTATTTTTTCTGGGAAGGCATGGTCGCGTTCAGCGATACCCCTCGTTACTTGTAAGTATAGAAAAGCGTCCTCTTTTACTTCATTCAAGGGAATCAGCTTTTCTAGATTTTTCTTTAGTTCATCTTTTGAATAGGGGATATGTATCTGTAAGGCATCGAGGGAACGATCAAGACGATTTAAATGGTCTTCAAGTAGGTAAAAGTTCCCCTCATAAATCCTAATGACTTCATACACACCATCGCCAAACTGCATACCTCGTTCATTGAAAGGAAAGAGCAAGGCATCTTTATGAATAAAACGGTCCTGAGATAAAATAATCGTATACATACTTTTTTCCTCCTTATATCGTTTATTGTACAGCTTATTAAATACGCTGTAAATTTAGTAATCTTTAAAATCTTTGTTATAATAAGACGGGTGAAATGAGCCC
>CALJVC010000011.1 GCA_937974845.1 uncultured Pseudogracilibacillus sp. | reverse complement strand
TCAAGAAGAGCAATCGGTAAAGCTTCTTCCTTCTCTACCTTCTGCCCAAGCAAATTAATCCGATGGCCCCACACCATGATTCCTTCTACTTTAGTAATTTCAAAGGTATAGCCCGGGTCGCCTTTTAAACGATAAACCTCGCCCGGAGAGAATTGATCTGGGTTCATCATATATGAAGAAACGATTTGTATCTTTCTTTCATAAATTTCGTACTTGCTCACTTCTCCTAGCTGTTGTGCCTTTTGAGATTTTTCAACTAATTTACTTAACTCTTCCCGTAATTGTTCTACAGTATAGTCACTATATAGCATAGACATGACGTCCATCCTTTCTTATTCTAAAGAATCTAAATATCTATCGATCTGCTCTAGGGAAAAACCCTTTCGATAAAGACTTTGCTTGACCCTCATACGTAACTCAAAACTATCTACATATTTCTTTTGATATCTATTATATAATTTATCTCCTTCTTTTTTAAGTAAGTACCACTCTTCCTCGTCATCCTTCCTAGTTGGAAGGAGACCGACGACTTCCTGGGCAAGGGATGAGGAAAAGCCTTTCCGAATTAAAGCATTCTTCACGCGTTCTAACCTTTTTTGAAAAGGATAACGACTCCCTTTTTTCCAGGTCTTTTCCGCCTGCTTATAGGCTAATTCTACTTGTTTTTCCCTCGTATAAAGTGACAAGGCTTGATGAATCGTTTCTTCCCCTACCCCTTTTTCCTTTAACTCTTGAAAAATGAGCTGTGGTCCCTTCGTCGATCGATGGATTCGATCCCGGACGAAGGCTTCAGCAAACAATCGATCATCGAGAAGCTTTTCTTCTTGTAGTCTTGCGATTGCTCGATCGATATAAAAGGGTTCAATTTCTTTTTCTACTAAATATTGACGCACTTCTTTTTCCGTCCGCATACGATAGCTTAAGTAGCGGAGAGCGAGGGCATAGGCGCTATGTTGTTTTTCTACTTCTAGTATGTCATCTAATTCCTTATCAGATATTTGCTTGCCCTTATATAAATGAAACTCTACATACGTTTCATCGCTGACACTAAAGGCATAGGCACCATCTAAAAAAACATTCAAGCGATTCCGGTTTTTCTTTTGTGGAGTAATCTTTGTTATCGTACGCAAGCCACCAACCTCCTACAAATATTTTAGCATAGACTGATTTTTTTCAACCGATGAAAACTCCTTTACCCTTGAAATGATACGGTTTTTAAAAGGCTACTCAAGCCGATGATATCAAGGGTTACAGCCGGGAAAAAATTTTTTAAAAAAATGATAATTTCCTATTGCATTTCAGATAAAAATGAAATACAATTATTGAGCCAGGAAAAAAATTAAGGGTTTTGTTTTTCCGATAGAGCGAAATTTCGAAAAAGCAAAACCCTAAAACGAAGGAATGGATGATTCATTTGAAGCAATTCTAGTCCCAGACAATTGCATGAGGGCCAAGTTAGAAAATAGGGATAGGTAAGTCTAACTTGGTAACCTAGTTGTCCATTGAAGGTTCGGGTACCGACATTTTCACGTAATGGACAACAAATGAGCGCCCAATCCTTTAGTAGCCTCGTCCCTATGGTGTAACGTATATTTTTGATAATAATAAAAAATTGAAGGAGGGTGCATTTTTATGCTCAAAATCCGTGAATTACATGAAGTACCTACATTATTTGAACTAGCTTCCCACCCAGAAGTATTCCCATATCTACGCCATAAGGCAAAAACTGTAGACGAATTTTACTTCCTTACGAAACAAACAATCGAAGCGGAAGCTCAAGGCCACTTAATCAGTCGTACGATCCTTGATGAGTTCGAGCAACCGATTGGAACCATCAGTCTATTCGATATTCAAAACCACAGTGGATTTTTGGCTACCTGGATTGGTCAACCTTATTTTGGCAAAGGTTATAATAAGATGGCAAAAGAATTGTTCTTCGATGAATTGTTTTTCCAGCAAGGTATAGAAAATATCTTTTTAAAGGTACGAAAAACAAACTACCGTTCCTTAAAGGCCGTTGGCAAATTAGAATATGTAATTGATGGTAAGGAGCTTTTCCCTGAAGTCTATGAAGCAATTAATAAGGAAAATGCAATCTATCACCTCTTCGTTATTACAAAAGAACACTATGCAACCTACCTCCATTTTCTCAATCAAACGGATGAAACAGGTACAGAAATCGTTTCTTAAAAAGGAGATTGTATAAAAAATGGAAGATGACAATTTGATTATTTTGTTAAAGGTACCCGATTAAGGACCGGAGAATTCAATTGGATGCACTATTGAATTCATCCGGTCTTTTATAATTTATAAGAAAATTTACACCTGCTTTACATATAGAATGAAAAAAAGTATGGTAAGATTACATCATAATTAACAGAGTAAAACCTTTACCTTAGGGAGTGGAGTACGTGGAAAATCTATTGATCGAGGCGGGTCTCGGTATCGTAAAACTTTTTATCCATCCATTATTTTATTGGTTTATCTTCTTCGGTATATTCATTAGTAAGCGAAGAATTCAAGACGAAAAGCTACAGTTTGGACAAGAACTTTTTCCTCTTGGGGCGGAATTTTCTCAAACATGGACCATCTCAATTTACGGCACTATTTTAGCCTCCTTAAGTACCCTTGTTCTTCATACGACCTTTGCTAGAGAGATTCTTCTTTTTCTAAGTATTGTTTTCTTAATCTTGACGTTTGCTTTCGGTTTTCGCTTTCTATCGGCTGTATATTCTATAGGTCTCACCTACTTGTTTTTAAAAATTTTACAAGCTTTACATAATCCATTATTCGAAAATGGTCAGATTACCAACCAAACTTTTTCAACCCTTGCTCTCTTACTTGCAATTTTCTTACTCGTTGAAACGATGCTTTATCGAAAAATCACTAACGAAACAAGCTTCCCTGAACGAGTGCGAAGTCAGCGGGGACGGAACGTAGGACTATTCCATTTGCAAAGGGCTAGTTTCATTCCTTTTTTTGTTCCTGTACCTCCATCCTTTGCCACATCGGCTGTCAGCCTATTACCTTCCATACCGATGCCTGATGAAGCATATAGCCTTGTCTTCGTACCTTTTATGGTTGGCTTTCACTATGTAACAAAGGCTAATCTACCCGAAGTTATCACTTATAAGCTCCGGCGCTACCATCTATTGCTCACCTTCCTCGTCTTTAGCTTGGCAGCTGGAAGTTTTTATTTACCTGGCCTAGCGAGTATAGCAATCCTTATAGCTTTTTTAGGAAAAATGTACATTCATTCTCACTTACGTAAGGAAGAGAATAGCAAGGGCTTTTACTTTATCGACTTGAAAGATTCCTTAACCTTATTTGCGGTTCAACCGAAGTCAGCAGCAGAAAAGTTAGGTTTTAAAGTCGGAGATCGAATCAATAAAATCAACGACCGACCAGTTAAAAGTTTACAAGAACTTATTCAAGTTTGGGAACACTCCCCTCCTACAAGTTTCGAAGTAATCGACCGGGGAGGAAATTGCTACCGCATAATGAACGAACGCTTCCATAACGACTTTCCATCCTTCGGTTTAATCTTTATAGACAGCCTAGACAAAAGCAGTCTTAAAAATAAAAAATGAAGCTCTCACGCGAGCTTCATTTTTTTATGGGT
>CALJVC010000010.1 GCA_937974845.1 uncultured Pseudogracilibacillus sp. | reverse complement strand
TACCAAAGGGATGGTGCTTATTCATGCTTACGAAAGAAGCAGTTATTACGTTACTCAATCCTGTCAAAGACCCGTTTTTACAAACGTCTTTTGAAGAAACAGGTGGAATTATAGAAGTAAAAGTAAATGAAGAAAAGCGTCACGTTAGTGTGAAGTTGGCAATTGGCCAACCGAATACAGCTGAGCAGATGGAATTACAGCAAGAAATCGTAGCAATCTTAAAACGTAATGGTGCCCGGACGGTTGGCCTACGTTTCGAACAACTTCCAGAAGAAGTAATCGAAAAATATCAACCGACGGCAGAAGAAGATACGTCTATTTTAGGCCGGGAAAAACAACCTCACTATATTGCCATTGCAAGTGGTAAAGGTGGGGTAGGAAAGTCTACGGTGACAGTGAACCTTGCTGTTTCTTTAATGCGTCTAGGGAAAAAAGTAGGAATTATCGACGCCGACATTTATGGTTTCAGTGTACCGGATATGATGGGGATTGAAGATCGCCCCGTCGTTCGAGGGGATGCAATTTACCCTCCCGAACGCTTTGGTGTTAAAGTCATCTCAATGGGCTTCTTCGTAGAAGATAACTCACCGATTATTTGGCGTGGACCGATGCTAGGTAAAATGTTAAATAATTTCTTGAAGGAAGTCGAATGGGGAGACCTAGATTATCTACTCCTTGACTTACCTCCAGGAACCGGTGACGTAGCTCTGGATGTCCACGACCTGCTTCCTACATGTAATGAAATTATCGTGACAACGCCACACCCAACGGCAGCCTTTGTTGCCGCTCGAGCTGGTCAGATGGCTTTACGGACCAACCATAAGATTTTAGGTGTCGTTGAAAATATGGCTTACTTCCAAAGCGAAGAAACCGGTAAGAAAGAATACGTCTTCGGCCGTGGTGGTGGCGATAAATTAGCTGAAGTGTTAAAAACTAAAGTTTTAGGTCGCTTGCAGTTAATGCAACCTTATGAGGAAGAGGACGAATTTTCACCTGGTGTTTACCAGCAAGATCACCCGAACGGTCAAGAATATCATCGCATCGCAGCGAAAGTAATTGCAGAATTAGAATAATGAAAAGAAAAAGGTTGTTCCAAGG
>CALJVC010000009.1 GCA_937974845.1 uncultured Pseudogracilibacillus sp. | reverse complement strand
TAAAAAACCCTTAAGCTAGTTTTGACTAACTTAAGGGTAGTTGGTTAATCTAAGATTTTAATTGTAATGGTTTTTCTTCCCCACTGGCGGGCTTGTTCTTTCGAATAGAAAAGTACGTCAATTCGATTTCCTTTAATTGCTCCACCAGTATCTCCTGCAACAGCTATTCCGTAATTAGGAACATATACCTTTGTCCCTAATGGAATAACAGACTTATCGACAGCAATGATTTTAAGGTTTTTATCTTTATTTAAGTTAATACCTGTCGATGTCACACCATCACACCCTTTACAATGAGGTGTATAGGCTGTTGCTGTTACGGTGAGGGTTTTTCCAACTTGTTTTGGTGTTTCTTTTTTCGGTTGTTCATTCTTTACTGTGGTGGTCTGTTTTACCTGATTTGTTGGATTTTTCTTTGTTACGTTGGTTTGAGTAGATGCTACTTGTACGGTTGTTTCCTTTTTCTGTTCTTGTTTTTTCGCTTCCATACGTTGACGGTAAGCCGATTCTAATTGTTGTAAGTTTTGATCTTTTTCTGATAGTTGTTCTTTTTCTTTATTAAGGGCTGTTTCTTTGTTTTTCAGTTGCTTCTCTTTTTCTTTTAAATTCGCTTCTTTATTTTTAATTTCTTTTTTCGCTTCTTTTAAGTTGTTGAGAAGTTTTTGTTGAGCATCTAATTTTTTTCCAACTTGTGTATGCAGTTCTTCTACAGCTTCACGGTCTTCCTTTTGCTGCTCAATAATTTGTCGGTCAGCATCGGTGACAGTTGTAATGGAAGTCACCCGACTGATGAAGTCGATGAAAGACTTAGAATTAAAGAGTACTTCTAAATAGCTAATATCTCCACCAACTTCTTGGTAGGCAGCAAGGCGTTGATTTAAAATCTCTGCCCTTGCTTCAATTTGTTGATCGAGGACCATAATCTCTTCTAATAAGGCCTCGAATTCTTCTTCATAGGCCATGACTTTATCTTCTGCTGAACGAATGAACTGATCTTGTTCCTCAATTTCTTTCTCGATCTTTGCAATTTCTTCATGTAAACCTTCTATTTGCTCTAATACTTGAACAATTTCTTTTTCTTTTTTGGATAAGTTTTGTTGGATCTCCTGGCGGTCCTTTTCTATTTCTTTCATTTTTGCTGGGGATCCTATTGCATCTATTGGTTGAAAGAATATCGTCGTTGTGAATAGAACAAGAATCGTTAATGTTGTGATTCTTTTCTTCAAACCTTTACAACTCCTTTAATTAATAAACAAAATGATATTTCTAAACTTATGCTTCTGAAACTAAACTATAACATAGGAAAGAAACAATTATATTATAGTTATGTTACAAACAGATTAAGAAATATCACAAAAGGCATTTCGATTTACATATTTTGTCGTTTTCTGGTAAAAATATACTTGAGGATGTTTAGAAAAATTGTTAAAAAAGAAAGATTTTAAAAATTTGTCACTTTTAATTTGGTATACTGTTTATTAGGTAAAAAAACGAAATAACGAGGATGTTCGATGGCGTTCCCTTCGCACGGAGGCGGGATACGTAAGGGAGGATAAAGCCGGAATTACCTCTGGATTGTCATGCTCTCGATCGAGAGGGACACAAATTGTTCAAATTAAGTTAATGATTTGTTCATGTACATAAGGGCTTGGGCTCTGTATCCTATATACGTATGTACATATCTCCTATAAACCCGTAGAAAGTAAAGGAGAACATTGGGGGTTTAAACCTATGTTTATTGTAAATGTTGGGATCAACTACGAAACGGCTCCAATTGAAATACGTGAAAAAATCACTTTTTCTTCGGAGTTAGAATCGGCTAATAGACAATTATCTCAATATTCAGATATAAAGGAGAATATTATTTTATCAACTTGTAACCGCACAGAAATCTATGTCGTTCTCGAACGGTTAGAAGAGGGCTATGCCTCTGTGAAAAAATTTTTATTAGATTGGTTCGAATTAAGAATAGAGGAATTAGAACCATATTTAATCGTTCATACCGGAGCAGACGCCATTCGTCATCTGCTTCAAGTGATTACGGGTTTACATTCGATGGTTTTAGGAGAGACACAAATTTTAGGCCAAATACGTGAAGCCTATCTCACTTCTTTCCATATGAATACGACAGGAAAGATTTTTAATGAAATTTTTCAACGGGCTATTGCCTTCGCAAAAGAAGCCCATGTCACCTCTAGAATTGGTGAACATACGGTTTCTATAAGTTATGCTGCTGTTGAATTATTAAAGCAATCGGTAGAGAATCTACCAACGAAGAAGATACTCGTAGTTGGTGCAGGGGAAATGGGTGAACTTGCTGTAAGAAATTTAATCGCCTTAAAGTGTCATCATATTACGATTTTAAATCGTACGTACGAACGGGCGGAAAAGCTGGCTGGAGAATTTTCCTTGCAGGCAGAAGAGATGGAAGATTTAGAGAACTTGATGGTTGAAGCAGATATTGTCTTTTTTGCAACGGGTTCGCAGTCTCCTCTTTTATCGAAGGTACAGGTAAAGGCGATTCAAGAAAGACGCCGACACCGCCCTTTAGTTTTAGTGGATATTGGTTTACCTCGAAACATCGAAGATCGTATTCGAGAGGTCGAACAAGTAACTCTATATAACATCGATGATCTTCAGACGGTGGTCGATACGAATCTCGAAGCTCGGAGACAAGCAGCTGAAAAGGTTCGTCGGATGATAGAAGAGGAAATGGAAGCGATTGAAGCTTGGATGAAGTTGCTTGGTGCAGATCCTATCGTCACTTCTCTTCACCAAAAGGGTTCTAGTATCCACGAGGAAGTATACGAGACGATTTGTCGGAAGCTTCCTCATTTAACGGAGAAGGAAAGAAATGTTATTTATTATCAAACCCGACGCATTATGCGTCAATTACTCCACGAACCAATTACTAAGGCGAAAGAGTTAGCAGTTAAAGGGGAGTTAGAGGAGAATGTTTCGTGCTTTGGCGAGGTGTTCGATTTAGAGAAGGAGTTTGAGGCGGAGACGAAGGCCCATATCGATTATTATCGAACGTTATTAGATACGAAGAAGGTAAAGGCCCTCGATATAAATGTAGGTGAAAGGACAAAGGAAAGTTGAGGGGATAAGATGAGGGAAATTGTTGTAGGTACGCGTAATAGTCCATTAGCTCTTGCCCAGACGAACATCGTGCTTGAAGCGGTGAAAAAACATAGGGCTCAAAGCTTTACAATTAAGGAAATGGTTACAGAAGGAGATCGGAAGCTGGATGTTTCTTTAGATCGGTTAGCTGGGCGAGGTATTTTTAATCAGGAGTTGGATGAGGCTTTAATAGCAAAAGAAATAGACGTAGCAGTACATAGTATGAAAGATTTACCTATAAAAGGTCCTGAAGCATTAGTTACTGCTGCAATTCCGGTTCGCGAAGATCCCCGGGAGGCGCTTATTTCATCCAAAGGCTTATCTTTGCGCGAATTACCTGAAGGGGCAGTGGTCGGTACAAGTAGCTTGCGGAGGACTGCTCAGTTAAAGGCCTTACGTCCAGATATTCAAACGAAAAAGATTCGTGGTCCGATTGATCAGCGGATTGCCCAGTTAAAGAGAGGGGATTACGATGCGATTATTTTAGCTGTAGCTGGATTGAATCGACTCGGTTTAGAGCATTATATTACAGAATATTTACCAACGGAGAGCTTTTTACCAGCTGCTAGCCAAGGAGCTTTAATTATCCAATGTCGAAAAGATGATGATTATACTAGGGAAGTTTTCAAGACGATTCACGATCCAGCAACTAGCTTGGCGACGGAGGCCGAACGGCTCTTAGTAGCCCGATTAGACCCAGAGGAGAAGGCACCTCTCGCTTGTTTGGCTGAGGTGGAGGGCTCGGTGGTTACTTTGACGGGGATGGTTTTAAACGAAGAAGGCACTAAGGTAATCAAGGATGAAGTGACGGGGAATTCGGCTGAAGAGGTAGCTGAAGCCTTGGCTGAGCGTTTACTTGCGCAAGGCGCTGGAGAAATGATCGAAAGGTATGCATCTCGATGATAGAGGATTTAAAAGGAAAAAGAATCCTCGTCACTCGGGAGGAGAGTCAGGCGAAGATTTTTGCTGAAAAGATTACTCGTCACGGTGGTCGACCAATTGTGACTCCTTTAATTAAGATTTCCTGCGATAAGAGTTGGCAGTCTTCGACAATAGTAGATCGGATTGAACAGGCAGAGTGGTTATTTTTTACAAGTGCTAACGGGGTTCGGTGTTTTTTTAAATCTATCGGTACTTCAGCTCGGTTAAGAGATTTATTGGAACAAAAACGTTTTGCGGTAGTAGGTGAAAAAACGAAAAAGGCCTTGGAGGCACATCGGTTCTCTGTCGATTTCTTACCTACGAGGTATGATGCGAAGACGATGGCGAAGGAGTTTTCAGAAAGTTATCCTGGGGAAAGGAATCTACTGCTAATTCGTGGAAATTTATCCCGTAAAGTGTTACCCGAAGCCCTTGGGAACAAGGGTTATCGTCTCGATACCCTTACGGTTTACCGGACAGAACCTAATGAAGGGATTCGGGGGAAATTGCAGGAAGTAATGGAGGAACCGTTGGATTTCATAACTTTCACAAGCCCTTCAACAGTCGATGCTTACGTAGATTTTCTTGGTGAAGGGGGGAGCGCGAAGGGAGTTTTTGTGTGTATTGGTGCTACGACGGAAGCCCAGGCTTTAAAGTATGGGCTTCAGCCGGTTATTCGCCCCGATATATTTACGATTGATGAGATGATTCGTTTAATGGCTTTACATATCGAAAAGGAAGGATGATGATAGTGCAAACTAAGTTGACAAGGAATCGTCGCTTAAGAAGGACGGCAGGTCTACGTTCTTTTTTTCAAGAGAATCGTTTAGAGGTAGCTGATCTCGTCTATCCTCTTTTCATCGTTGAAGGAGAAAATATTAAACGAGAAGTACCCTCGATGCCGAATATATTCCAGCTTTCCTTAGATTATTTGGAAGAGGAAATAAAGGAACTTGATGCCCTTGGCCTTCGGTCGGTCCTTCTTTTTGGAATTCCTGCCCATAAGGATAGCGAAGGGTCGGAGGCATACCATCCCGATGGTATCATTCAACAGGCAATTAGACGGATTAAGAAGGTAGCTCCAGATATGTTAGTTATTGCGGATAATTGCCTTTGCGAATATACGTCCCATGGCCATTGCGGTCTCCTTAAGGATGGTGAAATTCAAAACGACGCCTCGGTAGAAATAATGGGAGAAGTAGCCGTTGCTCAAGCGGAAGCAGGTGCTGATATTATCGCACCTTCAAGCATGTTGGACGGTAAGGTCGCAAAAATTCGTGAAAAACTAGACCAGGCTGGCTTTACCTATGTTCCAATCATGTCTTATGCTGTGAAATATGCGTCTTCTTTCTATGGTCCATTCCGGGACGCTGCTGATAGTACGCCGGAATTTGGTGATCGAAAAAGTTATCAAATGGACGTACCAAATCGAAAAGAGGCTTTACGGGAATTAGAAGCCGATATTGAAGAAGGAGCCGATGCTATTATCGTTAAACCAGCCCTGTCTTACCTCGATATCGTAAGGGATGTGAGCGATACGACAAACTTACCTATTTTGGCCTATAACGTTAGTGGAGAATATTCTATGGTCAAGGCTGCCGCTCTACAAGGCTGGATCGATGAAAAGAGCATCGTATTAGAAAAGCTTCTTTCGATGAAGCGAGCTGGTGCACAGAGAATTATTACATACCATGCGAAGGATGTCGCTACTTGGTTTAAAAACGATAAAGGAGAGGTGGATGTGTAATGCAGTTTGAAAAATCAAAAGCCGCTTATGAAGTCGCCGTAGATTTGATGCCAGGGGGAGTAAATTCACCGGTCAGGGCCTTTCGTTCGGTCGATATGACACCGATTTTTATTGAAAAAGCGAAGGGTTCCCGGGTTACCGATATCGATGGTAATGAATATATCGATTATGTATTAAGTTGGGGACCGTTGATCCTCGGACATGCCGATGAACGGGTCGTCGAAGCGTTGAAGGAAGCGACAGAGAGAGGAACGAGCTATGGTGCGCCGACCGTAATTGAAAATAAACTTGCCCAGCTCGTCATGGAACGAATTCCTTCCATTGAAATGTTGCGGATGGTTAATTCCGGAACGGAAGCGACGATGAGCGCCTTACGGTTAGCCCGAGGCTATACTGGCCGGGATCTTATCGTCAAATTCGAAGGAAATTACCACGGCCATGGGGATTCTTTATTAATTAAGGCTGGCTCAGGGGTAGCGACCCTTGGCTTACCGGATAGCCCTGGTGTACCTTCGACTATTGCTCAAAATACGATCACCGTTCCTTACAATGATTTAGATAGTGTGAAGGAAGTCTTTGCGAAATATGGTAAGGATATTGCAGGAGTTATCGTGGAACCGGTAGCTGGGAACATGGGCGTCGTTCCTCCACGGGATAATTTCTTAGAAAGCCTACGGGAGTTGACGAAGGAACACGGTGCTTTACTAATTTTTGATGAGGTAATGACGGGTTTCCGTGTAAGCTATGAGAGTGCCCAAGGGTACTTCGGTATCGACCCAGACTTAACTTGCTTAGGAAAAGTCATCGGTGGTGGCTTACCGGTTGGTGCCTACGGTGGGAAGCGGGAAATTATGCAACATATCGCTCCATCCGGGGAGATTTATCAGGCGGGGACCCTATCAGGAAACCCATTAGCTATGACCGCAGGTTATGAAACGTTACGGGCTCTCGATCGTGATGTGTACGAAAAGTTAAACCAAAAGGTCGATCGTTTAGTTGAAGGATATCGCGAGGCAGGAGAGACCTATGGTATTCCCCTTCAGATTAACCGGGCGGGCTCAATGCTAGGATTTTTCTTTACCGAGGAACCTGTTGTTAACTTTGCTACAGCGCAGACTTCTAATTTAGAGATGTTTACAGCCTACTATAAAGGTATGATTCGGGAAGGGATCTTTTTACCGCCGTCCCAATTCGAAGGGCTCTTTTTATCTACTGCCCATAGCGATGAGGACATTGAGAAGACTATTGAAGCAGTGAATCGTGTGTTTAAGGAACTTTCTGAAAAATTTAAGTAAAAGGATGAAGAGGATGACTCGTTTAATGAATGATACGATTATCGATGCGTACAAAGGGAAGGCAACGGACTACACACCGGTATGGTATATGCGTCAAGCCGGTCGCTCACAACCGGAATATTTGGAAATTCGTAAGAAACATACTTTATTTGAGATTACTCATAACCCAGAATTATGCGCCTATGTGACCCGGCTTCCGGTAGAAAACTACAATAACGATGCAGCGATTTTATATAAAGATATTATGAGTCCTTTACCACCTATGGGCGTCGATGTAGAAATAAAGCCTAATGTCGGTCCAGTCATTGATGAGCCGATCCAAACCCTTGAAGATGTCAAGGCTTTAAAGGAATTAAAGCCAGAGCAAGATATTCCGTATATTTTAGAAACGATCGAATTGTTGACTAAGGAACAATTGACGGTTCCTTTAATCGGTTTTAGTGGTGCTCCTTTCACCTTAGCTAGTTACATGATTGAAGGAGGTCCATCGAAACACCACGAAAAGACGAAGGCCTTTATGTTTACGCACGAAGAAGTTTGGTTTGCTTTAATGAAAAAATTAGAAGAAATGATTATTACCTATACCCAAGCCCAAGTAGATGCTGGCGTCCAAGCGATTCAAATCTTTGACTCTTGGGCCGGGGCCTTAAGTGCTGATGATTACAAGAAGTATTTAATGCCGACGATGCACAATATCTTTGTAGAATTGCAGAAAAAGGATGTTCCGCTTATTTTATTCGGGGTAAATACCCGCCATTTACTTCCGATTTGGAACGAGCTTCCGGTTGATGTCATTGGCTTAGACTGGCGTACGTCGATTCAAGAAGCACGAGCCTTAGGGGTAACGAAGGTTTTACAAGGTAATTTAGATCCGATGATTTTGCTTGCAGACTGGGAGAAAATTGAGGAACGAGCGAAGGGAATTATCGAGGCCGGGGTTAAGGATGGTAAACACGTCTTCAACCTAGGTCATGGTGTAACTCCAAATATTAAGCCGGAAACTTTAAAAAAGCTTACCCAATTGATTCATTCGTATTCCAAGGAGTTAAAAGCACAGGGATAGAGCTTCGTATCATATAAAAGGAAGGGATTCACAGTGGAAAGCTATCATGATGTGCTTGTAGTTGGTGGTGGCATTACAGGTCTTACTGCCACCTACCATTTACAACAAGCCTTTAAACGTCGCAACTTACCCTATTCGGTTCGTTTATTAGAGGCTAGCGGACGCATAGGAGGGAAAATTCATACGGTAAGGGAAGATGGTTTTATTATAGAACGGGGAGCAGATTCATTTTTAGGCAGAAAACAACCGGCCCTAGATTTAGTGGAGGAATTAGGCTTAACCGATGAACTCGTTCGTAATGAAGTGGGACGATCTTACATTTTGCTAGAGGACAAGCTACATTCTATTCCAGAGGGCTCCTTTATGGGAATACCGACAAAGCGCTCGCCAATTGAAGACACGGAGCTTTTAAGTGAAGAAGGAAAAACCCGGGTTTGGGAAGAGTTAACCATACCGAAACAAAAGGTAGAAGGAGATCAATCTTTAGGAGCCTTTTTACGTCGGCGCTTAGGGGATGAGGCGGTTGATCATCTAATCGAACCTCTACTTGCCGGTGTATATTCTAGTGATGTAGACCGGATGAGCTTGTTGGCAACCTTTCCGAACTTTTATCAATTAGAGCAAAAAGAAGGAAGTCTCATCGAAGGCTTGCGCAAAACGATGTCCCAAAGGCAACGTAGTACAGGCACTCGTAAGGGGCAGTTTTTCACCTTTAAAGATGGGCTATCGCGACTGCCAGAAGCTCTTTACGATCAATTAGAGGAAGGAAGCGTCAATTTACATACAAAGGTTGAAAAAATAGAACTTACGGATAAAGGCTATCGACTACATACTTCCCAAGGAGTGATGGAGGCTAAGGCCTGCCTATTGGCTATTCCTCATAAGGAAATTTTACCGCTCTTTGCGGATGAAAGTTTTTCTGTCCTTGAAGAAATTTCGGTTTCTTCCGTTGCTAACGTCGTTTTCGTCTTTAATAAAGAGGCGATACCATTAGAAAAGGAAGCGACGGGCTTTGTCGTCTCGCGGAAGGGTGATTATGAGATTACTGCCTGCACTTGGACAACTAAAAAATGGCCCCATACGACGCCGGAAGATTATATGGTTTTACGAGCATATGTCGGGAAGCCGACGGCCCAGGAAATCGTTTTTCAATCTGATGATGCCATCATTGAAAAAGTAATGCAGGATTTAAAAAGAGTATTACCTATCCAAGAAGCTCCACTCACCCATTATATTACCCGCTATCCTCGGGTGATGCCGCAATATACGGTAGGACATTTGGAGCGACTGACGAGATTGGAAGAAAAATTAGCAAAGGATTTCCCTGGTCTATACTTATCGGGAAGTTCTTATCGAGGAGTAGGAATTCCAGATTGTATTGCTGAAGCGCGAAAAACCGCAGATGAAATCTTGACTTATATTGGCTAGACGTGTGCTATTCCTTAAGGAAGAAGCGATAACAATGAGTCATTAACCGATAAAAAACCCTTGTACTTTTTGTACAAGGGTTTTTATCTTATGGGCTGTACTGGGATCGAACCAGTGACCTCTTCGATGTCAACGAAGCGTTCTCCCGCTGAACTAACAGCCCGTTAAGTTATTATCTAAAGACGACAATTATAATAATATAAAATTTTTTTTACTTTGTCAACGGATAACCTTTTCTCCTGGCGTGGAAGGTTTAGTTGGACTAGATTGCTTATATTATTGTAATGACATCTTTTATAATCGTCAAGAAAAATACTTTTCCATTGATTGAAAAATTAACGTGTCGAGAATCGTGCTAAAAATGTAAACAATATATTAAGTTTTTGTTAAATTTATGCAAGACACTCAAATATTTGTTAAGAATGTGCTAGGATGAAGATATTAGAACAAACCTTATCTTACCTATCTTATGTTGCCACCATGATTGAATAAGGTCATCCATCAAGATAATATTTTCTTCAAAAAATGTTCTTTCCTTTCTTTTTATTGTTCAAAAAGCTCCAAAATTTTTAGTGTTTCTCTATAAAGTGTTGAGGAAAAAGTGTAATCCCCTTCACATGAAAATGATAATTACCAAGAGATAACTGAGAAAAAGAAACCGCCCCAGGAAAATATTTAAAGCGGGCTTGGAAGCGTAGCTGTAACTTTATAGCAAGGATGCATAGATTAAGCGATGAAAGGCTTTATTTTCATTCATAAACCTTATCGCTTGACAAATCTTTATAGGTATACAATAATTAGTACTAGATTAGAATTATTATTGTTAGTTCCTTTTCAAGAAAGATTCCAAATCCCTAGTAAACGAGCAACAAGCGCTTGTTCGCTAAGATGTATAAACAAATGTATACGAAGGATACTAACAATATTAATTCTTTTAAAAATAGTAATATCATCATAGGGAGGAAATAGTAAATGTCATTAATCGGTAAAGAGATCGAAGAGTTTAAAGCGGACGCTTATCATGCAGGTACAGGTGAATTTATTGAGGTAACTAACGAGGACTTTAAAGGTCAGTGGAGCGTAGTTGTATTCTATCCAGCAGACTTCACTTTCGTATGTCCAACAGAGTTAGAGGACGTACAAAGCCATTATAAAGAATTAAAAGAGTTAGGTGTAGAAGTGTACTCAGTATCTACAGATACTCACTTTACACATAAAGCTTGGCACGACCATTCTGAAGCGATCAGTAAGTTAGAATACATCATGGTTGGTGACCCATCACAAAAGATTTCACGTATTTTCGACGTATTAGATGAAGACTTAGGTCTTGCTCAGCGTGGAACTTTCATCATTGACCCAGATGGTGTCGTTCAAGCAGCAGAAATTAACGCTGACGGAATTGGCCGTGACGCAAGCACATTAGTTAACAAAATTAAAGCTGCTCAATACGTACGCAACAACCCAGGCGAAGTTTGCCCAGCTAAATGGGAAGAAGGCGGAGAAACATTAAAGCCAAGCTTAGACTTAGTAGGTAAAATTTAAGGAGAGCGAACTATATGATACTAGATGCTGATATGAGAGCGCAACTTGCGCAATACTTAGAATTACTAGAAAATGATGTAGTGCTGAAACTAAGTACAGAATCAGATCAAGCATCGAGTGATATTGTTAAACTTGCGAATGAGTTAGCTGAGCTTTCCTCTAAAATTGTGATCGAGCACACAGTTTTAGAAAGAACACCAAGCTTCAGTGTGAATCGTCCGGGAGAGGACACTGGCGTTGTTTTTGCCGGTGTTCCCCTCGGTCATGAGTTTACATCCCTCGTCCTTGCTTTATTGCAGGTAGGTGGTCGTGCACCACGGATGGATGAGGAAATCATTAAGCAAGTAAAAGAGTTAGAAGGTCCATTACACTTCGAAACATATGTAAGCTTAACTTGCCAAGTATGTCCCGAAGTCGTTCAAACCTTGAACGCTATGGCAGTTCTAAACGATAACATTACCCACACGATGATTGATGGAGCCTCTTTTAAAGAGGAAGTAGAAAGTAAAAATATCCTAGCTGTTCCGACCGTCTATTTAAATGGAGAAGAATTTAGTGGTGGTCGTATTACAGCGGAAGAAATCTTATCCAAACTTGGCGCCGGTCCAGATGCTGACGAGTTAAATGCGAAGGATCCTTTCGATGTTCTCGTTATCGGTGGAGGACCAGGTGGAGCAAGTGCGGCAATTTACGCTGCGAGAAAGGGTATCCGCACTGGTTTAGTTGCTGAACGTTTTGGAGGACAAATCCAAGATACAGCAACGATCGAAAACTTCATCAGTGTAAAACAAATTGAAGGTCGTCAGTTAGCGGACAATTTAGCAGAACACGTAAAAGATTATGATGTGGATGTCATGAGTTCTCAACGCGCTGTTGGCTTAAAGAAAAACGACTATGTAGAAATTGAGCTAGAAAATGGCGCGAATTTAAAGAGTAAAGCCGTTGTTATTGCAACGGGTGCAAGCTGGCGGAAGTTAGGTGTTCCAGGTGAAGAGGAGTATCGGAACAAGGGAGTAGCCTACTGCCCACACTGTGACGGACCACTTTTTGAAGGAAAGCGTGTAGCAGTAGTCGGTGGTGGTAACTCAGGTATTGAAGCGGCCATCGATTTAGCTGGTATTGTTGAGCATGTTACGGTGTTAGAGTTCTCCGATTCACTTGCGGCAGACTCGGTATTACAAGACCGTGTAAGGGAATTACCTAACGTCGATATTATTACAAGTGCGCAAACGACTGAAATTACTGGCGATGAGACAGTTAATGGAATCAAATATATCGATCGTAATACAGAAGAAGAACACCATATTGAATTAGAAGGTGTCTTCGTCCAAATCGGTCTCGTACCGAATACAGACTGGTTAGGCGATGCAGTGGAGCGTAACAAGTTTGGTGAAATTGTCGTTGACCGTAAAGGTCATACGAATGTTCCGGGAGTCTTTGCAGCTGGTGACTGTACGGACGAACCTTTCAAACAAATTATTATTTCCATGGGAGCTTCAGCTACGGCTTCACTATCTGCTTTTGATTACATCGTTCGTAACGCAGATAAATTTGCTAAAATTGAATCAAAATAACTTTTGCTAACATTGTTTGTACCAACCCCGATGAGCTTATAGATTTTTAGGCTGATCGGGGTTTTTAAATAGGAAAGAAAGTGAAGTTTCTCTAGGAGACTTCACTTTCTTATTTTTTATTTTAGAAAGCTTAGCGATAAATTTTCTCTAGCTCACTGACGAGGGAGCCGACATAGTCAACAGCTTGTTGGATCGTTTCCTTCCTGGTCATATCGACACCGACTTTTTTAGCTAGGTCAACCGGCTTCAAGGTGCTTCCCGCCTTGAGAACTTCTAACCATTGTTCTACGACGCTGTCGCCCTCTTTTTTAATCCTTTCGTTGACGGCGGTTGAAAGGGTTAAACCGGCAGAATACGTATAAGGATATAAGCCCATATAATAATGGGGCTGGCGCATCCAGATGAGACCGGCAGATAGGGGGACCTCGACGTCAGAACCCCAGAAATTACAAATCGCTTCGTGCTTTTGTTTTGTTAAAAGGTCAGCGGTTAGAGGAGTTCCGGCTTCGGCTAAACGGTAAATTCGATCTTGGAATTCAGCCTCTAACATATGGGTAACGAAATTATGGTAATAAGTGTCAAGCAAACGGTTAATAATGAAGGCGCGCATTCGATCATCGTCCGTTTGCTGAAGCATATGTTCTGCCAGTAACAATTCGTTTAAGGTTGATGGTGCTTCAACGAAATACGTCGATACATCTGTATTTAAAAGAGGCTGGTGGCGATTCGCCAATTGAAAGTGACCAGCATGTCCGAGCTCATGGGCTAGGGTAAAGGTTCCTTGCATTTTATTAGTCCAAGTTAAAAGGATAAAGGAATGGCTTCCGTAAGGGCTGGAACAAAAGGCTCCCGATTGTTTTCCTAAGTTGTTTGCATAGTCGATCCAGCGCTCTGCAAAGGCTTTTTCCATGATTTCTATATACTCTGGACCGAGAATTTGTAAGGCTTTTAGAATAAGCTCCTTCGCTTCGTCAAAAGTAATTTCTGGATTATAACTAGGGTCGAGGGGAGCCTTTAAATCAGCATAAGTCATTTGCTCTAACCCTAATTGTTCCTGTTTTAATTTAGCGAGTCGTCGCATGTGAGGAGCTAGCTCTTTTTGAATAATCGTGAGTTGATTATTGTACATTTCGTAGCTTACTTCATGGGGATGAAGTAGCATGTCAGTTACAGACGGATAGTTCCGTAGTTTCGCCATTTGGACTTGCTTTGTCACTTCTGTAGCATATACAGATGCTATCGTATGTTTGTATCGCTCTAAGGTTTGAACATATTTTTCATATGCATCTCGTCGCAAGATTGTATCGGCAGAAATTTCATATTCATCTTCGTACAGGGCTTCGGAAAGTGGAAGTTCTTTTCCTTCCTGGTTACGAACGTTAGGGAAGCGCATATCGGCTTGCTTACTTCTTTCATAAATCATATGAGGCGCTTGGAAGGTTTCGCTCAATTGGGCGAGTGCCTGTTCGATTTCCCGCGTAAGGGTATGGGCTTTCTTCGTCATAATATCCTTTAATAGTTTTTCATAGTTGTGCAAAGGAGGGTAGTTTTCGATATATTGTTCAAGCTTTTCTTTAGATATCTCGAGTAATTCTGGCTCGAAAAAGGCGATATCGCCGGCGATCGTAGCTAATACGGCGCTAGCTTTAGCTAGGTCTCCTTGGTAAGCTGGATTGCTTCCGTCGGTGCTGGCCTGTAAAAAGGCATAGCTACGAATTTGTAAAAGTTTTTCATTTAAGTTTTCATAAGCGATAAGAGCTTGATACAGATTTTCTGCTGAGTCAGCTAAGTGTCCTTCGAACTTTGTTACCTTTGTGACTTCTTTATCTAAGTTGGCGATTGCCTTTTCCCATTCCTTTCGACTAGGAAAAAGACCGCTTAAGTCCCATGTAGTTTCCTTCGCTACTTCTTCTCTTTTTAATGGTGCCATATTGTTCATCCTTCCTTCTATTACCTTATCTTTAAAAAAAGCTTTGCTTTGATTCTCTCTTATTGTATCGAATCTATAGAAATTTTTACATTTAAAGATACACGTCCCTACCTCCTTTGACATACCGTATAGTACATCTCATGAGGGGGGAGTAGGTATCATGGATTTGAGTCCTGCCCATTGGATTTATTTTGTAGGGACGGTGGGAATTATTTTGACGATGCTCATCCGGAAAAATGTAGTTGTACCGGCAATTGTATTTACTTTTCTTGTTGCCTTTTCTTTCACTTCCTCTTTATTTCATGCTTTTCAATCTACCTTTCGAGCTAGTTTAGTAGCAGCTAGTTCTCTTTTCGATATTTTTTTAATCATTGCGGTAATGACTGCCTTGTTACGGTCTTTAAGGGATCTCGGTGCCGATGAGAAGATGATCCTTCCTTTTCAAAGGGTCATGGTTAATGGCCATGTTTCCTTTTTTGTATTAATAATCGTGACGTATTTGCTTTCTCTTTTTTTCTGGCCAACCCCTGCGGTTCCTCTAGTTGGTGTTTTATTAATTCCTGTTGCTATCCGCTCTGGTTTGCCGGCTTTAGGAGTAGGAATGGCCATATCCCTTGCCGGTCAGGGGATGGCTCTTTCTTCTGACTATATTATTCAAATTGCACCGACTTTAAGTGCCAGCTCCGCCGGCTTAGAGGTGGGTATTGTTAGCCATCGAGCCTTTATTTTATCCTTTATTACAGGCTTTATAGCCCTTGGTTTTGCCTATGCAATGATTCGAAAGGAAATTCAGAAGCCTGATAACCGACTTTTACAAGCCTGGGAGGCAAAGGAAGGGGAAGAAGGGGAAAGGGAGCTTCCTCCAATTAATTTAGGAGAGAAGGGGGAGGTTTCTTCTTCTACTTCTAGGCTTTGGAAGGGAAGAATCTTTGCTTTCGGAGTGCCTGTAGTTTTTCTCCTTGTCGTTTTATATATGCTTTATACGAAATTTTTCTCTACAGCTACGGTAGAAGGGGGAGCGGGTGCTTCTTTGATTGGTGGAATGGCATTTTTGTTACTAGTTGCCGGGACGATAACCTTCCGTTTACAAGGTTCGCTAGAAAGGGTGAGCCAACATATTATTGAAGGCTTAGTATTTGCTTTTCGGGCGATGGGGGTTGTTTTACCGATTGCGGGATTTTTCTTTTTAGGAAATGCTGAAACAGCTCAGGAAATTTTACAATTAGAGGAGATGCCTTCTTTTTTATTCGACTTGATTTTAGCTGGAGAGTCTTTTTTGCCAGCCCAGGGGGTCTTAGCAGCTTTTAGTATATTGCTTTTAGGAATGGTTACAGGTTTGGATGGATCGGGTTTTTCAGGATTGCCACTAACGGGTGCTCTTTCCGGTCCTTTAGGAGAGGCGATGGGAATTGACCCCGCGACGTTAGCGGCTATAGGACAACAAGGAGCGATTTGGACAGGTGGCGGAACTTTAGTCGCCTGGTCTTCCTTGGTTGCAGTGGCAGCTTTTGCGAAAGTGTCCGTCTTAGAATTAGTACGAAAAAGTTTCTTCCCTGTTTTGACCGGTTTAATCGTGTCTACTTTATGTGCAGTGTTTCTCTTTCCTTGATACTTCTAGGAAGCTTCCGAGATAGGAAGCTTTCTTTCGCTTCTCCTTATGTTAAGATGAAGGAAGATGAGGAGGATGGGTGAAAGTGAAGATTGAAGAAGTTAATCTATATCGCTTGCAAATGCCATTAAAGCGACCTTTTTGGACGAGCTTTGGTCAAGTGAAGGAAAAAGATTTCTTTTTATTAGAAATAAAGGATGCGTCGGGTACTGTTGGATATGGGGAGTCGGTACAGTTTACCGTTCCTTGGTATACCGAAGAAACGACCGAAACGGTTTTTCATATGTTAGATCGTTTTTTAATTCCAACCTTACTAGGCAAAACGTTAAAACATCCTGACGAAGTAACTCGTTTATTTCAAGGGGTGAAACGAAACCATATGGCCAAGGCTTCCTTAGAAGGAGCTGTTTGGGATTTGTATGCGAAACGGCAGGGAAAGCCCCTTTATGAAGTCTTAGGGGGCGTCCGGCAGGAAGTAGAAGTAGGTATTAGTTTAGGGATGGAGGCCGAGACGATTACTCTACTTAAAAGAATTGAACAGTACGTAGAGGAGGGGTATAAGCGGATAAAAATCAAAGTAGATCGCGGGCGGGATCTGAAGGTTTTAAAGGAAATACGTCGAGAGTTCCCTAATTTAGCCTTAATGGTTGATGCCAATTCGGCCTATACTTTAGATGATTTAGATCACCTTCGACGTTTCGATGCGTTTAATTTATTAATGATTGAACAGCCCTTGGCTGAGGATGATATTTTAAATCATGCTTTTTTACAAAAGGAGCTCGAAACGCCTCTTTGTTTGGACGAGAGTATCCATTCTTTTACGGATGCAAGCCTTGCTATTCAACTTAAAAGTTGCCAAGTAATCAATATTAAACAAGGTCGCTTAGGGGGGTTATCTGTTGCTAAACGGGTGCATGATTATTGTAGTGAAAAAGGAATAGATGTCTGGGTCGGTGGTATGCTGGATGCTGGGGTTGGCCGGGCGCAAAATATGGCCCTTGCTAGCTTAGACCGTTTTACATTTCCTGGAGATATCGGGGCTTCGAGTCATTACTGGGAGCGGGACATTATTGTGCCAGAGGTAAAGGTTCACGATGGGGTCATTACCTTGTCGAAGCAACCAGGTATTGGCTTTGGGATCGATTGGGAAGCGGTGGAGTTTTATTGTATCGATCGCCGAAACTATCGCTAACTATATAAAGAGACGGTGTTCAGTTGCTTGGAACACCGTCTTTTTATATGTTGGGGTTGTCTTTATGCTTCCTCGGAAAGTTCGGCAATAGCTTCTTTATGCAACAATGCTTCGATTCCTTGAAACGCTTCGACTTCATCGTTACCTGTAATGATTAAATCGAACTTGCCTCCTTGGGGGATTCCAAGGGACATGACACCCATGATCGATTTAACGTTTACTTTTTTATTTTGATATTCTAATTCAACTTCAGAAGAATAGCGACTCGCTTCTTGGACGAGCAAAGTGGCTGGACGCGCGTGTAAGCCGACTTCAGAAGTGATGACAAATTCTTTTTTAATCATGAAACGTCCTCCTCTCTCCGGTCCTTACTTTATGTAAGTAAAACCCTCTATATAAGAATTATCTGTGATACGTTATCACTTGTAAAGAGAAACGACGTAAGTTTGAAAACATTTTTAGTAATATTGTACACATTGTGAAAAAAGTTCATACCATACGGGACAAGGAGTCGCGTCCTTTTTAAGGTTTTAGGATGGGAGTAATTTTTCCAAGTAAAAGAAGAGGAGCGTTAGAAACCTATGCTGTTTGCACGATTTGTAACGCCCCGAATAATCCGCTTACAAAAGATTATTTACTTTTTTCAATCATTCTGTCTACATACTTAATAATTTCTTCGCGGTTACCTCCGATTTTGGCTTCTCGTTCGTCATCAGCGGCGAGTTTTTCTTTTGCTTTTTCTAATACTTCTTCAGCCCGATCCTTTGGTACGACAACGACGCCATCGACATCGCCAACGATAATATCGCCTGGATTTACGGGTGCACCACCACAAGAGATAGGTACGTTCGTTTCACCAGGACCATTTTTTCCTCCAGAGGATACGGTCGTTCCTTTAGAGAAGACTGGGAAGTTTAACTTTTTGATATCGACGATATCGCGGATGACGCCATCGACAACAAGGCCTTCAAAACCCATCGTTTGCATCATTCCAACGACGAAATCTCCGGCAATGGCCCGGTATGTATCTCCTTTAGCGTCGACGACAATAACATCGCCTTCTTTGGCTTCTTTAATAGCCCGTAAGACGGCTAAGTTATCTCCGACCGCAGTTTTTACCGTAAAGGCTCGTCCAGCAATTCGGTATTCGTCCTTCAACGGTTTCACCTGCGGGTTGATATTATTCATCCCTTTGAGAACGTCGGAAATAGCTGTCGTTGGAATTTCTCTAAATTGTTCTACAACAGAATCCATGATGAAAAACTCCTTTGTTTTTTGATAAATCTATTATATGGTATTTTTAGAGAGAATTACAAAGATTTTGTTATATGACAGCTCGAAAAAAGACTAGAAACATAGAAAAAAGGAGGGAGAGCCCCTCCTTTTTTTAGGATTCTTTTAACATATGAAAGACTTGATCGACGTCTTTATCGCCCCGGCCGGATAAGTTGACTAGGATAATATCGTCTTGCTGAAGTTCTTTTGCCAATTTCATCGTATAGGCGATGGCATGGGAACTTTCTAAGGCCGGAATAATTCCTTCGATACGGGATAGGTCTTGGAAAGCCTGTAGAGCTTCTTGTCCGGAAACAGTATAGTATTCTGCCCGTCCTGTCGTTTTTAGGTAACTATGTTCTGGGCCGATACCAGGATAGTCTAAGCCGGCTGCAATAGAATCTGTTGGTGCTGGTTCTCCTTCTTCATCGAGTAAGGTGAGACATTTAAAGCCGTGGAGAATGGCAGGTACACCTTCATTGATCGATGGCGCTTCTGCCGGTTCGACACCGATGAGTCGAACTTCTTCCTCCTCAATAAAATGGGCGAAGGCACCGATGGCATTACTACCACCGCCGACACAAGCAACGACAGCTTTCGGTAGCTTACCTTCTTTTTCTAAAATTTGCGCTTTAGCCTCTTCACTTATAATCGCTTGGAAATGCTTAACGATCGATGGAAAAGGATGGGGTCCCACTGCTGAGCCAAGGAGATAGAAAGTATCTTCATAGTTTTCTACGAGATCTTCTAGGGCTACGTCGACGGCCTCTTTCAGTCGAGCTTGGCCTCTTTCAACTGGGACGACCTTTGCTCCAAGGAGTTCCATTCGGAAGACGTTTAACGATTGCCGTTCCATATCATGTTTTCCCATATAAATAGTGCAGGGAATGTTGAACATGGCGGCAGCGGTCGCTGTTGCTACACCGTGTTGGCCGGCTCCGGTTTCGGCGATAATACGTTTCGCTCCCATTCTTTTAGCAAGCAGGATTTGTCCTATTGCGTTATTAATTTTATGGGCGCCGGTATGGTTTAAGTCTTCGCGTTTAATGTAAATTTTAGCGCCTCCGAGCTTTTCGGTTAAATTTTTTGCAAAAGTTAACGGATTGTCCCGACCGACATATTCCTTTAAGTAATATTTATATTCTTCGATAAACGCAGGATCGTCCTTATATGTATAAAAGGCATCGGCTAAGCGATCAAGTACCGCCTTTAAATCTTCTGGCACAAAACTACCGCCAAATTCTCCAAAAAAACCATCAGTTTGACTCAATCTTGACACTCCTTTTTTTTTCGTTTACGGCAGGTTGAACATCCGAAAAGGCTTTTCTAACATTATAAAGCATTAAAGTGCGAAAAGAAATTAAAGTACCACCTTCTATAACCGGTCTTGTCTTTTCCTTTTATAAAAATAAAGAAAATACCCCTTACTCATTGTTGAATAAGGGGTTCGGAATTAATCTTTAGAACTGTTTGCGGCTTTTGTAAAGGCTGTTACAATGCCCATTAGGAGACCAAGGGTAGCTAATGTAACGAGCCAGAAGGTGAATTGGTCCCATAATAGGATGGTCATTTTATATCTTTCTGTGCCACGTACAATGATGTCGTAGGAAATAAGGCTACGGATCAATTGTGGATTCCATAATTGATCGCGGAAATAAAATAGAATAATTATCGATAGACTATTGACGAGCGTAATAAGTCCGGTGAGCCGGTTGGTCCATTGGCCAATCACGAGTTTTGCGATTTCTTTAATAATATTGAGCGTAAGAAGTATAAGTATAAATAGGACGGTCGATTGGAAAAAATCTTCGGCCATAAAGGAAAGGGTGCCGATATACTCCCCCTTATCAAAAATCCAAAAACCGAAATAATCCTTCCCTAAAGTAAGCCAAACGAATAAGCTAACATATAAAACAAGGGCAGTTACAATCTTCCATTGGGTTGGTTCTTGTTTTATAGTTTGAAGGCTCGGCAAATTTTTAGGTTGCCATATTTCTTGATTTAATCGATTAATCCGTCGTCGATGCAACGCCTCGATCAGGAAGAAAAGGATCGTAGTCCAAGCAAAGACTAGGGGAAGGCCGAATAGAAAAAGCTCACTAATCAACTTAAGGGCCTGGAGCCAGAAAGGCTTTTCTAATAAGAACCATTCTATGATGGCAATCGCTAACATATGTATGGTAAGGGTCAGTCCGACGGTAAGGAGAACGAGACGGTAGTAATCAAAGCGTATACCGGTAATAAACGGCGCTCGTTCCTTTGCGAGCTGTGTAGCCATTTCTTGTGGATGTCCTAGTTCTTGTAAAAGTTTTTCTACATCTTCTTTCCCTTCGTTCTTTGCGTCAATTTTATCCTGTTTTTCTTTAATAAGGGCTCGTAATGTTTCTTCGGCCTGGGAACGCTCATTTTTCGGAATCTTAGAGATTACTGCATGAACATAACGATCAATAACTTCCATTAATCGAAATTCCTCCTTTTAATCTTCCTTAGCCTTACCCGATAGATTAAGGAATGTCTAGTCGTTAGGGGAAAATAAATTTACTTGTGACGTATTTTACTGTAAGCAAGGAAGCTTGTAAAGGTGTTTAAAATCCTTCCTCTTAAGGCTGATTTTATTCGCTTCGTTGAGGGAAAGGGTTAAACGAATAGGTTTCTTATTTGTAAAGGAGGGTGCAAGGAATCTAGATAGCTTTTAAACCAAAGAAAAACAGGAGCAAGT
>CALJVC010000008.1 GCA_937974845.1 uncultured Pseudogracilibacillus sp. | reverse complement strand
AAAAGGATATTCATCATATTGAAAACAGTACTTCTTGGCGAATTATGAAACCTTTCCGAACCCTATCTTCTATATTTCGTAGAAATTAAAGAAAAGAGGGAGATTGATGGGACAAAAATTCCCTAGTTGGCTAAGACCACAAATTATAACAGGAATTAGTGGTTTTAATTTAGATGCATACTTACTTGCTTTAGAAGGTTGGCGGCGAGGCTTAACGCTTACCTGGTATGCGAGACCAGAAAAAGTGACCGATTTAAAAATTGTTGGCTTTGAACCTTTGGCGAAATCCTTTTCTTTAAAAAATGAAGAAACTGGTCAAATTCATTATTTTTACCGCTCTCGGGGAGATTTAGTTGCCAATGAAGCAGTAGAAATAGTTAATGATAAGTTTGCTACAAAGCAACGTTTATTACAGTTGGGAATCCCTACACCGAAAGGCTTTAAGTTTTCAAAAGAAGAGTCCATTAAGGATATTATCGCTCGACTTAAACATTCAGACTTTAGCTATCCAGTGGTAGTAAAACCAGTCTTCGGTAGCTTAGGCAAAGGTGTTATTACAAATATTGGTAACGAGGAAGAGTTGATATCTGCTCTCACAAAAACTAAAGCTAATCCAGATTATACAGAGTTCATGCTTGAAGAGTTTTACCAAGGGAAAGAATATCGAGTTTATGTCATTGGTGATAGGATAGCCGCTGCTACAGAAAGAGTTCCTGCCAATATAGTGGGGGATGGACAAAGTAATATTAAAAATTTAATAGAAAAGAAAAATAAAGCGAGGAAATATAATCCTTATTTAAGGACGAAATTAATCGAAATAGACGATACGGTGCGTGACTATTTAAAAGCGCAACGTCTATCCTTAGATTCTGTACCAGCAAAAGATGAACAAATCTTTTTAAAAGGAGCAAGTAATATTTCTGCTGGTGGGGATCCCGTTGATGTGACAGATTCAATTAGTGAATATATGAAGGCTACGGCTATAAAAGCTAGAGAAGCTATTCCTAACCTTTTTCATGTTGGATTAGACATGATTGTAAATGATAATGTTGCTTACATAATAGAATTAAATGGGACAGCCGATATTTCCATGCACGTCTTTCCTGACGAAGGGGTAGCTAGGAATGTTCCTAAGATAATTATTGATTATTATTTTCCAGAAAGTGAGTCCCCTTCTGGAGAAAATATGAAATTTTACTTTGATTTTAGGGAAATCAGGAGGATTTTACGAAATCAATTAACCGAAGAAGTTACTTTAAAACCCATAAGTAAGAAAAGCTATACGAAACGCTTTGTTATATCGGGAAAAGTTCAAGGTGTAGGCTATCGGAAGTGGATTAAACGGCAAGCACTACGACGGGGTCTTAATGGGTATACCCGTAACTTAAACAATGGGGATGTTGTGGTTGTCGTTGGTGGCTCAAAAGAAACTGTTGAGAGCTTTAAAAAAGTGTGCGAACAAGGGCCTAAAAAAGCCATCGTAAATGATATGCGTGAGTTGGAATGGAATGGGCCGATTAAGTTGGGGTTTGAGATACGAAAGAATTAGATTGTAAGGTGGAATCGAAAAGAAAGAGGTAATATAAAATGGCTAGTAACAAATTTACTTTAGGAGCTACAGGTGATGTTTTGTTACATAAGCGCTTATATACTAAAGCGATGACTGAAGATGGGACAGGATATAACTTTGATAATATGTTAGAAGAAGCGGAAAAATTATTTGATGAAGATCATTTAATTATTGTGAATCTTGAAAGCATTATTGCAGGAAAAGAATTTGGTTTAGCAGATTTTCCACGTTTTAATAGTCCCGAAGAAATAGGTTATAAGCTTAAAGATATGAATGTAGATATTGTAAATATTGCTAACAATCATATTTTAGATCACGGTGAAGAGGGATTACTAAAGTCTTTAGACAACCTTAATAATATTGGACTACCATATGTTGGGGGATATCGTTCAATAGAGGATCAGGAGACTGTTCGGCTTTTTCAAAAAAATGGTTTGAAGGTTTGTTTTTTATCTTATACGATGTCCATGGGTGTGGGTAGTCGTCCGAAGGGTAAGAGGTATTTAGTAAATAAGTATTCTGATGTCGGTGCACCGAAACTGCGTCGAATAATTAATAAAATTCGGAAGCAATTGGATGTAGATGTCGTAGTAGTCTCTTTGCATTTCGGTAAGGAATATCAGATGTTACCAACTTCATCACAATTAGAAATATCTTATAGCGTAGCGGATGCCGGGGCGGATGTTATTATTGGACATCATCCTCATGTATTACAACCTCCAAATATTTTAGTAGATTCAAGGGGACGAGAGGTTTTTGTAGCTTATTCCTTAGGTAACTTCTTCTCTGGTCAAATAGGGTTATATCGACAGATTGGAGCTTACTTAACTATTGATATTGAAAAGGATTTTACTACAAATAGTTCCCTTCTAAAATTCTCAAATCCGAAAATGCAACTTACATATGTAGACTCTTCTCATAAAAAAGATTATAAACTAAGACTATTAAAGGATGTAGTTGAAGCAAGTCCAGTAATTAAGACAAATATAGGGGAATTTCCTTCAGAAAAGGTCTATGAAAGAATGAAAAATCATATGAGGTATTGGCTATCGGATTTAGACGTTTCTTAACTTGATTTAACTTGAAAGGAGCTCGCAAATGTCTATGGAAGCGAACGTGGAAACTTTATCACAGCTTAAATATATTGATAAAAAAGATGTTAATGTTTGTGGTATTACTGCTTATTCTATCGCTCTAGAAGCCTGGAGAAAGGGGATTGAAGTTACGTTTATTAATCGACCTTCGGACAAAAGAGCTAATTTTTTTAAATTAAGTTACTTGGATCAAACCCATTTCTTCCATAGTTCCCAAGGTGATTTAATTTCACAAGAGGCTATCGATATTACGAGCGATTATATTAAGATGAGACAATATTTACAGGAAGCAGGGCTTCCAGTTGTAAGTGGTAAGTATTTTGATAAAGTTGAAACAAAAGATTCAGTAATTGCGGATGCTGTGAAATTAGGATTTCCATTAGAATTAAATACGATTGAAAAGACCACCAAGAAGAAAAGGTTAATATCCTCTATACAGGACGAACAAGCATTGATAGATGCTTTAGCTTTTATAGGCCATAAAGAGATATGGTTAGAGAAATCCACTTCTGGGGAGTTGTTAGAGCTTTATATTTTAGATGGGGAAGTTCTAGGAGTTCTTCAAAAAGCTTCGAAGACAGATACTTTAACGCAGGTTGAAACAGTAGAGATAACGAATCAAGTGCCTAAGGAAGTGAAAAAAATTGCGAGTAAAGCTCTTCAAGCTATTCCTGGTCTTCCCCACGGTAAAGTAAAATTGTTATATAATGAAGCTTTACAAGAAGTGACAGTTTTAGAAATAGATATTCGGGCAAGTTTAAAGAACTTTCTATTTCCAGACAAAGGGAAAGCGATAAATATTCCTAAAAAAATTATTGATTATTATTTTCCAGAAACTAAAGATATTGATACCAATAAGAACTTATATCTTAATTTGTCCCGGATGGGCAAATTGTTTGCTGATGGGAAAATAGAAGAATTTAAATTACCGACGATTACACCTGATTACAAACAGTCAAAACTAGTAGTTACAGGAAAGATTTCCTTTGTAAATTACGGCTCCTGGGTAAGAACTCAAGCTAGAAAAAATCATATCTTTGGGACCTTTAAACATCTTACATCTGAACAAGCAGAAATAATAATTACTGGCGAAGAGGAAAATCTTCAACGATTTATAGAAATTATTAAAACACAAAATTCTCGTGATTCAGAGGTGACTTCTGTTGAAGTCTTTGATACTTCTAAACCATTGAAATCTGGCTTCCGTTTGTTAACTCCTAAACAAGATCGTCTTCGAAAAGATGGATATTATCCTGAACGTGTAGAAGGATTATCAAAAATAGTGAGAACACCTTCTACTAAATCTAAAGAAAAAAAACCTGAAACAGCTCCAGGTTTAAAAGATAAAAGTAAAATGAGTATTATCAGAAGAGTTTTTAATCTTTTAAAGAAATAAATTTCATTAGTATCAATAAAATAAAAGGAGAGATTGATTTGGCAAAAAAAGACGTACAATGGTTGCCACATTTAGATGGTTATATTCCTAGAGAAGCTTTTGGCTACTCCATTAGTATGTACAGTATTGCCTTAGAAGCCTGGAGAAGAGGTTTACAGGTTAGATTTGTCGATGTAAATCAAACGAAATCGCATACTGTGTTTTATTTAAGCAATGGAAAAAGAGAACATCGTTTTGCAGTTTCAAGAGGGGACAAAGTACAAATAGAAGCAATAAAAACTTGTATAAATAAAGATTTAACTAAAAAATTTCTTCTAAAGGCTGGAGTACCTGCACCGGAAGGAGAGGTTTTTGATAAAGATTATTCAAAAGAAGAAATTATTTCATATGCTAATCGTTTAGGCTATCCATTAGTCATAAAACCTCTTGACGGTACAGGTGGTCATGGTGTGATTGCCAATATTGAGACTGAAGAAGAGTTTTTAAGTGCTTTATATTATGTTAGAGAAGATTTGCGATATGAAAAGATAATAGTAGAAAAACATTTTAAAGGAGAAGATGTAAGAATTTATGTTTTAGATGGAAAAGTGTTAGCAGGGTTAAAAAGACTTCCAGCTAATATAGTAGGAGATGGAAAAAAAACGATAGCAGAACTTATTAGGGATAAAAATAAGGAGAGGAGAAAAAATCCTGCTTTAAATAATACTGTAGGAATTAAAATAGATAAAGAACTGAAAAACATGTTAGTTAAACAAGGATACACGCTGGAAAGTGTACCAAAAAGAGGACAACAGGTGTTTTTGAAAGCAAAAAATAATATAACTTCTGGTGGAGATTCTATAGATGTTACTGATGAATTGTCAGAAGAAATAAAAGAAATTGCTATAAATGGTGCTAATGCAATCCCTGGCCTCCCTCAATGTGGAATAGATATGATAATTAACATGGAAGAAAATACTGGAACTATAATTGAGATTAACTCACGTCCAAGCATTAAGTCTCATTTATTCCCTATGGACGGAAAAGCACGTGATATACCAAAAGCAATTGTAGACTTTTATTTTCCAGAAAGTAAAGCAAATCAACAATCATTCTTATATTTCGGTATGAAACCAATTTTTGAATCGTTTCAAAATGGACAAATAAAAGAAATAATATTACCTAAACATCCAAAAGGTGAGTTATTTAGAACATCATATTTGATAAAAAGAGAAGTTCTTAAACCTGGATATAGACGGTGGATTCAGAAACAAGCAAAAAGATTAAAACTTAATGGTTTTATAAAACCATTAAGTAAACAAGAAGCAAGAATAGTAGTTGCAGGAACAAAAGAATCAATAGATAGTTTTAAATCAATTGTTGAACAAAATTCATATGGAAATGCTAAGCTAATAGATATAGTAGAGCAAGAATGGGCTTATCCTATTAAATTAGGATTTGAAGTTCTTCCAATGAAAAATTTGAAAGAAACGAAAAACTCTACAGGCAAATCTAATACTAAAAAGAAGATTAAAAGTAGTACTAATTCAACTAAAGGTATTTTTAGAAGAATATTAAATAAAATAAATTAAAAGTTATTATTATTTATTGAAAGTGATTTTTAAATATTACCTCTTTTGTTTTATTACTTGAATCTATCTTAGGTTAACCGATATTATAATTAAGTATAGTTAAGGAGGTGAACTAATGGTAAAAAAGAAATTGTTGGTAAATAGACTTCTCAGTATTATGTTAGTCGCTTCTCTGTTGTTCCCCTCAGTACAAGTAAGGGCCGAGAATCAGGTTGATGGAGAAACAGAGGAAAAAAATCATTCTGAAGTAGAAGAATTAGAAATAGAAAATGTTCCATCAAGTGATAACAGTGATGAAGGGGAGCCATTAAACTCCCAGGAAGAAATAACAGTAGAAAAAGAACAAGAAGAATCTCTTAAAACACCGGAAATTAAAACTCAAGTAGAAGTAAACAGAGTAGCTACAACCCTACCCTATAAACGTGGTGATCGAGCTGATGAGATTATAGAGATTAAAAGAAAACTTAACCGAATTGGTTTCGGGAATATTAAAGAAACCAATCTTTTCGGCTCTTTTATGGAGAAGAAGGTAATGGAGTTTCAGAAACATTATGGAATCTCTGTTACTGGTATTATCGATCAAACGACCATGAATACGTTGAATGAGATTTACCATAGTCCTTACCAGTTAGGAAAGCGTAATCCTTCGATAGCGGATTTTAAAAGGCAATTAAATTGGTTAGGTTATGGTAATATCAAAGTCACTGACTATTACGGAGACTTCATGGAGAAAAAGGTGAAGCAATATCAAACGGATTACCATTTACCTGTAAGTGGAATAATCGATTTTAATACACAAATACATCTTGAGAATACTTTTCTTAATACGTATAAGAAAGGTTCTCGTCACCGTAAAATTGTAGATTTGAAACGATTATTAAACGAAACAGGATATGGTGATATTAAGTTAACAACTCTTTATGGTTCTTTTACTGAACAGAAAGTAAAAGAGTTTCAAGAATATCATGGATTAAAGGTAACAGGTAGAGCCGATCTTGAAACAATTGTTCAATTAGAACAGTTAGCTAATACCCCTTTTTCATTAGGAAAACGTCATAAAGATACTATCCAATTAAAGAAAAATTTAAACCGTATAGGTTTTGGTAATATTAAAGAGACTGAGCTATATGGAAGTTATACTGAAAAACGAGTTAAAGATTTCCAACGTTATTACGGCTTAAAAGTCACAGGTGTAGCAGACCAACGAACCCTTG
>CALJVC010000007.1 GCA_937974845.1 uncultured Pseudogracilibacillus sp. | reverse complement strand
AATAGCGACGCCCGGTAATACCGCGTGGGAAATCGCATCCCCCATTAAGGCCATGCCTCGCATGATGATAAAAGATCCGATAATACCACAAATGATTCCGACGAGGATTGATGTCACTAAGGCCTTTTGTAAAAATTCATAATGCATAAGGTCCATGATGAACTCCATCACTTTTCACCACCCCTTTGCCGGAGGGACTGGAAATCGATTTGATAGGCCTCGGTCATCGCTTCTTCCTGAAGGACTTTCTCAACAGGACCAGAACGAATCAATCGTCGATTCATTAAAATAAGGTCATTGAAATAGTCCTCTACCGTAGATAGGTCGTGGTGAACGACGAATACCGTCTTTCCCTCGTCACGTAAATCCTTCAAAATTCGAATGATCGTTTGCTCACTAGCTACATCAATGCCGACAAAGGGTTCGTCAAGGAAAAAATAATCAGCACGTTGGGCGAGGGCCCGGGCTAAAAAGACCCGTTGTTGCTGCCCACCGGATAGTTCGGAGATTTGTCGTTCGCTAAAATCCTCCATCCCGACTTTTTCTAAGCAGTGGTAGGCCCACTCCTTTTCTTGCCTTTTCGGGCGACGAAATAGACCTAGTCGGGGATAGGTTCCTAGGAGGACAGTATCCCGGACGATAATGGGGAAATCCCAATCGATTTGGCTCCGCTGGGGGACGTAGGCAATCTGTTTCCGAACGGCATCGACCGGCTTACCTTCGATCCGCACCGTTCCCCGATCTTTAGGTACGAGCCCCAGGATTGCTTTCATTAACGACGACTTCCCCGCACCATTGGGACCAATAATCCCGATGAGCTTTCCCGTATCAACGGTAAACGATATGCCACTGACGACTTCGTTTCCGTAATAGGATACGGTTAAATCCTTCACTTCTATTGTTCCTTTCATTTTCACACCTTCTTCATTACACTTCCCGTTAGTAGGGATTTTACTCGACACTAAAGTTTTGCACTAATACAACTTTTGTTTATATAGTACAACATTTTTTTATATTTGTAAATAAAAAAGAAAATCTTAGCGTGCTATATTTTATGAAGCGGGGTAGGAAGGGTGTTGGGTAAATAGCCATTTCTTTAGTGGAAAAACGTAGGCTAGTTTGTTAGACATTACTAGATGGGAAGGTAATCTTTTTTCTTCTAAGGTTGACAAAGAAAAAAATTCCTGTTATGTTGTTACATGTG
>CALJVC010000006.1 GCA_937974845.1 uncultured Pseudogracilibacillus sp. | reverse complement strand
ACGCCCTCTTGCTCTAAGAGACGCACCGCTTCCTTTTCCATTTCGATAAATCGTTCCTCTATCTCTTCCTTCGTTGCCTCGCTAACACGTTTCACAAAGGTTTGCGATAAATCGTGTCTAAAGTCGACCAGTAAGCAACCTAAGGCACCACCAACCCCTGGCTGGTTCGGAATAATGACATGAGGAATTCCTAAATCCTTGGCTAAATAGGCGCTATGTAAAGCTCCTGCACCGCCAAACGCTACGAGAACAAAGTCCCGTGGGTCATACCCTTTACTAACAGAAATTAACCGTAAAGCATCGGCCATATTTGCATTCGCCACTTGTAAAATGGCATGCGCCGCTTCATATTCCGTATAATCAAAAGTTTCACAAATATGCCGGACCGATTCCATCGCCTTCTGCTTATCTAAACGAAGCTGACCGTTTAACAACTCCGTATTCAACCGTCCTAAAATGACATTGGCATCGGTATTCGTCGGCTCTGTTCCTCCAGCTCCGTAACAAGCTGGCCCTGGTTCAGCTCCGGCACTTTGAGGACCATTTCGTAAAGAGCCCCCTTCGTCGATCCAGGCAATACTACCTCCTCCCGCTCCAATTGTTAACACTTCAATACTTGGAAAACCAATCGGATAACCATATTCAATGTACCAATCCTTCGTTACCTTCAATTCACCGTCGTAAACTAAAGAAATATCGGTACTCGTTCCACCCATATCTAGACCAATTGCATGTTTAAACCCACACAATTGTGCGATATAACGACTAGCGATTGCTCCTGCAGCTATACCAGAACCAGCTGTACGGGCGGCAAATTTAGATACTGTATTGGCCGTCATCACCCCTCCCCCGGAATGTAAGACTAAAATATCGCCATCGTAGCCAATCGTCTTTACTTCTTCTTCTAGATCCCTAACATAGTTTCCGACAATAGGACCTAATACGGCATTAATGATCGTCGTGCTTAATCGCTCATGTTCAAAAATTTCCGGAAGTACTTCGCTCGACAAACTAATGTGCAAGTCCGGAATTTCACGGGATAGTATTTCCTTCACTTTACGTTCGTTTTCTCCATTGACATAGGCGTTCATGAAGCCGATTGCTACGGACTTATAATCCCGCTTTCGTAGTAACCTTGCTAATTCAACGACTTCTTCCTCGTCGACTTCTTTAATCACCTTCCCCGCATAATCGATACGCTCGTCGATTTCGAAACGATCCCGCCTTTTAATATAGGGCTCTGCTACGTCCTTATAAGCATCCCATAAATCCAACTTCGTCCCACGACGAATCTCAGGGATATCCCGAAAACCCTTTGTCGTAATTAAGGCGGTTCTCGGTAATTTCCTTTCAATTAAGGCATTCGTACCTACAGTTGTACCATGAGAGAACATCGTGATGTCTTCGCCACCAATGCCAGCTTTTTTAATACCGTTTAACACTCCTATCTGTGGTTTTTTAGGTGTTGATGGTGTTTTAGCAATAATCACCTTTTTACTTTCTTCATCAAAGACAAACACATCCGTAAACGTACCACCTACATCCACCGCGACACGGTATTTCGACATCATTCTTCACCTCTTAATTGTTTTTGTCTGTATTCGCTTACATATGTGGCTAGTTCACCTTTCTCCGGACTAGAACAGAGGGATGAAGCTACCCGACCTTCTTTTTCCGCTTCCTTTTCGGCAACCTTCTCACGATAATTGAGCACACGGGCAATTTCATTGTTCAAGTATTCGTCTACTTCTCGTCCGTCTCGCTTTCGCATACTAAAACGATATAAAAC
>CALJVC010000005.1 GCA_937974845.1 uncultured Pseudogracilibacillus sp. | reverse complement strand
ATAGGGAGAAGGGAGGCAACGGGCGATGAAAGATTTAAAAGAAGCAATTAAGGCCTACAGTAAGGAAATTGGTATCGATAAAATTGGGGTAACGACAGCGGACCCTTTCCTTGAATTAAAGCGCCGGCTAGTAGAGCAGGAACGTTTAGGTTATCGTTCAGGCTTTGAAAAAGGAACGGTTGAGGAGCGAACAGAGCCAAAACGCCTCCTTCCTGGGGCGCAATCGATTATTTCTATCGCTCTAGCCTACCCGACTAAACTACCAAAGGCGCCCAAAAGTTTACCTGGCAAGCGCCGGGGGATTTTTTCTCGGTCATCTTGGGGAAGGGACTATCATGTTGTACTGCGTGATCGATTAGAAAAATTAGCCCATTTTATTGGAGAACGGGTGCCGGACTTTAATTATAAAATAATGGTAGATACGGGGGAATTGAGCGATCGTGCTGTAGCAGAACGGGCGGGGCTTGGTTTTACAGGGAAAAATGCTTCATTAATCACTGAGGAATTTGGTTCCTTTGTATACTTAGGCGAGATGATCACGAACCTTCCTCTTGAACCGGACGAGCCAATCGAACAAAGCTGTGGCGATTGCCGTATTTGTCTCGATGCCTGTCCAACCGGTGCCCTCGTACAAGCTGGTCAGCTGGACGCTCAACGCTGCCTTTCTTATCTTTCTCAGACGAAAGTTTCCTTGCCGGAAGTATTTAAGGAAAAGTTAGGTACCCGTTTATACGGTTGCGACACGTGTCAACTAGTATGTCCTTATAATAAGCAAGTTGACTTCCATCGGCATGAGGAATTTGAACCGGAACCGGAAATTGCTAAACCTTTGCTAATACCGATGCTAGAAAAGACGAACCGAGAATTCCGGGAAACCTTTGGGCACCTATCGGGTTTCTGGCGGGGGAAAAACCCCTTACAACGCAATGCAATTATAGCCTTAGCCCATTATAAAGATGATACGGCTGTCGAGACATTAAAGAATATTATTTTCGAGGATGTACGTCCAGTACATCGGGAAACAGCCGTTTGGGCCTTAGGGAAAATCGGTACGAAAGAAGCAAGACAAGTATTAGAAGAAGCCTCGATAGAAATAAAAGATGAAACTTTACAAAAACATATTAAGAATGCTTTAATAACTTTTGAAGAACATTAATGAAAAGAAGGTAGGGACAGCTATGGCTATCCATGTCGTCTTACATGAACCAGATATACCAGGAAATACAGGGAATATTGCTCGAACGTGCGTCGGTACTTATTCGACCTTGCATTTAATCCATCCCCTTGGTTTTTCCTTAGACGATAAGATGTTGAAACGGGCAGGGTTGGATTATTGGAAATATTTATCGTTAAAGGAGTACGATTCGCTCGAACATTTTTTTCAAGAGAATAAGACGGGGCAATTCTTCTTTGTCGAAGACTATGGCGAACAAACCTATGCGGATATCAATTTTGCTACAATTGACGAGGATCTTTATTTTATTTTTGGCAGTGAGACAGAAGGCTTACCTCTATCCCTTTTAGAGGGGAAGGAGGACCGTTGTCTTCGCTTGCCGATGTCAGGGGATGTTCGTTCTTTAAATCTCTCGAACACCGTGGCTGTCGTAGTTTTTGAGGCCTTGCGGCAACGAAGATTTCCAAAATTAAAATAAAAAAGGACTGATTTACCTTGTGTAAATCAGTCCTTTTTATAAGCTTATCATACTTGTTTACTGATATTGACTTGGCTTAGGTACACCTGGCTTTGATTCGTAAGCTGAATTAAAGAAGCTAGATATAAAAACAACGATCAGTCCAAGGATTAAAACTAATTTCACGTCAATTCCTCCTTAACAAAATATGGATGTCATCAAGTTTACCCACACAGGATGATGCATACTACACCTATTATACCCGTTTTTTAATTTTTGTTAAATAGAAATAGTTTTTTGGCTGTGAAGTTTCATTGACAATCTTTTTATTTTCCTTTATAGTTTTAGTTGGATTGTTATATAACATCATGAACCTCGAAATGTAAGCGATTTCTTAAAGGAGATGATGAAAGTGACAATTCAACAAGTTCAGACAGAGTTAGACTTTGAGCACTTGCCTCAGCAACCCCACGGAGGCAAGTTAGTGAACCGGGTTGCGACAGGGGAAGAGTTGCAGAAAGAATTAGAAAGGGCTAAGTCCCTACCGAAGATCATGATCGATTTAGAAGCAGTGATCACGATCGAAATGATCGCAACAGGAGTATTATCACCGAACGAAGGCTTTATGAATGAAGCGGATTATGAATCGGTACTAAAGGAGGGGCGATTAACCGATGGAACCGTTTGGCCGGTACCTTTAAGTTTCGCACCAATTGGAAGCGTTAACAAAACGGTCATTTCTTGCTTATCGGTAGGAGATGACGTCGCTTTGGTGGATGAAAGCGAACGTCCGATTGCTATTTTGGAAATTACGGATATTTTTGAATACGATAAGGAAATGCGGGCTAAGCATCTTTTTGGTACGACGGATCGAAACCACCCCGGCGTTGATTCCATTTATCGCCGGATGGGGGACACGGCCTTAGGAGGACCAATTACGCTACTTAACCGGGTAGATTGGGGACCTTTCGAAAAGTTACGCATGGAACCGAAGGATACTTGGCACTTATTTTATAAGGAAAAGCAATTTACCTCGGTTGGCGGCTTTATTACGGGGGCGAACCCCATCCATCGTGGACATGAATATATCCATCGGAATGCTTTAGAAGAACTGGATGGATTATTGATCCAACCTTTAGTAGAAATGGCTAAAAGAGAATATACACGCCATGAGTTTCGAATGTTGGCCTACCGTTCGGTTATCGATACGTATTACCCTAAGGAACGGGCGATTTTATCCCCTTTACGGGTGACATATATTTTTGCTGGACCTAGGGAAACGGTCTTGCACGCCTTAATTATGAAAAATTACGGGTGCACCCATGCTTTAATCGGTCGAGACCATGCTGGAATTGGTGATTATTATGATAAATACGCTAGCCATACAATTTTTGATGAATTTACACCGGAAGAATTAGGAATCGATGTGCGTTTGTTCCATGAGGTCTTTTATTGTACCCGTTGTAATATGCCGGCTTCAGAACAAACCTGTCCTCATGATGAACGCTTTCGAATTAATATTTCTGGTACAGGTATCCGGGAATTGTTACGGCATGGATTTTTACCACCAAAAGAAATCGTTCGTCCAGAATCGGCTCGCATTGCTATGCAAGGGGTACAGCCGAAGGGGACAGATGAAAATGGCGAGGCGACCTTGCCGGTGCATAAGACGATTACGAGCATCTTTCCTTTCTATAAAGACTATCACCAAATCGGTGGTATAAAGCGTAAGGAACCCCTTGAAGTGGAACAGTTGACGATTGAAGATTTAGAGCTAGCTATTCGCGATGTTCGGGAAAATGCGGATAAAGTATACCGGGATATTTTTGCTGAATTTAGCTATGCGACCGATGTGAATCGCAGTGTTCAACCGGCCTGGAAAAATGACGCACTTGAAGCGATGCGTAAGCAACAGAGAGAGGTTATTAGCGATTTGGAAGAAAAAGTCGCGCAAGCTCCCGAAAGCGCTTCGGACGAGTTTATGTATCAAGATCGACAGGAAGCAGAAAAAGAATTGACAGTAGCTAAGAAAATATACGAAGATTTAGCCTCCCCTTTACAAGAAGAGGCAGTCAAGGAGAGAATTTGGAATCCTTTACCTTACGAAAGATATCGGGGAAGTGACGAATAGGAGGCTTCGGTGGACAAGGATAGAACTTGTCCACTTTTTTATTATTTTTTCTGGTAAACTTCTTAAAAATGCAAAATATAATTTGTATAGAGACTGGTTAAAGTTTTCCTTTCCTTTTCTTATTGGAAAATAATTTTACATAATATGTAAACAAGAAAGGGTTTACATTCGAAAAAATTGGCCATACAGCCGTTTAGAGGCCTTATTAGTTGCTCATAAAGAGCTACAGTTCTATAATGAAAGCTGAGCGATCTATTCTGCTCATAACGGTTAAGTGAATATCTATTGGGGGTATAGAATGTGGCACGAAGGGTAGAACCTAGTATGAATATTTGGCGTAATTTTTATGGTCCAAACTTGGGTTATGTAGAAGAGCAGTATGAGCTGTATAAGGAGGATCCCAGTTTAGTCGATCCCTCTTTAAAAGCGATGTTCGATAAGCATGGAGCCCCTAAATGGTTGGATCATGCAGGAGAGCCACAACAAGCTGTCGTTGGTGAAGTTTCAGCACTTGAAGTGAAGAAAATTACCGCTGCAACGGAATATATTGCAGCTATCCGTCGCTTCGGTCATTTAGAAGCAGACATCTATGCAGTTGGAAAAGAGATCTTTTTAAAAGGTGAATCGAAATTACTCAATCCAGAAACTTACGGAATAACAGACGCAGACCTACGCGAGATTCCGGCTGAATGGGTATGGGACCGTTCGGAACCATCCGTTGAGACAGCCTACGATGTCGCGGAATTGTTGCGCAAAAAATACACTGGTAAAATGTCGTTTGAATTCGACCACATCCATTCCGACGAAGAGCGCGAATGGTTTTTAGAGCAAATTGAATCCGGTGAAGTGGAAACCGAATTAACGGATGTAGAAAAGAAACAATTACTCGAACGTTTAATTAACGTAGAGTCTTTTGAACAATTCTTACACCGTACCTTCGTTGGACAGAAACGTTTCTCTATCGAAGGATTAGAGACTCTAGTGCCGATGTTAGACCAAATCGTCAAAGCGGCAAACGAAGATCATATTGAAAATATTATGATGGGAATGGCCCACCGTGGTCGTTTAAGTGTCCTCGCCCATGTGCTTGGAAAACCATTAGATAAAATTTTCTCCGAGTTCCACTATGCACCAGATAAGGAGTTAATTCCTTCGGAAGGTTCAAGAGGAATTAACTACGGATGGACAGGAGACGTGAGTTACCATTTCGGTGCCACCCGGGAAGTTAAAAACGGTGAAAGAGCAACGAAAATTAAATTAGCGAATAACCCGTCCCACTTAGAGTTTGTCAATCCAGTAGTTGCCGGTTATACCCGCGCAGCCCAGGATGACCGTTCTGAAAAAGGTTACTCTAAGCAGGACTTAAATAAAGCAATCAGCGTCCTTATCCACGGGGATGCAGCCTTCATTGGTGAAGGAATTGTGCCAGAGTCGATGAACTTAAGCCAAATCGACGCCTACCATATTGGTGGAACCTTGCACATTATTGCAAACAACTTAATTGGTTTTACTACAGACAACTTTGAAGCCCGCTCGACACGCTATGCGAGCGATTTAGCTAAAGGATTCGATATTCCGATTATTCGAGTGAATGCGGACGATCCGATTGCTGCGGTTCGTGCGATTCAATTAGCGTATAAATATAACCGTCAATTTAAGAAAGACTGTGTCATCGATTTAGTCGGTTACCGTCGCTATGGACATAACGAAATGGATGAACCGAGAGCGACCCAGCCGAAGTTATATCAACTAATCGATGAGCATCCGACAGTGACAGAAATTTTCGGTGAGGCTTTAAAACAAGATCAAGTCGTCAACGATGAAGAAATCAAGGCGATGAAAGATCAGGCCTTCGATAAATTACAGAAGGCTTATGATGGTATGAAGACTCAAGAATTAAGCGACGTTGTCGAATTGAAGATGCCTGACTATTTAGCCAAGAGCATCGATCATTATGAAACAGCTGTACCTTTAGAAGACTTGAAAAAGTTAAACGAAGACTTACTGAAGCGTCCGGAAGGTTTTACGCAGTTTAAACGTTTAAACCGTATCTTCAAACGTCGTAAAAACATTCTTGAGGAAGGCCAAAAGGCAGATTGGGCCGAAGGAGAGGCATTAGCCTTTGCTTCGATCGTTAAAGATGGTATCCCAATTCGTATGTCTGGTCAGGACTCTGAACGAGGCACGTTCGCTCACCGTCATCTCGTTTTATATGACTCTGAAACTGGTGAGAAATACTGTCCAATGCACGGCCTAGATGATGCGAAGGCATCCTTTGATATCTTTAACAGTCCATTATCAGAAACAGCTGTCTTAGGCTTTGAATATGGCTATAGCGTGCACTCGCCAGATACTTTAGTGATTTGGGAGGCGCAGTTCGGTGACTTTGCGAACGTAGCTCAAGTCATTTTTGACCAATTTATCTCTTCCGCTCGAGCAAAATGGGGCGATAAATCAAATATGGTCATCCTCTTACCTCATGGGTATGAAGGACAGGGCCCAGAACACTCTAGTGCTCGTTTAGAACGCTTTTTACAAATGGCGGGAGAAAATAACTGGATTGTTGCGAATGTGACATCATCAGCCCAGTACTTCCATTTATTAAGAAGACAGGCTTTAATGCGTGGTCGTGAAGAAGCTCGTCCATTGATTGTTATGTCACCTAAGAGCTTATTACGTAACCCACGTGTGGCTTCGGAAGCGAAGGAATTTACCGAAGGAAAGTTCCAAGCAATTCGCAACCAGCCTAACTTAAGAGTAAGTAAGAAAAATGCCAAACGTCTTCTCTTAGGAAGCGGTAAGATCATGGTAGATATTGAAGAAGCAATCGACAAGTCCGATGAGAAGTTCGATTGGCTCCGAGCTATTCGAGTTGAACAATTATACCCATTCCCGAAAGAAGAATTGCGTAAAGAGATTGAACAATTACCGAACCTTGAAGAAATCGTTTGGGTTCAAGAAGAACCGAAAAACATGGGAAGCTGGCGTTTTGTTTTAGAATACTTACGCGATTTAGTCAAAGACGATCAAAAGATTCGTTATGTAGGTAGACCTGAAAGGGCAGCAACATCCGTTGGTGAACCAAATGTTCATAAAATTATGCAGGAGGAAGTAGTCGCAGAAGCGATTAATCCAAAGGGAGGAAATAATAGTGAAGGAAATTAAAGTTCCAGAACTGGCGGAATCTATTACGGAAGGTACGATTGCAGAGTGGTTAGTTAAGCCGGGTGATCGTGTTGAAAAAGGTGACCCAGTCGTTGAGTTAGAAACCGATAAGGTTAACGTTGAAGTTAACACCGATTATTCTGGTGTCATTGCCGAATTATTATTTGAAGAAGGTGACGACGTTAACGTCGGCGAAACGATTGCAAAGGTAGACGAGAGTGGAGAGGCTACACCAGCAGCAGAGAGTGCTCCTCAAGAAGAGGCACCGGCAGCTGAAGCGAAGGAAGAAGCTCAGCCACAGGCAGAAGAAGCACCGGCAGCAGCTTCTCAAGATCAAGATGTCGTAGCTTCACCTGCAGCGAGAAAGTTAGCTAGAGAAAAAGGAATTGACTTATCTGAAGTTCCAACGACTGACCCATTAGGTCGAGTACGTCCTGAGGATGTAAGCCGTGCAGCTTCTGCTCCAGCACCAAAGGCAGCTCAGGCGGAGGCAGCTGGAACACCAGAAAAACCAATTCGTCGAGAAAGAATGTCCCGTCGTCGTCAGACGATTGCGAAGCGTTTAGTAGAAGCACAGCACACAGCAGCTATGTTAACGACATTCAACGAAGTAGATATGTCAGCTGTAATTAACTTACGTAAAGAACGTCAAGAGCAATTCATGGCTAAGAATGACATTAAACTAGGTTTCATGTCCTTCTTTACTAAGGCCACTGTTGCTGCTTTAAAAGAGTTCCCTCTATTAAACGCAGAGATCGATGGAAAGGACTTACTTATCAAAGAGTTTTACGACATCGGTATCGCTGTATCAACCGATGATGGTCTAGTCGTACCGGTCGTTCGCGATGCAGATAAATTAGACTTTGCTGGAATCGAACGTGAAATTGCCCGTTTAGGTTCTTTAGCTCGTGAGAACAAGCTAGGCCTTGACGACTTGCAGGGTGGATCCTTTACAATTACTAACGGTGGAATCTTTGGCTCGATGATGTCTACACCTATCTTAAACGCTCCACAAGTTGGTATCTTAGGTATGCACAACATCGTGAAGCGTCCAGTAGTTATGCCAGATGATTCTATCGAAGTACGTCCGATGATGTACTTAGCCTTATCCTATGACCACCGAATCGTTGATGGTAAGGAAGCTGTTCAGTTCTTAGTCCGCATTAAAGAAATGATTGAAGATCCTTACGATTTATTACTCCAAGGATAAGATAAACAAGCTGATAAAAGATGCCGGTAGTCGTTTACCGGCATCTTTTTTATTTTCAAAATGTCTTTCAGAGACGACAAAGCTAGTAAAGTCCATTATAATAAACGAGGGTAGATGAAAAGAGCTAAACTTATAAGTTTGCACAATCATACATAAATTAGAGATGTAAGGGTTAAATCGTAAAACTAAAGCGAGGGACGCAGGATGAAAGAAAAGCGTATTGCCTTTACCGGTGGCGGTACAGCAGGTCATGTCATGGTCAATTTGGCCTTGATTCCACATTTTTTAGAAAAGGGATGGCAGGTAGATTATATCGGTTCCTATGACGGAATTGAACGGGAGTTAATTCAAGCCTTAGATGGTGTAGAATACTTTCCAATCTCAACTGGAAAGTTACGCCGATATATGTCTAAGGAAAATTTTAAAGACCCTTTTAAAGTAGCGAAAGGAACTTTACAGGCTTGGAATATTTTAAGAAAAAGGAAACCAAAGGTTATTTTTTCTAAAGGTGGTTTTGTATCGGTACCAGTTGTGGTCGCAAGTCGCTTCCACCGAATTCCAACTATTATTCACGAATCGGACTTAACCCCAGGCCTTGCCAACCGTCTGGCAGCACCTTTTGTGCAGGTTATGTTGACGACCTTTCCTGAAACGGTCGACTATGTAAAGAAAAAAGATGTCCGCTACATAGGTCCAATCATCCGGGAAGAGTTGTTTCAAGGGGACCGGCTTAACGGTGAACGTTTGACAAACTTTTCACAAAAAAAGCCAGTTCTTCTAGTCATGGGTGGTAGTAGTGGGTCACAGAAGATAAATGAAAATTTGAGAAAGGCCTTGCCGGAATTATTACCACGTTACCAAATTATTCATTTGTGTGGAAAAGGGAATGTAGACGACACATTAAAACAAAAGGGCTATGTACAATTCGAATATGTTAAGGACGAATTAAAACATTTGTTCGCTATAACGGATCTTGTTATTTCCCGAGCGGGAGCCAATGCAATCTTTGAACTTTTAGCCTTACAGCTACCGATGCTCCTCATTCCTTTATCTTTAGGTGCGAGTCGGGGAGACCAAATTGACAATGCCCAATCCTTTCACGAGAAAGGGGTAGCCCATGTATTAGAAGAAGAGGCTTTAACACCTCATCGTTTAGTCGAGGCAATCGATCAATTAAACGAAGAGAAAAATACGATACGTGAAAGGATGCAGGCCTATAATTACCGAGCTTCACGAAAAGAAGTGTTAACTTTAATTGAACAATTAGCTAAAAGAAAATAAATGATCCATAAAACTATCCTTCACTAAAGAAGGATAGTTTTTTATTTACAAAGATCATTTGAGGGAAAGAAAGGAAGAAAAAGTTGTCAAAATATGGAGTATTCCTTACAAAACAAAAGGCAAATGAAAGATTGTCTATCAAATATTAAAAAACCTCAGAAACGGTTTACATAATATCGATAGTTTGTTAGTATGTACACTGTACTATCAAGTACAAGTTGACAATAATTTAATATTTTTTTATTTATGGGAGGACTTTTAGTAGTGAAAAAATATGTCAGTCTCATTTTCATCTCACTTTTTATTGTAGTTTTAGCTGCATGTGGTGATGATGGAGGTGACAAGGATACAGCAAAGGCGCTTGATGAGATAATTTTCGCTGATGCTGGTTGGGATAGTATGCGTGTTCATAATACGATTGCGCAGACAATTATTGAAGAAGGTTTTGGTGTAGATACGGACGTAATGACAGGTTCTACAGCAACGACCTTTCAAGGCTTGAGAAATGCAGATATTCATGTATATATGGAGGCCTGGACCGATAATATCAAAGAGATATATGAAGACGCTTTAGAAGCTGGTGATATTGTCGAATTAGGTGTTAACTTCAATGATAATGAGCAAGGATTGTTTGTTCCTGCTTACGTCATCGAAGGGGATGAAGAACGTGGAATTGAACCGTTAGCACCGGATTTACGAACGGTTGAAGATTTGAAGAAATATCCGGAGATTTTTAAAGATCCAGAAGACCCGAAAAAAGGACGCATTATTAATGCACCAAGTGGTTGGGAAGTAAGCCAATATATTAATCAGAAGTTCGATACCTATGGCTTAGATGAATCCTTTAACAACTTTATGCCTGGATCGGATTCGGCTATTATCGCCTCTTTAGTAGATGCGTATAACAAAGGTGAAGGTTGGGTCGGCTACTATTGGGCACCGACTTCTGTAACGGCTAAATATGACCTTATCTTATTAGAGGAGGATCCTTACGATAAGGAAACTTGGGAAGAATCAGCAGCGACGGAATTCCCACCGAACGATGTGACGATTGCTGTGCATAAGGATTTACCTGAACAAGCACCGGAAGTCGTTGAGTTTTTATCTAATTACCATACGAGTGCGGAATTAACGGAGGCAGCCCTTTTATATATGATTGAAGAGGATGTCGACCATGAAGAAGCTGCCCATTGGTGGTTACAGGAGTATGAAGATGTCTGGACCGAATGGGTTTCAGAAGAAGTTGCGGAAGCAGTAAAAGAGAGTTTATAAGTTTTGCTTTAAGTTTAGAGAGAAAATTTAATATAAGGATGTGAATCTGCCCTAGCAGTGAATCATGGATGATTTTCCTGAAATTACGTTAGCATTAGGTAAGTATGTAGAAGATTTTGTGAATTATTTAGCGAAAAACTTTGCTAATTTCTTCGATTTTATTTCACTCCTTTCATCTAAAACGATGAATGGGATTGAGCTTGTGTTAGTAAGCATGCCTTGGTGGCTTTTTGTTCTGATTATATTTGCTTTAGGTTGGTATTTTAAAAATGTGATGACTGGTATTATGTTTGCCATATTTATTTTTCTCATTGGCTCCTTTGGTCTATGGGAAGATATGATGACGACGATTGCAATTATCGTTACAGCGGTAGCCATCGCATTATTGATCGGAATTCCGATTGGAATCTGGATGGCCTTTAATAAAGTAGTATCGAAAATTATTCAACCTATTCTCGATGCGATGCAGACGATGCCAAGTTTCGTCTACCTTATACCAGGAATTTTCTTCTTTGGTTTGGGTAACGTTTCAGCGGTCTTCGCAACCTTAATTTATGCTACACCCCCGGTGATTCGGTTGACGGAGTTAGCAATTCGTCAAGTTGACGATGAGGTGATTGAATCGGCTCTTTCCTTCGGTTCTTCGAAGGGACAAGTGTTGCGGAAGGTCCAATTACCGCAAGCCTTGCCGACAATCATGGCAGGGGTCAACCAGACGACGATGATGGCTCTTTCAATGGTAGTTATTGCGTCGATGGTTGGGGCCTCAGGTTTAGGAGAGCAAGTCCTTGTGTCGATCAACCGCATCGATATTGCCCTTGGCTTTGAAGCAGGGATTAGTATCGTTTTCTTAGCTATTATTATCGACCGAATTACAAATGGAGTTGCCGACAGATTCCAGAAACATCGGAGGATTGAACAATGACAGTGAAAGTGCAGTTAGAGAAGGTTTCGAAAATTTTCGGAAAAAACCCAGCGTCGATTTTACCCTTGATTGAACAAGGGAAGAGTAAGGAAGAGATTTTACATGAAACCGGACATACCGTCGGGGTATATAACGCCTCTTTATCAGTTAAGGAAGGTGAGGTTTTCGTCGTTATGGGACTTTCCGGAAGTGGGAAGTCAACCTTAATCCGGTGTTTTAATTTATTGCATCGGCCGACGAGCGGTTCGGTGAAAATCGATGGAATCGATATTACGAAATCTAGTGCTGAGGAGTTAAAACGTATTCGTCAGGAAAAAATTGCTATGGTCTTTCAGCATTTCGGTCTGTTCGATCACCGAACGGTTTTAGAAAATGTAGAATACGGGCTTGAAGTGCAAAAGATGCCAAAGGAAAAACGTCGGGCTATCGCTTTAGAAAATATTAAGCTAGTTGGCCTTGAGGGTTATGAAGATCAATACCCGCAACAGCTGTCGGGTGGTATGCAACAACGGGTAGGCATTGCCCGTGCCTTAGCGAATGATCCAGATATTTTATTAATGGACGAGCCTTTCAGCGCTTTGGACCCGCTCATTCGTCGAGAAATGCAGTCGGAGTTAATTCGCTTACAAAAAAAGCTGAAAAAGACGATTATCTTTATTACCCACGATGTGAACGAGGCCTTTAAGCTAGGTGACCGTATCGCGGTTATGAAGGATGGCCATGTGGTACAAATTGGTACACCGGAAGAAATTATCGATCAACCCGTTAATGATTATATCGTCGATTTCGTTCAGGATATCGACCGATCAAAAGTTTTCCAAGCGGAGCACATTATGATTGAGCCGAGGGCGACGCTTTCTACCAAGGATACAGCAAAAGCTGCCGTTCGACTTATGAAAGAACATAGTATATCGAGCATATTTGTGACGGATGACGAGGAACGGGTTATCGGTATTATTACTGTAGACGATGCTGTCAAGGCTATTAAAAGGGATGAGAAAGTATCGGACATTATTCGCACGGATATAGAATTTGTTCGTGAAGATGAGTATGTTAACGAATTAATTCCTAAGTCCCTCGACACGAATTATCCGTTAGCGGTCGTGAATAATCGTCGTCAATTACTCGGTATTATTTTACGGGTACACGTATTAGCAGGGTTAATTTCAGAGGATTTAAATGGGAATGGACAAGCGTAAGCTAAAAATGACGTATGTATTCCCTAAAAAAAGAGCATGGAAGCAGAGGAATTTCCTTTAGCTTCCATGCTTTTTTAGT
>CALJVC010000004.1 GCA_937974845.1 uncultured Pseudogracilibacillus sp. | reverse complement strand
TGCGCGCGGTGGGGGCGCCGCGTATCACTTAAAACAAATTCCCCCCAAAAGTCGCGCGCAGATTTAAGTTTCAGAAGCCTAATCTTACTTATAAGATTATTTATTCGAGGAATACTCTATTTAGTAAGCAATTTAACAGCTAAAAGATACCAGTAGGCGTATAATAGAATAAGCATCTTAGATAGACAACGAGATCTAATATATGAATGCGGTAATCTAGGAGGAAGAAAGATGACTTTTAAGAAATTAACGTCTTTGGAAGAAGTAGAAGGCTTTGTTCAAGAAAATGACCTTGCTTTTCTCTACTTCACGATGCCGGATTGTAGTGTATGTCATGGATTAAAGCCACAAATCAGTGATATGATGGCCCAGTATCCAAAAATTCAATTAGCTGAAATCGATGCTTCCGAAGTTCCAGAAGCAGCAGGACAATATTCCGTCTTTACCGCTCCGGTTCTATTACTCTTTGTTCAAGGAAAAGAGTATATTCGCGAAGCCCGGATTGTCCATACGGCTCAACTTAACGATCGTCTTGCCCAGATTTATGCTCATTTTTAGACTTAATATAATGAAGGTCTCCGCGGTCCTTTCATCCAGCAGGCTTCAATTAGGTTCAATACGCCTCGAACAACTACCATGCAAAACGAGGAACCGCCTACTGAAGAAAGGATCGTTTCCAATATAAAGACTGAACCTACTCACTGAGAGGTCCAGTCTTTTTTTCTACTTATAAGGATAGCCTATTCATTAAGTTTAAATAATGAAGCTCTAAATTAAACTTCTCTATATCTTCTTCGGCCTCAATGACGCCATGGTAGAGCAACTCTGTTTTAGCGATATCGACAATCATAAGTATGCCCCTTTTGTTAGAGTAATCGCTTTGCAGTAAATACCATTTTCCATCGTTCTCGATACTCCAGTAGAGCATAAAGTGATCGACTGGCAAAACATTTTCTTCTAAACGAAAAACCTCTTCCCCTTTTTCACTCTCTATATCATAGCGAATAAAACTAAGGCCTTGCGGATCAGAATCAATAAACGTAACCTTCTCCCCGTCGTAGGCAATCGGATATACGCCTTTACTAAATTGCTCTGGCAATGTAAGCTCAGTCCAGCTTCCGTTACTTAAATCGGCGCTTTTCAAGACGACTTGCTTTACTTTCTCTTCATAGTCTTCTTCAATAATTTCCTCGATCTCAAGCTGAGCTAAAAGAAAGTCGCTACCAGATTCCCCGTCTCCTAATATAAACAAACCTTGCGACCCGTGATCAGTTAAATTAAACTTCTCTTTTGTCATATATATTTCCTCGCCCTTTTCTAAATCAAAGGCAAGTAAAACTACCTCATCTTCTACTTCTAGTTCATCGATAAAATGTGTAACCACAATAAATAGATAGAGACGGTCATCCTCCAAGTACATTTTCTCGAGGCTCAAATAATCACTCCTGATAGGAAAGTCGAGCTCAAAGGACTTGCTTTCCTTTGTCTTAAAATCATAACATTCAATCTGAATATATCCTTTAAAGAGACCTAAATTGTTATACGGAAAATCTACGAAAATGAGAGTGTCATCCTTCTTCATATAATGTTCTGGAAAAGTGCCCTTTCCCCGCATAAAATGAGGTACTTCTTTTTCTAATTGTGCAATTTCTTTCGGGATATAAACATCTGTCATACGCTCAACAAAACTTTTCTCCCGTTGGTACTTAGTGCCCTCCCTCGTTAATTCGAACAGTTCATAAAACCCTTGGTCATTGGATAATTCCCCTTCGATTACGAGAGAATCGATCAAGGAAGCATCTCCCTCTAAGGTTTCAAAGCTATAGTGAGGATATTGCTTCGCCAAGATACTCGATTGGTAAAAAAACAAACTAAAAACAACAAGGATAAACAAGAACAAACTTATACTGGCTCTATATTTTTTCACAGGGCTACCTCCCTTACACAGATATTTTTCTTTCTAAAATATAGTGACTTATATACAGGGTTACACCAATCACAATGGCAATTAAAAAGAATTCAATCAAGATCAGTTCCTTTAGATACAGCTTCTGGAAAAGAAAAGGCAACAATAATAAAACTAAGACTGCAAAGCCATAACCGAGTCCAAAAATAATACCTAACTCCCGAAAGCTACGTTCGAAGAGGATAAACATAAAGCAAAGTAAAATAAAAAGAAAAACAAGACTATATTGAACGAAAAAGTTCGATAAGTGTGACGGTATCAACAACGGATAGTAGAAGGAAGATTCGAGGGTTGACACTATATTTAAATCTAAGCGATAGACCCTTGGGATAAAGAGTTTGGCTAGTATTTGAAAAAGATAGATCGAGACAATTTGGGCAGCTAAAATACCTAAGAGTGACAGGACAATCGTCGTAATTTTAGCGAAAAAAATTGCCATTCGATTGACTGGTAGCATTAAAAGCCGGTAAATAAAGGTATTCCGGCCGAACCAATCCCGATACCAAATTAAAAAAGTATACACGAACACTACCCCTAGACCGAGAACAAAGGGAAGGACAAAGGACGGTAAACTGACTACATCCGATAGTTTAAAATAAAGGTATTCATCCGAAACCTGCTCCGGTAAGATATGATTACTTGCAACTAATTCCAAGTAGGTGAAAATTTCATACAGAACGACGAGCGCTTGTAGGGCAAAAATCAAGGCGAGTAAGCCGATATAAAGGTTTTTCCAGCGATTCATTTCAAAGGCTAGCAAGTTGAGATAGTTTCTCATTTTTTCAACACCTCCCTCATCATATCGACGATTGATTTTCCTTCCTTTTCCCGAACCTCTTCGGTATAAAAATCTTTGACAACCCTTCCTTCCTGTAAAATCACCGCATAGTCAACTAAAAATTCAATTTCATCCAGCTCATGGGTCGTGATGATGACGCCACGATTTTCAATTAAATGCGAGGCGAAGACTTCGTTAATCTGCTCCCGGCTGAGAAGGTCTATTCCGGAAAAAGGTTCATCCATTAAAAGAAAATCCGCATCTAGGGCCAGACCGAGCAGTAGGTTAGTTTTCATCTTATTTCCCTTCGATAAATTAGCGATTTTTTCTTTCCGGCTCAATTTGAAAAATTCTAGAATTTCCTCAGCCCGGTATCCATTCCAATTTTTATAAAAATCTTTCATAAATTGAAAGCTTTCCTCAATCGTCATCGACGGCAGCATCGTCAGGGTGTCAGGAATATAGGCTACTATTTCATACGTTTCCTTACTCCTTGGCTTCCCATTAATCAATATCTCTCCCCCATCGATGGGTGTTAAACCCATAATGGCATTTAATAAAGTCGTTTTTCCCGAACCGTTTTCACCAATGAGACAGGTTACTTCTCCTTTTTTAGCGGAAAAATCCACCTTATCTAGGATTACTTTTTTTCCATAAGACTTTTCCACCTGCTTTACTTCAATCATCTATCCTTCCCCCTTTTTTCTATAAATTTAGGAAGACATGCGAACTAGATTATTTTTACTCCTAATCACTGCTTTCGTATTCCCGCTTCAAATTTTCTACCAACTGCTCCAAAGGAATGCGTAATTTTTTTGCCGTAGAAACAAACTCTTGTAAAGACGAGGTTAAGAGCTCATGACGAACATGCTGGATTACCTTTTCATCCCTAGTCACCCGACTCGGTAAATTTCCCTCTGTAAAAATAAGTCCTTCCTCCTCCATTTTTTTATAGGCTCTTTGCACCGTATTTGGATTTACTTTCAATAGACCGGCCAATTCCCGACGAGAAGGAATCTCCTCCCCCTTTCTTAACTGACCACTAGCAATCTGTTCCTTAAAATAGTCGACAATTTGTAAATAAACAGGAGAACGCTTATCAATTTGTAACTTCACAGCATCACACCTTTCCCTGATTTCCATAAAATAAACGAGATTTACTTACAAACATCTTAGGTTTACAAGACACCACTGATCCATCTTGTATTAAACAATTAATACACCAAGAGAAACCAAACCCCTTGTAAGATGAACGTCACCGTATAATCGAGCCAAAATCATTTCTGTCCAAAAGCGAGCACATTATAATAACCACATCTCACATTTGATGCGCTTAAAGTGTATGAAGAGATTAATACATCATCTGTATTATATGGTTAGTACACTTGGTTGTCAATAACTTTTTTAAGCCAACCGCTTTCTTTAAGGATTATACCTTAACAAGGTGGTAAGGCATCCATTTAGTTTAGGAAGATACAGCACTATCTGGTACGCAACTTTTGTTAATTGAGACGCAATCTCTTTCCTGCGCGCGACTTTTTGGGGGGATTCGTTTTAAGTGAGACGCAGTAGCTTGACCGCGGGCGACTTTCGAAGAAAATCCGCTC
>CALJVC010000003.1 GCA_937974845.1 uncultured Pseudogracilibacillus sp. | reverse complement strand
TCTTTTTCTTTAAAGAAGGAGGCTGTCTTCTTTCTTTAAAATATAGTAAAATATAGCGTAAAGGAGAGACAGCCCTTGTTAGAACGACTCATATTGATAGCTTTACAGAGGATCAATGGTGAGCGAACCGTAAATAACGTTTACCATCTTTTTACTGGAAAACGTTCTATTCAGACAATCCAAGACGCTAATTTATTTCAATTAGAAGCTTATTTTGGTATCGCTCCTTATCTTTCTTACAACCTTTTTCAAGAAAAGGTAAAGGCTTTACAGTACTCGAAGCGGATACATTTAATAAAAAAAGATACCTTCCATTTAACGGAGGAGGGAAAGAAAAGTTTACAGCAAAGCTTTCCATACCCTCTCTATTATCAAGGAATGGAATATGCTACGAAGGAACGTGAATGGTTACGCCGCCTGACTTTGATGATTCAAGTATGGACGAATCAACAGAGGCAGATTACACGTTATATACCAATCGTTGACCATCTTGAAACCCAGCGTTGGGTGAAGGCCTATTATCGGAAACTAGATAAACCTGCTAGAAGCTATCTTCAAAAGCTATACGATGAATGTGTAAAGCTTTTGGAAGATTTACCCGATATGTATATAGAGATGTTTATCAAACAATTGACTACGGCGGAGCAGATCGGTTGGACGAAAGAACAGTTGGCAAACCTTTATTCTATTTCACCAGTAGATGTCGAGTTGCATGAGATCAATTATTTACACTACATGCTTGGAAGAATAGAAAAGGAGCCTAGAAGCTATCCGCTGTTATATGCCTTCGCTAAAGATTTATATCGAAAAGAAGAAAGTGGGACGATTACCCAGTCCGCACGAATTACAAAAACTATGATCACAAAAGGAATGTCTATAGAAGATGTAGCGCGGTTTCGTCGATTGAAAGTAACGACGATCCACGATCATTTAGTTGAAATAGCTTTGCAGGATCCGTCCTTCCCTTTAGATGCTTTCGTACCGCCCAGTGTACAGGAGGAGATACTGCAAGCTGTCGACAGTTTAGCTACCTTTAAGCTAAAGGATATTAAGGAGCGAGTGAGCGAAAGTATTAGCTATTTTCAGATTCGTTTAACATTAACAGCTCTTAAACACCGAACGAAAGAGGGAAGCCATGAATTCTAGATTAGATGATTTGTTACAAAAGCATTTTCATTTCACTCATTTTCGTCCGGGGCAAAGGGAAATTATCGAAGCCGTTTTAAAGGGTAATGATGTGCTTGGCGTTTTACCTACTGGATCGGGGAAGTCCTTATGTTATTTGTTACCTAGCTTGATACTTCCTTATCCGACGGTCGTCGTTTCACCGTTAATTTCTTTAATGATTGACCAAGTAAAAGAGACAAAAGCCTTTCACATGAAGGAAGTAGTCGCCTTACATAGTTTACTTAGCTTCGATGAACGGGAGAAAATTTTATCTCGATTGCAAGACTATAAGGTCGTCTATCTATCGCCGGAACTATTACAAAACGAACGAATTCTTGCTAGGTTACAAAGCGTACAGGTAAGTCTCTTCGTCGTGGACGAAGCTCACTGTATTTCGCAATGGGGTTATGATTTTCGCCCAGATTACTTACGCTTAAAGCAAGCGATTCGAGCTCTAAATAATCCTACTGTCTTAGCTTTATCTGGTACGGTGACTCCCGATATAGCAGAGGATATTATACTAGAACTTGATAGGGAAGGGATGCAACTTTTTCATTATGATACCGAGAGAAAAAATATAGCCCTACACATTGAAAGATTAACGGTTCCCGGTGAAAAAGATGAACGCTTATACGAAATCCTTTCTACTTATTCGGTACCGACGATTATATATTTTTCTAGCCGTCGCCAGGCCGAGCTTGTTGCTCAAAGCTTACAGAAGAAGCTACCGGATAGACGGGTAAGTTATTATCATGCCGAACTCGAGCCGAATTCCCGGTTAAAAATTCAACAGCAATTTATTTACGACCAACTAGATATTATTTGCGCAACAAGTGCCTTTGGAATGGGGATTAACAAGCCGAATGTTCGACTCGTTATCCATTACCACCTACCTTCCCAGTTAGAAGCTTTTATCCAAGAAATTGGTCGGGCGGGCCGAGATGGTAAGGAAAGTTTAAGCGTACTTTTATATGAACCAGGGGATGATATCCTCCCGCTTCGTCTGATCGATCAAGAGTTACCAACGGAAAAGCAAGTAAGAACTTTTTTAAACTTTTTATACGTATTACATAAAAAAGGTCGAAAGCTTCAAGCTTCAGCCGATGATTTGGCGCAACAATTACAAATCGATGAAACGATTGTACGACTTTTGCTTTACCAAGTAGAGCGCTATCGCCTCGTTGATCAATCGTATATTGTTTATGATTCTTCCCATTGGAAGGTTTCTTTAGAGCAAATACTCAATGACATTGAATCGAGAAGGGGGAAGAAGCGGGAGAAGTTTCGAGAGATGCTTCAATACGTTCATACGGATCGATGTTTAAGGGTCGAATTGTATCGGCACTTTCAATCTAAAGTCGATTCCTTAGAAGAAAACTGTTGCTCTAACTGTGGATTATCCTCTGTAAACTTAACCGAAGAAAGTGTAAACTTAACCGAAGAAAGGAATCAGGAGTTAGTATTACCGGTAGCTGATTGGAAAAACGAATTGGCCCGCGTTTTAGGAATAGGAGAATTGAGATGAACCGTCAAGAATTAATAGAACAAATCTCTCCTCAAGATTTAAAAAAATCTGTATATATAACCCAAGCGATTCTTTTAATTTTAAGTGGCTTGCTAGGCTTTTTCTTCTTCGATACGATCGAGCGTTTCTTTCGCTTATTCGTTTTAGATTATAAGGAAATATTTTATTACGGTGCTGTTCCTGCTGTAATTTTGATTGTTTTGGAGCTGATTTTATATCGAAGCCTTGATAAAAAGCATTTCGATGACGGCGGCATCAATGAGAAACTGTTTCGTCACCAATCTGTCGCTTCGATTTTCGTCATCGCCTTCGTCGTCGCTTTTTCTGAGGAAGTGCTGTTTCGGGGTGTTCTTCAAACAACTTTTGGTTATATTATCGCAAGTACGATTTTCGTCCTATTGCATACCCGTTACTTGAAGAAGCCAGTACTTCTCATTTTACTCATTTTTACAAGCTTTTTTATCGGTTTTCTATTTGAAGTAACTAATAATTTAATGGTTACGATTGTCTTTCATTTTCTCGTCGATTTTGTCCTAGGGCTGTATATAAAATTTCAAAAATGAGGTGAATGGATTGAAGGAGCAGAAGGAAGGCCATCAGGCGGATCAATTGATGAAGCTTTTTCAAGAGGTTGCAAATCATCAACCCGATAGTCTAGAAGAAGAGGAGGAGCTTATAGAAAAGGACGAAACAGAAGAGCAGGAAGAATATATCGAGTTGGATATATTAAATTTACCCCCTCGGCGGGAAGTCCATGGTGCTAGAAAAAAGCCGATGAGTTTTAGTTTTACAAGCCCCTTTGTTCGGCTATCTTTAGTAATTATCGTTCTTCTTATCGTTGTTTTTATTTTATATTATTTTGGTGCCCTAGACTTCCCATTTCTACCCTTCTAATAAATTAAAAACATCATATAGTATACAAATAGATAATAGCACCATCAATTAAAACATGATATGATAAGGATACGCATCAAGCCTTATTATCGTTTTATTACTTGTGAAGATAGGAGCGTGACACCGTGAAAATTGCTGTACTCTACGGTGGAGTATCTAACGAACGGGAAGTATCTATTTCTAGTAGTAAAGGAATTATTCAAGCATTAAAAAATAACGGGCATGAGGTTATCGGGATCGATTTTCATCCAGAACGGCTCGACGAAATCGTCGCTTTAGATGTCGATGTAGTATTTATCGGTTTACATGGAAAGTATGGAGAGGATGGCTCCCTCCAGGGTTTATTAGATATGCTAAACCTTCCTTATGTTGGTTCAGGAGTATTAGCTTCTTCCTTAGCTATGGATAAATATAAGGCTAAACGTATGTTTCAATCCGTCGGTATTCCAACGGCTAAGGACAAACAGGTATACTTTACAAAGGATAAGGACCTCGACTCTATGATTAATGATATCCATTCATCTTTTTCCTTTCCTTTTGTTATTAAGCCAAATCGAGAAGGTTCGACTGTAGGCCTGACGGTTGTAAAAAGTGAAACAGATACGGGACCAGCTTTAGAAAAAGCCTTTCAGAGCGACACGGTCGTCCTAGTGGAACAATTTATCGATGGCATTGAGCTAACGGTACCGGTTATTGGTAAGCAGGACGAAGAACGGGCATTGCCGATTATAGAAATTGTTCCAAAAAATGAAATATATGATTATGAATCTAAGTATTCTGAAGGCGGTAGTGAGCATATCATTCCAGCACGTATAAGCGACGCCTTGACAGAACAAATTAAAGACTATGCTATCCGGGCTCATCGGGTTTTAGGCTGTGAAACCTATTCACGGGTAGATTTCTTGCTTACAAAAGATGGAGTCCCCTACATATTAGAAGTTAATACTTTACCAGGCATGACACCGACAAGCCTGTTTCCTGATTCAGCTGAAAGTGAAGGGCTTCATTATGATGAAATGATTGAAATGCTCGTGCAGTTAACCGTAGAAAAAACGGGCAAGCGTTAATCGATAAAGAGTTACATAGTAAGGTAAAAGTAGGAGGTAAAGAAAATGGTAGCCGATCAATCCGGACGACACAATCCAACATCAGAAGAAAAAGAAGGGACAAATTTATTACAATCGACGAGAAGTATTTTAAAAGACGCCCTGGACCGCCTTGGATATCCCGAAGAAGTATATGAGTTACTGAAGGACTCTCTACGCTTAATTAAGGTGCGAATTCCTGTAAAGATGGACGATGGTTCAGTAAAGGTCTTTACTGGCTTCCGTGCGCAGCATAATGATGCGGTCGGTCCAACTAAGGGTGGTGTCCGCTTCCATCCTGATGTGACGGAAGAAGAAGTCAACGCACTAGCGATTTGGATGAGTCTTCGAGCAGGGATTATCGATTTACCATTAGGCGGCGGAAAAGGAGGGATTATTTGCGATCCCCGTGAAATGTCTTTCCGGGAGCTAGAAAGTTTAAGTCGTGGCTATGTTCGAGCTATCAGCCAATTTTTAGGTCCGACGAAGGATATCCCTTCTCCAGATTTATTTACAAATTCACAAATTATGGCCTGGATGATGGATGAATACAGTCGTATTAACGAATACCATGATCCTGGTTTTATTACGGGTAAGCCGATTGTTCTTGGTGGAACCCATGGCAGAGAAGCAGCGACAGCGAAGGGAGTCACCTATTGTATTGAAGGGGCAGCACAAAAGCGTGGAATCGATATTAAAGGTTCCCGGGTTGTCGTGCAAGGCTTCGGCAATGCCGGTAGTTATTTAGCTAAGTTTCTCCATGAAGCCGGAGCTCTTGTTGTCGGAATTTCTGATGCCCATGGTGCCTTATATGACCCGGAAGGATTAGATATTAACTATTTACTAGACCGTCGCGATAGTTTTGGTACGGTGACGACTTTATTTAAAAACACAATCTCTAATCAAGAGTTGTTAGAATTAGATTGCGACATTTTAGTTCCTGCTGCAGTCCATGATCAAATAACAGAAGAAAATGCAGAAAAAATAAAAGCCGAAATCATCGTTGAGGCAGCAAATCGTCCAACAACAGACCAGGCAACGAAAATTTTAGCCGAGCGAGGAAAGTTACTTGTTCCTGATATCCTTGCATCAGCCGGTGGTATGACCGTGTCTTATTTTGAATGGGTTCAACATAAGCAAGGATACCATTGGTCTGAAGAGGAAGTGAATGAACGGCTTCACCAAGTAATGCATAAAGCTTTTGAAACAATTTATCATACAGCTCAAACGCGGAAGGTTGATATGCGCTTAGCAGCTTATATGGTAGGGGTGCGTAAGATGGCGGAAGCATCCCGTTATCGCGGTTGGGTATAAAGCTGGGGTAAAAGAGGCTGGGACAAAACTAGTCTAAAATGAGAAAAATTGCGGAATCAACATT
>CALJVC010000002.1 GCA_937974845.1 uncultured Pseudogracilibacillus sp. | reverse complement strand
ACTTCAATCGCTAATATATCTATTCCCTAGACATCAATGCTACCAACTCCACGTGATAGGTTTGTGGAAAAAGGTCAACGGGTTGGACTTCCTCAAGGCGATAGCCGAAGGGAACTAATTCCGCAATATCCTCAGCAAAAGATTTAGGATTACAAGAGACATAGACGACCCGGTCAGGTTCGGCCCGACCAATCCGCCGCATCACTTTTCCACCAGCCCCCGAACGTGGAGGGTCCAGTAGGAATAAATTCGGTGTTCCGAAATTTTCTACTACTTTCGCCAATCCTCGGCGAGCATCGCTCGTAAAGAATAATGTATTATCGATTCCATTATCCTCTGCATTCCGACGGGCAGACTGAATCGAGGTATCGACAATTTCAATTCCCGCCAATTCCTTCACATGCTTAGCAAAGGGAAGGGAGAAGGTACCTACCCCGCAAAATAAATCGATCATCTTCTCATCCGGTTGAGGCTTTGCCATCGTAATCGCCAGCTCGACGAGTTTCTCCGCCTGTACAGGATTCGTCTGGAAGAAGGTGTCCCACCATAGGCGATAACGGAAACCAGCCAAGACATCAAAAATATATTCTCTTCCTAATAAGAGCTCCTCTTCTTCCGCCTGGATACTGTCCGAAAGGCTCCGGTTTTTGATCCAGGTAAAGCTTTTCACATTAGGAAAACGATTGCCGATTCTTTCTACTAGCTCCTGGACTTCCTCCGGGGCCTTTTCAGTCGCAAAAATAGCTAGTAACATCTCGTCCGTAGCCCGGGAGTGACGAAGGAGGACGTGGCGCATGAGTCCTTCATGGTTTTCCTTATTATAGCCCGATAGGCCGTGGGCTTTAACCCAAGTAGCAATTTCATGGGCGATTTCAACCATTGGATGGCTGGCGATTAAGCAAGTTTCTAAGGGAATAATATTCCGGTAATTAAAAAGTTCATGGAGGCCGAGGGAACCGTCAGGAGCAAAGGTAAACTCCATCTTATTGCGGTACTCCCATTCACTTTCGGCTGGAATCGTGTCCTTCACTAAATCTGGATCAAAGCCTTGGTCGGCAAGATAGGATTTGACCATGGAAGTTTTCTGCCTTAATTGGGCTTCATAGGGCCAATGTTGCCAGGTACAACCACCACAACTACCAAAGTGAGGGCAGGCGGGGTCGATTCGTTCCGGGTGCTCCGTAAGGATTTCATCTACCCGAGCAACTTTTTTCCTATAAGGTGGAAGCAAGGTCGCTTTTACTTCTTCACCGGGTAAAGTGTACGGTACCGTAATCTTCTCCTTCTTGATGCGGCCCCTTTTATTTTCCCGCCGGATAGAAGCCATACCGACACCGCGTTCATTTAATTTTTTTATTGTCACTTCAAAGCTATTTTCACCATATTTTAATGTCATAGCCTACTCACCTTCTCTCAGCATAATCATCATTGTAACGCTTATTTTCTCCACACTAGAAAGAAAAAGGACGCTTATCTAAGCGTCTATTTGTCTATACTTAATTTACTTAACCGTTCAAGGGCTTCCGCTAAGTCCTCTCGGGATTGAACGAGGGCAATTCGAACATAACCCTTTCCCCGTTCGCCGAATGCACTTCCCGGAACCATAGCGACACCTACCGAGCGAATCGCTTCTAAGGCAAAGTCTTTGTCATCCATTGCATAAGGATACTTAGCCCAAACAAACATTCCACTTTCACTAGGGGTAACTTCCCAACCAAGCTTTTGAAGCCCTTCTGTCATCACCCGATGCCTTTCAGAAAAAACTTCCCGAAGGCGGTCCGTAATCTCCTCCGCATTTTCTAAGGCCGTAATAGCCGCTTCTTGAATCGGTGCGAAGGTTCCATAGTCTAAATTGGACTTCAAGGTTTTCATAATCGAAATTGCTTCCTCATTACCTACAATATAGGCGATTCGAGCCCCAGCTAAACTAAAGCTCTTCGACAAGGAGTTTATTTCTATTCCAACTTCTTTCGCTCCTTCAGCCTGTAAGAAGCTTACCGGTCCTTCACCAGAAAAATAATACTCGGCATAGGCAGCATCGTGTAAAACTAAAATTTGATACTTTTTCGCTAGTTCTACTACCTTTTCAAAAAACTCTAACGTCGGATTTGCCGGCACGGGATTTCCTGGGAGATTTAAAATCATTAGCTTCGCTCGTTTTAAAACTTCTTCAGGAATCGCATCGAAGTCAGGCAAAAAGTTATTCTCCTTCACTAAAGGCATATAGTAAGGCTCGGCCTTGGCTAAGAGGATACCTGTATCGTAGGCTACATAAGCCGGATCCGTCGTAAGCACAATATCCCCTTCGTTACAAAAAGCTAAGGGGAGGTGCACAAGACCTTCCTGTGAACCCATCGTTTGGAGAACTTCCTTATCTGCTAGAAGCTCTACGGAAAAGCGCCGTTGATAATAATTGCTAACGGCTTCGTTAAAACGTTCCATGCCCGTTAAGGTATAATAATACATGTTCGCTTTTTCACTTTCTTCAGCGAGTTTCGCCCGGATTCTTTCATCTGGCGGTAGGTCAGGACTTCCTAAACTTAAATCAATTACTCGCTCACCACTAGCTTGTTTTTGGATAGTCGCTACCTTTAATTCCCCGAAAATCGAAGGCGAAAACTTGTCCATTAAGCTTGACTGTTCTATTTTCACGTTCTTCACTCCTAGGATGTTCGCTTCCGCGCATTTAAGCTACGAATCTTATTTTATCATAGCTATCGCCATAATTTAAAAATGAAACTGTTTTTTGCACTCTTTTTTTATTTGTTTAAATAGTCGATCATCAGAATAAGAAGTGCCCAAAGCCTGACATAAGCTTTGCACGATAAAAGAACGTGGTTGGTGTCTTCGGTCTTCTTCCTGTAAAAATTCAATAAATTGAGCGACCTTTGGGTCTTCTTTATTTTTTTCATAAAATTCCTTTAAAAGCCTATATAACCTTGAATCACCCTTACCATAAACCGCCCATACTTCCTTTACCCTTTGATGGAGTTCAGTCGGTACAAAACTCCTTTTCTCCTCCGACAAGTAACGAATATATGAATCGATAGCCTCTAAAATGAAATAGATTAGGGCTTGAATATCTATTTCCTCCTCGGCATAAAAGGACCAAACTAAGCTATATTGTTGAATTAAACCGAGGACAAAAATCGCTGAATCAACGGCATAAGGTTCCATTTTTGGACCGTACAACTGAAGAAAACGCTGGGAAAGCCAAGCGATCTCTTCCAGATGATAGGTCTTAGCGAAAGAACGTAGCTCCTCTGCCTCCGTATGGAATACAAAACTAAATAAAGGTAGTAAATTTTCCTCCTTATCTACTTGCATACGGATATAAATTTGTTTTGCAAACAAATTTAGGGTATCTTCTTTAGCCTGCCGATACAATTCAGCCCTTCTCGAAAAAGCCTCCTTTTGGGCGCGAGTTAAAATTGCAAGTAGGCAATCGTTTTTTGATGAAAAATAATTATAAAAGGTTCCTTTAGAGATATTTGCTGCTTGAATAATATCTTGAATAGATGTTTGATAAAAGCCTTTTTCTAAAAAAAGATGCTGGGCAATTTGCATGACAGTAGACCGTCGTTCTTCCATGATTACCACCTTTTAGACTGAGGGTATAATTCATATGTCCTTAAGTATATGATGGATTCAAGCTTAATTCAAAGCAAAATCATTTTGTTGATTAATTTATACCATAAGTATAAACTAGTGAAGGATAGATTGATGAGAGGGATACCATATGAATATTGAAGAATTGCATAAAAACCCTCCCTATACGATGATAGGGATTTTATTTGTTGGGGCGTTTATCGCCTTTTTAAACAATACGTTATTGAATGTAGCGTTACCTGCGATTATGGAGGAATTTGCTGTACCTCCAGCCATCGTGCAATGGTTAACGAATGGATATATGCTCGTTAGTGGTATTTTAGTTCCGGCCAGTGCGTTTTTTATACAACGCTTTACAAACCGGACGATTTTTTTTACAGCGATGTCACTCTTTACGCTCGGAACAGCCTTAGCGGCCTTTTCTCCAAGCTTCGGGTTTTTAATTGCTGGACGAATGACCCAGGCAGCTGGCTCTGGACTAATGATGCCCTTATTAATGAACGTGATGTTGACTGCCTTTCCGGTTGAAAAACGAGGAACAGCGATGGGCTTTTTTGGTCTTATTATGTTCGCTGCTCCGGCGATCGGTCCTACCTTATCCGGCTACATCGTTCAAACCTATAGCTGGCGCATGCTTTTTCAAATGATTTTACCTTTAGCAATCATTATTTTACTCTTAGCAATTTTCAAGTTGAAAAATGTCACGCCGAACAAAAATATTAAAATTGACTTCCTTTCCCTACTTCTATCGACGGTAGCTTTCTCTTCCTTGTTATACGGCTTCAGTATAGCTGGAGATAAGGGATGGGGAAGTCCAATAGTTTATCGAACGATTCTTCTCGGAACGATTGTCTTAATCCTGTTTACAAGAAGGCAACTTCGCCTAGAAGAACCGATGCTTCAATTCAAAATTTTTAAATTTCCGATGTATGCCCTATCGACTGTCATTATGGTAGTTATTTCTGCATCGATGTTTTCCGCTATGCTTTTAATACCTATATACGTCCAAGTAGTTCGAGGAATCTCCCCTTTCTATGCCGGAATCTTAATGCTACCTGGAGCTATTTTAATGTCGATTATGTCGCCGATTACCGGGAGACTTTTTGATAAGTACGGTGGAAAGGTACTAGCAATTATTGGTTTAACAATTACTGTATCAACGACCTTTTTATTAAGTAAACTAACTTTAACATCGGGCTATTATTACATCATGCTCTTATTTACGATTCGGATGCTCGGTATGTCCCTCGTATCTATGCCGGTAATGACGAACGGACTAAACCAACTACCAATGTCGCAAAATCCTCACGGAACAGCGATGAACAATACGTTACAACAAATATCCGGGGCAATTGGTTCGGCTATTCTTATTACCGTAATGAATGCGCGGATGGAAAAAAGCCGTGCAACACTCTTAGCAAATCACCAAGAATATACCGAACTACAAATCGAGCAAATGGCGATGTTAGATGGAGTAAACTTTTCCTTCTTAGTATCGACACTTATCGCAGTCATTGCTTTAATTCTTGCTTTCTTTATTAGACGCGTCGACCCTAATGAATCGAAGTTAAATGAAGGGAAAATTTAAGCCAAAGGAGAATCCGAATGAAACAAATCGTCTTAGGTTCAGGTTCACCCCGAAGACAAGCGATACTTAAGGAGCTTGGCCTCCCTTTTATTCTCCGGATTCCTGAAGTGGATGAATCCGAAGTGAAACTTAAAGATCCTTTAAAAAAGGTCGAGGCCCTCGCCCGACTTAAGGCCGAGGCTCTCCCGATTCTTTCAGAAAATGAAATTATCGTAACGGCTGACACTATCGTTGCGTATAAAGGGAAAGTTTTTGAAAAACCAAAGAATGAAAATGAAGCCTATCACATGATTGAGCAACTACAAGGGGACACCCATCAAGTGATTACGGCAGTAGCCCTACGTTCTACAAATAAGGAAGAAATCTTTTCCGTCACAACAGACGTTGAATTTTGGGATTTAAGCGAAGAAACAATTAGGCGCTACATTAAAACAGACGAACCTTACGATAAAGCTGGAGCTTACGGTATACAAGGGAAAGCTGCAGTTTTTGTAAAAAGAATTAATGGCGATTACTATAATGTCGTTGGTCTACCCATATCCACTTTACTTCGTAAATTAGCTAGCTTTCAATACCATGCCGAAGCGTATATTTTTTCAAGGGAATCGACCGAACTGTAAAAAAATTGTTGTATTTTTTTCATCATTCCTCCATATAGTTGCAATAATTATTATAATTTAGTTTACAATTTAAATAAGATGCGTTATATTTCTTTCATAATAGATGTATCTTAGTTTACATATTTGAAAAGGTGTCGATTTACATTGAATCAAAAACGTGCCTTACCAGTTTTGTTTTTAGTAATGTTTTTTGTAATGGTAGGTTTTGGGATTATTATTCCAGTCCTGCCTTTCTATGCTGAAGAGTTAGGAGCTTCAGCCTTCGAACTCGGTCTATTGATGGCCGTTTATTCTTTAATGCAATTACTTTTTTCTCCTATGTGGGGGAGGATTTCTGATCGAATAGGGAGAAAGCCGGTGATTTTAACCGGAATATTCGGTCTGGCAATTTCCTTTTTTTTAATGGCCCTTTCTTCTAAACTTTGGATGTTATTTGCCGCGCGAATTATCGGTGGTTTTCTATCATCGGCGAATATGCCTACAGTAACGGCCTATGTCGCTGATATTACTACAGAAGAAGACCGGGGAAAAGGAATGGGGATTATCGGCGCTGCCGTAGGTCTCGGCTTTATCCTTGGACCGGCTATCGGTGGCATTTTTTCGAAAAACAGTTTAAGTTTGCCATTCTTTATCGCTGGTATAAGCTCCTTTGTAACTTTTTTACTCGTATTATTTGTTCTAAAAGAGTCGCTTACACCTGAACAAAGGGGCAAAACAGAAGCCGAGAAGATTTCTGTTGTGAAGCAGTTACAAGAACCAACTGGAATCCTATACTTCTTACAACTATTCGTTTCCCTATCTTTATCCGGCTTAGAAGCGACCTTTGCCTATTTCGTAGCTAAAACTGCCGGCTTAGATACCGTCGAATTAGGCTATTTATTTATGATTATGGGTTTTGCTGGTGCACTCGTCCAAGGAGGCCTTGTCGGTGTCCTCACTCGACGCTACGGAGAATCCTTTGTCATCCAACTAGGCATCATTATCTCTGCCTTAGGTTTTGGACTCATTTTATTTATCGATTCCTTCGTTACAGCAGCAATTTTCCTTACGATCTTTGGAATCGGAAATGGCTTCATCCGTCCAGCTGTCTCTGCTTTACTGACTAAACAGTCGAGTGCCGGACATGGTAGCGTAACAGGCTTACTCTCTTCCTTTGATTCATTAGGAAGAATTATCGGTCCACCGCTCGGAGGTTGGCTCTTCGGTCTATCGATTGGCCTACCTTATATTTCAGGAATTGTCCTATCCTTAATTGCCTATATCTTATTTCGCGTCTATGCCCGCTTGTCCCAGCACAAGGAAGAAGTATATAGAGCGTAAAAAACAGCGGAAGTAAGTTAAATCTTGCTTCCGCTGATTCTTTTATTAGAAGAAAAGCAATTATTGTTCACATAATTTAAGGTTGTTGTATACAGCTACCCATTCTGTTTACAGTAGCCGACTTTCTTGTATACAGGAAAATTTTCTATATACAGTGGCACGCTCTACTGTAAACGAAGCTTTTTTCTAGATACAGTAGAGCTGTCTGCTGTATACGGGATTATATTTTTCCCCAGTCTGTATACAGTAAACAGCTTTACTGTATACAGAACAATTTTTTTCTTCAGCCTGTTTACAGTAGAAGAGTCTACTGTATATAGAATGTATATAATGTTTACAGTGGAAGGCTGTGCTGTATACAGTTCCCAATTTCATATACAGAATAAGACTGTATCATATACAGAAATTATTTTCGTATACAGTAACGCCAGCCTTCCTCCCACTTCGTCTATTAAATATAGTTTTCCGTTAAGCGTAAAAACTCCTCCACGTCCCTCACCATTACATCGATGCCTTTTGACCAGAAAGAAACATCTCGGATATCAACTTGGAGGTGCTTCTGGGCTAGATCCTCTACCTTCATAGAGCCAGTATCCCGAAGCAGGGCAATGTACTTTTCCTCAAAACCTTCCGGACTCTCCTGGAAAGCCGCATAGATACTTAAACTAAATAAGTAGCCAAAGGTGTAAGGGAAGTTATAAAAAGGGACACTTTCGATAAAGAAATGCAATTTACTACTCCAAAAACGCGGGTGATAATTCGCTAATTGATTTCCAAAGGCTTGTTTCTGGGCCTCTTCCATTAGCTCATTCAAACGAGATTCCGATACGAAGCCCTTTTTCCGTTCTTTATAGAAAGCATCTTCGAATAAGAAACGGGCATGAATGTTTAAAAACATAGCCGTTGCGGTTTCTAACTTAGCGGCGAGTAAACTAACCTTTTCCTCCGTGGAACGAGCCTGTTCAATCGTTGCATTTTGGATAATTAATTCTGCAAAGGTACTAGCTGTCTCAGCAACATTCATAGCATAATCCTGATTGTAAAAGGGAATATCCTTCATTACATAACTATGGAAGGCATGACCTAATTCATGGGCTAAGGTACTAACATCGCTCGTAGAACCGGTAAAAGTCATAAAAATACGGGACTCTTTAAACTCTGGTAAACTAGCACAATAACCTCCCGGACGTTTATTCGGAC
>CALJVC010000001.1 GCA_937974845.1 uncultured Pseudogracilibacillus sp. | reverse complement strand
AAGGATAAATTAAAAATTGTCCATTATTCTAGTTCCCAGAGTGAACAGGCTCAATGGGATCTTTTTGAAAAGGTTTTCCAATTAGTCGGCGAAAAGGATCGTTTATATTTTGATATTACGCATAGCTTTCGTTTTGTTCCTGTGGTTGCCTTGCTTGTAGCGAATTTTGCAAGAACTATTCGTGGAGCGTCTATTGAACGACTTTTATATGGAAATTTCGAAATCCTATTCCAAAAGGGTCCCCTTGATAAACTTCCCCTTGAAGAAAGAAAGGCTCCGCTTGTCGATATTACCCCCATGTTAAATTTACTTGAATGGACAACTGGGGTTCAATCCTTCCTAGAGACTGGAAATCCAAAAGGAATTAATCATTTAACCGATAAGGAAACAGGTAAAAGCGGTGGAGATAAAAATTTTATAAAAATAAAACAATTCTCTGAAAAGTTGAGTGAGTTCAACCAACTTCTTGGAACGAGTAGAGGAAAGACGATACACAAGGTGATTCCTGAAGTAAAGAATCGTTTAGCAAAAGCGAAGGAAGTATCCGATGATATACTTCCACAATTTTCTAAACTTATAGGAGAAATAGATGCAAAATTGGCAGACTTCGGGGATGATAAGGTTAAGAATATGTGGGCGACGATAAAATGGTGTGTCGATCACGGCCTGTATCAACAAGCGATGACCTTTGCTCGAGAATATATAATTTCTGTGACTATATTAAAGTTAGAAAAAGAAGGTTTCGATCTAAAACCTCAAGGTGAAAAACAAGAGAGAGACCTTAGAGATGATGTTAATAGCATTATTTTACACATTTTAGATCCGAAAGATGAATTATATTTCAAGGTTCCTGAAAAACATGAACAACTAGTTGAACCAATTAAACGGTTGGTAGAGTCGCAACAGGATGCCTTTAAAGCGTATTCGGGCATAGTTGAATATAGGAATAGTATGAATCATGCTGAAAAAGCTCAGAATCCAATAAAATATACTAAAATTCAGGCAAGAACGCCTAAGTTTGTGGAAGATATAAAGCCTATATTTTTTGAAGACTAATGGAGTTAGCAGGAGGGAAGTAGAGTGGCTTCAAGGAAATTTTTAGTCATGTATGAAGTATCGCAAAAGCAAAACTATATTTTTAGAACGAACCGTTTGTTAGAAAATACGGGAGGTTCTTATGTTATCAGGGACATTACTGAGAATCCCCATGAGTTATTTCGTACCTTATTTGATAGTTTTGATTCATCTATAGAGGTCGAGCGGTTCGATCTTCCTAAGCCGGAGAAAAAAATTGTAGGTGGTGGTAGTGCCACCTATATTTTCAATCAGGAAGAAGAGGCGCGGGATTTTTCACGCAAATTGTCTGCCAATATTATTCGGTATTTTCCTGGTTTAGAACTGTTTTTAGTCCAGGAAGAGATGGACTGGTCGCAGGATACTTTATACCCTTCGATTAATGATGGTCATAAGACTAACGTTATCAATAAAATGAAAGGCATGTTATCAGAGAAGAAGGACCGACGTAAGCAGTCGGTCTTTCAAGAATCCTGGGGAGTGCAACAAGCATGTAGTAGCAGTGGTCTACCGACTAATCCTAAGCCATCTTTTATATCGAAGCAGGATATTAAAAATGTGGAGCCTCGAGCCCAGGAACTGATCATGAAGGAACTGGTTGGACTTAGTACAAGAGATTACATATATAACAACCGTTTTATCTATGAAAATGAATTTTTGAATAATGCAGAGCAGTATAGCTTTTTACAGCAAAATCATTTAGAAAAGATATTTTCGGAAGACAACTCTTCCGACATTAAAAGTTATCTATCGATTATTTCGATAGACGGTAATGCCATGGGAATTAAGGTTCAACGTTTTGTTAATCAAGGCTTTAAGGACAATGAAGAATATATTAAAGAGTATGAAGATTTTACGAAGAATATAGATACGGCTTATACAAAAGCGTTTAAAAAGACAATTAGACACCTACTAGATGACCGCTCCCTTTGGGAAGAGAGCATATTCGGGGATAAAAGAAAAAATGAGCAACTATATCGAGAAATGGAGCATATCATTCCTTTACGTCCGGTGATTTTATCAGGTGATGACGTATCTTTTATAACCTTTGGTGTAATAGGGCTTGAAGTAGCTAGAATCTATTTACAGTATTTACAGCAAGAATCGATTCCAATTGAAGGTAAGGATTATTATTTAAATGCCTGTGCAGGAGTAGCTATAATTCCCCACCGTTATCCCTTCTGGCTCGGTGCAAATTTAGCCGAACAACTATGTGACAATGGTAAAAAACGTCTGCAAAGGGATCGGGAGGATTGGAATCTTGTCAATGGTCATAATTCAAGTGAGGGCTACGATACTTGTTTAATTGATTGGCAAGTGATCGAAGCTGGAGGTGCGATTGAAAATATCGAAAAGTTCCGAAAACAATATTATACAGCTCCTGATTCTTCCAGTCCTGATTCTTCTAGTCCTGATTCTCCCAGCCTAACGATGCGCCCTTATTATATTCAAGATAGTAAAGATCGGCGTCATTTTGCTAACTATGAGGATACCTTTTGCTATGCTATGGAGATTATACAGGAATCCTTAAGTCAGTCTAAGGAAGATAATTCCTCTAGCCCTGGACGTTCGAAATGGAAAGAGTTAAGGAACGTGTATCATCGCGGAATAGAAGCGGTAGAGGATTGGGTCTTGTTAAATCGTTTTACCGTCCATGAAAGTCAGGAAAATAAGAATAAAAATGATATAAAAGATCAATATTTTTATAAATTTCCTATTTCAGAACGAGGAAATAGTATGGGATTTCGATTACTTAAAAGTAAGCCCGTTGAAAATGGAAAGGATTATGCTTTTTATTACGATGCTTTAGAAATGATTGATTACTTCGTTAGATTAAGTGAGGTGAAAAGCTTATGAATCAATTGCTAGGAATGTTAGAAATAACGCTGGACTCAGAAACTATTTTTGGTGGTGATACAGTTCAAAGGGAGACGGTAGATATCGATCTTCAATCCGACGAGTATGGTCTTCCTTTTTTAGCTGGAAGAACAGTGAAGGGCTTGCTCCGTCGAGAAGCCCAATGGTATGTGAATCATTTGCCAACTGGACATAGGGAAGAGTTCGAAGCAGCCTTAGTTACTTTATTCGGTGAGGCTGATAGGGGAGGAAAGCATAGGAGCAACCATCGGGGACTAAAGTTCGGTACAGCGAAACTTTCGGATGCCGTGTACGATTTCATCAAGAGGAAAGATCTACCTACTCGAGAAGTGTTCCATGCTGTGACACTGGTTCGTTCGATGACGAGTATAGATGAGGAGACTGGAACAGCTAAAGACGGATCGTTAAGACAGGCCCGGGTGATGCAAAGGGATTATACCTTGTTTTCACCAATTTTCTCGAATCGAGAACTGTCGGCTAATGAGAAGAAGCTCCTTGAGACCTCTGTAAAATTATTGCGCCATTTAGGCATGATGCGGAGTCGTGGAAAGGGAGAAGTAACCTGTAGGCTAGAATGGAACAAGGATTTCGTTCACTTACAAGGTGGAAAAAGGCAGGAGAAAAGCCGACCCACTAGCCCCTACTATATTCTTTTACAAATAGAGAACCAAGAGGCTCTGAAAATTAATGATATTTTACGTACGAGTGATTCTACGAGTGCTTTAAACTATATTCCAGGATATGTTTTACGGGGGGCGCTTGTACATACATATATGAATGAGTGTGGGATAGAGGAAGCGGAATTAAATACAGAGACGATTTTCAATGAAGAGGATATACAGTTTTGGAATGGATATTTACGTATTGGAAATCATCGATCTATTCCCTTTCCAGCGAATTTATACGAACCGAAAGAACAAGCTCGAAGGGGAGTTAAATCCGGAGAAGCTAGGGCGATTTATAATGATTTGACCGATGATATTAAGGAAATCGAAGAGCAAGCGCCTGTAAGAGTAGATGAAGAAATGATGGTGTTGGACAAAGAAAAGCTGATTGCAAGCTCAGTGGAAAAAACATCCTTACTTCATTTATCACTCAATGGACCGAAGGATAACGATAAAGAAGGGAAGCTTTATCGCTATGAATCGATTGCTCCTGGCCAAGAGTTTATGGCGGTCATCAAGGTGGATAGGTCTAATGATTTCACTGATTGGTTATTAGGAAAGGATGACTTTTATCTCTGGTTGGGAGGTGCTAGAAATAGTGGTTATGGTAGAAGCCGTGTGAAGGTTTCTATTTCTCATGAGCATCCTGAACAATTTGTTAACCATGCTGTATCTAGTAATGAGCTATATATTATAGCAACGTCCCATTGGATATTACGGAACAATCAGGGTCAGATTTCACATGTATTAGACGAAGAGTTCCTGAGCGAAAAGTTAGGGGCAAGGATACATTTAGATAAGTATATCTTAAATTCTGCGCTAACCGGAGGCTATGTATCTCATTGGCAGGCCTATCATCCCATAGTACGTTCTGTAAAGGCGGGCTCTATTTTTCGATATCGGGTCGAAGGTGATATAGATCTAGAAGGGGTAAAGAAGTTGCTAAATGAGGGAGTCGGCGAAAGGAGGAATGAAGGATTCGGTCGTTTAATGATCCTTACTTCCTGGCCCTATAAACAATTAGTTGAATCTAATCAAGCTAAATTAATTCGTGAAAATGTGATGCGCAAACATAGAAGTACTCAAAAGGAAAAGGCAGAAATACAAAGACTGAAGACGGGCTTTATTAAACAGGATATTGAAAATGTTATGCATGAAAAAGTACGTCAATGGTACCAATCAATGTTAGATAGTTTTCGTTTTTATATATCAAAACATGGTCAAGGGAAGATAGATGTGTCCCGTTCGCAGATTGGTGACTTATATGATTTCACAAAGAAAATGCAACGGGATTCGAAGAAGCATAAGGATGTAAAGTCCTTTTATAAAAATAGTTGGAATAGATTTTGGTCAGATTACGATCGGAAAAATTCGAATAAAGAAAGAAAAAATCTAGATTTAATCAGGGTGGAGCAGGTTCATTTACGGGACTTTATCAAGGAAGACATACCTAGACACCAATGGAGGTCTAATTATTTCCATGAATGTTTGAATGAAGAAGAGAATATGAAAGTAAGCCTTGAGGCTCTAGAATTATTATTCAGGAAGATGCTTCGAGACTATGATATGGAACGTTTTTATAAGGAGTGAGACGGTTGACACAGATATATGAATGGGACATAAAGCTTAGAACACTTTCGCCCCTACGTATAGGTGACGGTGATAATGATGTCTTACTAGATCAATACCATCGCCCCTTCATCCCAGGTACATCCTTAGCTGGTGCCTTTAGAAGCTATTTAAAAAATAGTCAATATACCTATCTACTCTCTACCTTATTTGGTGAAAAATCTAGCTATCGGCCAAAGGAAGGACTTTTATTTACGGACGCTTTTCTAGAGGGAGACTATAGAGATAGTTTTCGACCCGGGGTTAGAATTTCTGGTAAGACAAAAACGGTAGAGGAAGGAGCCTATTTTGAACGGCACTTTATTGCACCAGGAGCTTCATTTCGCTTTAAATTGACGTTGATGTGTTTAGATGAAGAAAATCAGGAACAATGGAAGGCTGTCACTCACCTATTATATGCTCTACACCATGGGGGTATTCATCTAGGAGCCCAAACTTCTATTGGTGGTGGAAGAGTAGAGATTGAATCTTGCTTATATAATCATTATGACTGTAATCAATTGGATGATTTAGAAGCCTACGTTCACCAAACAAAAAAACCTAAACCTTTTACATTTACAGAAGACTTTCAGCCGGAGTCAAGGTTACAATTCTTGATTAAAGCGAAGACTGCGACTCCTTTACTCATCGCATCTCATAAGGATTATGATTCAAGAAAAGCCGATGCAATTTATATGAAAAATGAAAAGGGACAGGCCTATATTCCAGGTTCTAGTTTAAAAGGGGTCTTACGTCATGGCGTCGAGCGTATTATAAATGCCCTTTCTTTAAAAGAAGGTCATAAATATGTAGAAAGTATTTTTGGTCAATACCATAACCATACATCTCACAAAGCTAGAGCGGCTAGTATTCAGTTTCAAGATACTCTTTTGACGAATTGTGATGGGAAAAATGTTACCTACTATCGAATTGCAATCAATCCCTTAACCGGGGGGAACAAGGATGGTGCCTTACTTAATGAAGAAACCATTGAAGGGAACTTCGATATTAAGATAGACCTCTTCTACTCGGAAAAAGACGAACATCTCTATGTAGCAGGTGCTTTACTACTTTTTGCCCTACGGGACCTAGCCTTAAAAGACCTGTCTCTTGGAAGTCGTGCAAGTATAGGTTACGGATTTATCGATGTTGAAGAAATTGAGGTGCAATTAGAAGAGAAGAGATTACTGCTTTCCATAGAGGAAGAGAAAATAGAGGATCCTGGAGGTCTACTCAATCTTTTCGATCAAGCTTTAAATCGGGCCCGTCAATCTTCGGAGGTGGGGAAGCATGTCTAATTCCTTATATTTAAAAACGTCTACAATCGAAGTGCAAAAGGATGGTTTCATCCTACCTAAAACTTTGCCAGAGGATGTTTATGTATTAGCTTATTTACATAGTGAATTGATTTTTAAACGGGGGAAATTGCCAATAAAGGCGAGTGAATTATATGAAGCCTGGGCATTTGATGGTAAAAAATCTTGGCATATTTGGAAGCGAGAGGGTAGCTGGGTTTGTACTAGTTACGATAGTGAAAAGTTGGATAAGGCTTTCATCGTAGAAAGAGAACAATTATTAATGCCACAGTTCATAGATCGTTTAAAAAAAGATACTTTAGTGATTCATCATTGTCTTGCCTTTGATGAAGATGATCAAGCTTACATCGAATATTCTTGTCCAATCGACCTGAGAAAGGAGATGTCTTATGACAAATAAAAAGCAAGTAGCTTACGCACCGTACAATTTTATCCCTTTTCCAGAGAAAATCATTAACCGGTATCAAGATTTAAACGAGCTACCGAGCCATGATTTAAGTAAAGAAGGGGATAAACATTTACTTTCCGGTGAAATTACCTTTGATATCGTTGCAGAATCTCCCATTTTAGTTGCAAAAGGCAAGGATAGGAACGAAAAAAAATCTCCTAATGAATTCGTGAAAAATGCTGAGGGTAAGTATGTTATCCCCGGTTCTACACTACGTGGTTTAATTCGAAACAACGTCCGTGTCCTATCCATGAGCGATTGGTCTCGGGATATTCAGGAAGAAAAATTCTATTATCGTGCAGTGGGCGAAAGTTCGACCTCTTTAGGAAAAGAATATAGAAGGGTACTCGGTATTACGAATGATGGACAATTTGGTAGTGTTCCACGCAAGGTCAAGGCTGGTTATATTGTTAAATATGGAAGAAATTACGTTATTTATCCGGCCCGGACTGATGGTGGGAGGAAGGGGAAGAGTTACTATAAGTATCATATTAATAAGGTGCCTAAAAAGGATAAGGTAAAATACAGGAAATATTTGGAAGATGGTTTCGAAGTACAAGAATGTAAGTTTTCAGTAAATCAGTACGGAAAAGCGATTAAGCTCAATAACGAGGATGCTTCTTTTAAAGGTCACATGATTTTTACTGGTTCTATTAGGAACAAGCGCACTTTTTATATTATTAATGAAATAAATAAAGCTGCAAAACCTATTCAACTAACTGAAGATGATATCAAGGCCTTTAAAGCTGACTATAATTATAGGAAGTCTAAATTTTTTAAAAAGAAGCGGGAAAATTTAGAAAAACATTTCTCTTTACCGAGAAAAAATGGAATTGAAGCAGCTAAACCGTGTTTTTATCTACACCATAATGATAAGGTTTATTTTGGCTTTACGGCTTTTTTACGAATTCCTTATAATCAGACGACTAAGGATTTAATCCCGAGTAGGATCAAGGAAAAGGCCTTTGGAATTGACTATGAACAGGCGCTGTTTGGTTTCGTTAATAATAAAGTTAAAGACAAGGAACCAGATGGAAATTACGCTTCCAGGATCAAGGTGTTTCCAAGTGAATTATCAGAGCATCCCCGAAACCTAGTTAAATCAGATGTCACTTTGATGGGGCCTAGAGCTTCATCTGTTCAAATGTATTTAGAACAAGAATTAGATAAGAAAGATTACTATACTTATAATGACAAACATGCCCAACTCCGAGGGATGAAGCAGTATTGGATTAAGGATACTTTCATCGGTTCAAAGGGATCACAATCTTTGCATCTCTTACCAGACAGCTCGGTCTTTTCTGCAAAGATTCGATTTGAACAGTTACACAAAGATGAACTTGGTCTTCTTCTTTGGGCTTTAAAGGGTCCGACCTTTCATCAGCTAGGTATGGGAAAACCATATGGCTATGGTGTCGTAAAATTTACTAATTTTAAATGTCGAGCGATTAGACCAATGGATAAGTACGATAACCTAGGTAACTTTTTCCAGATAGATATGGAAAATATCGATATTGATTCCTATATAGAATTGTATAAACATTTTATAGAAGAGCACTTTTCGATTAACTTAGAAGAAGCGGAAAGTCTTCGATTGTTTTTTGCAATGAAGGAAAAATCCCCCTTATCCCAAGAGAAAATGAAGTATATGCCACTTGAAAATGGATATGATAAGAAGCCTAAACTACCAACTGTCCAGGATTTACTAGATGGTAAATATTGAAGCCTTTTACTTTGGAGGGATTTGTTTGTACAACCGATTGATTATTACATCCGGTATTTCAGTAATCTCTAATCATAGGGATCTCCTAGGAGAACAATTTCCATCCTTAAATCTAACAGGTTCTACAACAGAAGATTTAGATGGAATAGTTGATCAGGCTATCTACTTTTTAATTGAAGAGATTATGGGATTAGAAGAGAAAGAACTTGTTAGAGCTAGTGCAGAGATTGCTATTGTAGCAGCCTTAAAAGAGCAAAAGCGTTTAGAAGGGAAACCTTATATTGTATTATTCTATACTGATACAAAAAAAGGGTACATCTCAGCCTGTGTGAATAAGTATATTTTAGAGAAAATATATGAGGCTAGGGTAAGCTTACGCAAAATTTATGACTTTGATGTCCATAATCGTTCAGTGCTAAACCGTTCTTTAGGCAAGTTTTTAAGCGATCTGCATATGTCTTTGTTAGAAGGAGAGCCAACTACGACTTGCTTTGCGCCAATTGGTGGATATAAAATAATGACTTCCTTAGGTTATCTCGTAGGAGCATTGCATGGCTTTACAACGGTTTATTTATACGAGTTTACTAATGTTTTACATGAAATACCTGCAATAAAAATCGAAATTGATGATACCTTTATTGAAGAAAATCATCGTACTTTAAAAAAGTTTCTGGATGAAAATTGCCTAGAGTATGAGAAGCTTTCTGAAGAAGAACTCCGGCTAATCAAAGAGCAAGCTTTTATTTTTGAAAGGGTCGATGACTTAGTTGCGCTAAACCCACTTGGTGTGTATTTATGTGAACAAGATAAGTTTTATAAACTATTTAAATCTAAGGTAAAGATGAATGCCTCCTTATATAAGTTCATCAATCGACAATATGGTGGCTATAGGAAGGCTGTGTATAAAGAGATTAGGGATCTAATCTATCAATTTGAAACGAATCCCGTAGAGTATCGAGGTACTTTAAATCATGAGACCACGTTTTCAGGAGTAAAGCAACAATCTTTGGAATACCATCTGTTTAAGGGTGGTAATGATCCTGTTTTTCGCGCACTCTGGAAATACAGTGAAGAAAAGGATAGTTATTTTATTGAACATGTATGGTTCGATCATGATGATTATGAACGTGAAGCCAAGCAAAGGATGTTAAGTGTGAAAAAAGATACCGATTGGCTAGACATAACAGAGGAAGTATACACTTGAGTATATGGTAAGCTTTCATAGAAATATAATGCGCGAACCTCAAGTGAACATGAAAACCCGGGGAGGTTCGCGCAGGCTTTTGTAAATAAAAGGAAAATACAAGGGCTTTTTCAGGCTGAAACACATGATGGTAATAATTACTTTTCAATCTATAGTGATCTATGCTAGACTAAAACTATATCTAGCAGTCGCATCCCGTATGGGGTGCGTGGATTGAAATT